>JBAQJU010000192.1:0-26328 GCA_049300475.1 Terriglobales bacterium | reverse complement strand
GAAGCCAGGGCCTGGGGCCGGAGAATGAATCGTAATCGGGTCACCATCGACTGGCGCTTTACCCGCAAAAAGGCACGCCTGAAGTTCGGTTACAAAAGAAACCAGATTATGCGGTCAGAGACCTAGTCATCTTTCGGAGGAAATTGTGAAAGACCAAAATGGCATCCAGATTTTTGAATCGGGGGAAAAGACTCCCGGGGTAAGCGCCGAACTAGCCTCAGTAGACCTTACCCACTTTCACTTGCCGTACGGAATAAAAATTATCGAGGTCAATGGCAAGCAGAAGCTAGTGGCGGGCACTCTGGCAGACCTTCAACAATCGGAAGGTCAGCGGTTGGGTGTCCCTCCCGAAACTATTAAAATAGACGGATACCCAATCTGCAATCAAGTAGGCACAACAAATTGTAAGGGGGCTGGGTGTTCTGCGGGTCTGTCGTGTAAGGCGCTTTACAACCCGGTTTACAAATATTGGTACTGCTGGTGCGCGTAAGTGGGCGGTTGACCCGCTGTGAAGGGATGACCGACGACGAGCGACACGCAGTGCTCGACGAATGTTTGAGCACAACGATCATCTCCGATGCCGCTTCCTTCGAGTACGCGGTCGCGTCCGCCGCAAAGCGGCTTCGTTCAAACGGGCTTAGGGGAAGTGAACGAGCGAGTTTCCGAGCGGATAGTCGGCAAGAAGTGGATGCGAGTGCGGAGATTTCAGGCAGGACTGTCAACTGGAGACATTTCGGTGTCGTTTTCCACTCCGAGCCGTCATGAAGTCATGACATCATGATTCTTCTAGTGCGACGACAAGACCGTTCTGCCATTTGACCGATTTGACCGTTTTTCAGGCTAGCCACACACTACAGGGCAAACATTCTGGTTACAGGGCCCTGTTTATTGCGTGTATTTCAAGCTGTAGAATTCAGGCCCTACTGTCGGGAAGGCTCCTTTTGAGCCGAGGCTCCCTCTCCCTCCGCCAGCCTTCTAGAGGCAGCGTATTCACAGGCGCAAACGCGAGCCTCGAAATATTTGGCCGAAATTTGACCGTTTCAGGGCATAATTCCGCCGGAATCCACCCTTGATGGCGAACAGGCGTGTGCGCGTAGTGCAGAGCGTCAAGGTTGAAGGCGTCTGGAAATTCATGAATCCCAGCGTGGCTCAGCGGCAACGAATCCCTAATTGATCATGCCTTTCGCCGATACGTTGTTCGAATTCGAAAAACGGCGTGAACCGATTTCTCATCCGAAGCGAGCCAGCGCCAAGTCTGGGCGGACTTGGCGCTGGGTTGGCCGGTATCGAACAACCTCAAAAGATGTACTTCAGAGCTAATTGCAAGACCCGCGGTGAGTAGGCGGAGGTGATCATCCCGAATGTCGTACCATAATCTCCCAACGCGCCGTCTGGTGCGCTGAAATTCGGATGATTCGGCAAGTTGAAAGCTTGGCATTGCCGCGCCCGCAGCCGCTGAAATTGGAACGCCGAATTTCATCTACTAACCGCAATTGGGTTATAAGCTAAAGGCCAAAGGGCAGCCACTGTGTCACGCGACGAAAAAGCTGGCTACAACCGCTTCCTCCTGCTGGTCGCAGGACTTGGCGGATTGCTCTATGGCGTGGATGTCGGCATCATTGCGGGGGCTTTGCCCTATCTGGAAGCTACCTCCGGGTTGAATGCAGGCCAGCTTTCCATCGTCGTCGCCGCCGTGCTCCTCGGCAGCGTGATCTCAACCCTGTTTGCGGGCGCGCTCGCCGACTGGATCGGGCGCAAGCCGCTGATGATGCTCAGCGGATTGCTGTTTGTCTTCAGCATTCCCATGATTGCGCTGTCGCATGGTTACGAGTCGTTGGTTCTGGGCCGCCTGTTACAGGGCATCAGCGCCGGCCTGATTGGTGTGGTGGTTCCGCTGTATCTGGCGGAATGCCTGTCAGCCTCGAGCCGCGGCAAGGGGACGGGCATCTTCCAATGGCTGCTGACACTCGGCATCGTGACCGCGGCCATCGTTGGCATGTTCTTCAGTATTCGCGTCCAAGAGGTGGCGGGGCTGGGCGACCCTGCGAGGCTGTTTGCCTTCAAAGACACGGCTTGGCGCAGCATTTTCTGGGTTTCGCTGCCCCCCGGGATCCTGTTCGTGATCGGCAGCCTCATGGTGTCGGAATCACCGCGCTGGCTGTTTCGCCGCGGCAAACGGGAGGCAGCCTACGTCGCGCTTCTGCGCTCTCGCACCAACGAGCAAGCCGATGTTGAGCTGGCCGAGATGGAGCAAACGGCGGCCGCTGAGGAAGCCCAAAACTCAACCGGTGCCAAGGTCAAGGAATCGCTGCTGCGCCGCAAGTACGTGATTCCGTTTGTCCTGGCCTGCGTGATTCTCGCTTGCAACCAAGCCACCGGCGTCAATTCCATCATCGGCTACAACACCAACATTCTTTTGCAGAGTGGTCTTTCCGATGTCCAGGCGCACTGGGGTTACGTTATTTTCACGATCGTGAATTTCCTGATGACGATTGGCGGCGTGCTGCTGGTGGATCGCAAGGGACGGAAGTTCCTGCTGTCGGTGGGCAGCGCTGGCATCATCGTGTCGCTCGTCTGCACCGGCTTGCTATTCCGCCGGTCGGAAAAGTTGCGGGTGGACTCTCGGGACGCGGTTCAATCCATGGCCACTGCGGATCAGAAGATCGCGCTCACGTATAACCAAAAGCTGGCCGAGACGCTGCTGAGCCCAGCCGGAGACGCTGCGCAGCGAGTGGGGAGCCGCCCCACCTCTTTGGTCGTCATCTACTCGTATGGAGACTTCCGCGCCGCGACTAAGGCCGCGCGTTCCGACGACAGCGCCGCGACCCCGATCGCAATCACGCGCGAAAGCTGTGTGCCCGCCAACAAAGTGGTGGCGTTCTTTTCGAATCCCTTTGGCAATCTCGATGCCGCGCGCCGGGCCCCGCTGCGAATCGACAATGCGCTGATCACTCCCTTGCCTAGCCAGCGCAGCGGAATGCGGGTCGCCATCACGCTTTTCGTGTTCATGGCGTTTTACGCAGTGGGGCCGGGAGTCTGTGTGTGGCTGGCGCTTTCCGAGCTGATGCCGACCCGCATTCGCTCCAACGGCATGAGCATTGCCTTGTTGATTAACCAGGCGGTTTCAACGACCATTGCCGCTGTGTTCCTTCCGACCGTCGGCAAGCATGGCTACGCCGCCATGTTTTTCGGTTTTGCCGCCTGCACCGTAATTTACTTCGTCACGGCCGCGTTTTTTCTGCCGGAAACAAAAGGGAAAACACTGGAAGAGATCGAAGCGCATTTTGAAGGAGCAGGTAATTAACGGCTCGCATGCATTGGGCTCACTCGAAGGCTCCCGGAGCGTGGCCGCCGAGTTAGCTCATGCCGGAGCCACAACTGAATATAGGAGGGTCGTACGATGATCGAGAATCTTCCAGCTTCCTACTTCGCCGTGGCGAAGGACGCCCGTAAATTCCTTCGTCCTCTTCGGCGTGATCTTCTGGGCCTGCTGCGCGAGTTGATTCGCGTCAACACCGTAGCCGTTCCTCCCAACGGTAACGGCGCTCGTAGTCGCCTTCGATCATGCTTTGGTGCTCGGTCCAATTCACGGTACCGAGGACCCTCTGGCACAGATCCGTCGTTTCGCCGAGGCGAAGGTCGATGCCTTGCTGCTCAAATCTCGGCCTGATCCGCCAATTCGCGAACACTCGCCTTCCCAGATCATTGCTTCCTCGAATGCGGGACGACCGTCTTTGATATGCCGGCAACCCATGCCAAGGTGTGCCCTGCGACCTACAGCGAACAGATTTTTCTGCAGCCGGATGCTGAGTTCAGGTGGCCTGACGCTCCGACAAAACAAGGCGCAACCATTGACTTGCGACGGACTCCAGATCAGCAGTTCGGGCTTACCGGCATCAAGCCGGGGTTGTCTTGAGTGGGCGACCGATTAGCAACAGTCGGACCAACTGCTCCACGAAGAAGGCCGCCGTGAAACCCTTGGTGTCCTGCAGCGAGTGTCAGTATAACTGTCGAAATCACGGCCCGCCGTGCCAACATTTCTGGCGCCTCCCGTAGTCCGATGTTGACCTTCACCGGAATCGCCAATTGGACCTTTTTCGCCTGCGCGAATATTCGTCTTCTGTGCTTCCGTTGTTCCGAGATCGTCGGCATCAGCGAATCCCCACATCGCGAGTTGGGCCGTACCTTTCCAACCGGGATGCCGGCAGACCGGAGGGGAATGGATCGTCCAAAGTCGCGTACTGGGTTTGAAAACCGTCTTTTTTTTCTTACTCGACCGTCAAGCGTAAAATGCAGGGCCAGAGGAGCCTGGGTAAGGAAAGACCTGGGTAGCGTGCGGGATCCGACCGCACCAATCTCCGTGGGATTCGACAAGCACCTGCTGGTGGGAGACCGGCCGGAATGACGACGACGTTGGAACCGAATCACGACCACGCCGGTAGCCTCCTCCAGGATGTGATTCGCCGCAACCGCAACGGCGAGAAACTGGGGGTGTACGCCGTCTGTTCCGCTCACCCGAGCGTCATCGATGCGGCCATACGGCAGTCCATGGAGAACGGCTCAGTCCTGCTTGTCGAGTCCACATCGAGCCAGGTGAATCAGTTCGGCGGTTACACGGGACAGACGCCTGATCAATTCGCTGAGTTTGTTCACTCCGCAGCTCAACAAGCGGGACTCCCAAGGCAACGCGTGCTGCTGGGCGGAGACCATCTCGGGCCGTATCCGTGGAGGGATCAGCCGTCCGAAACCGCTATGCGGAAGGCGTGCGATCTGATTCGTGACTGCGTGCTTGCGGGATATACGAAGATTCATCTCGACGCCAGCATGACTTGCGCTGACGATGGCGGGCCGGGTCTCGCAGACGGCACGATTGCCCAGCGAGCGGCCATCCTCTGTAGTGTGGCAGAGAGGGCGTGCCAACGGTTGCCGCCGGGATCACCCCGACCTTTCTACGTGGTTGGCACTGAGGTTCCGACGCCCGGTGGAGAGACCCTCGTCGGAGAGGCTCCAAGCGTGACCACGGTCGGGCAGTTGCATCGCTCTTTGGGAGCCTTCCGCGCAGCTTTTCATGAGCAGAAACTGTCCGAGGCGTGGGAGAGAGTGATTGGAGTCGTCGTGCAACCGGGCGTCGAGTTTGGCGAAAACGTGATCTTTGAGTATGACCACAACAAGGCGCAGGCTCTTTCAGGCGCGCTGCCCGGGCATCCGGCGCTGGTCTACGAGGCGCACTCCACGGACTACCAGTCGCCCCGTGCTCTGGCGCGGATGGTGGAGGATCACTTCGCGATCTTGAAAGTGGGCCCCTGGCTGACGTATGCGTTTCGCGAGGCCGTCTTTGCCTTGGGCGCAATCGAGCGGGAACTACTCGGCCATCGCAGTGGAGTTCGCCTCTCGCAGGTCAGGGAAGCGCTCGAAGCAGCCATGTTGCGCAATCCGGCTCACTGGCGTTCGTACTACCGGGGCAATGAAGACGAAGTACGCCTCGCCCGCGTTTACAGTTCCAGCGATCGTTGCCGCTATTACTGGGTGGATGCGACCGTTCAGGAAGAGTTGGCCCACCTTCGCGCCAACCTTGATGTCTGCGTAGTGCCGCCAACCTTGTTGAGTCAATACTTGCCATCACAATATGAAACCGTCCGGTCTGGGCGGCTACCCGCGCGTTCTGCAGATCTGATTCGCGAGCACATCCGGGTTGTCCTACGACTCTATGCCACAGCCTGTGGCGCATAACGCAATCGACCGAGGCATTCGCCAACGTCGGCCCGATGAGCGAAAGGGAACGAATGGATTTCGCCTCAGATTTTCACGTGAAAGAGGCTCGCACCGAGAACGATACTGAGATTCTCGAGATCATTATGCACGAAGGCGACGACTACATATGGAGTTGCTGTGCGCTTGCAATGCTGAGGCATCCAGATCGTTTCCGTGGCCGACCCCGATTCGATCGAACGTGGCGTAGAATCGGGGCGTAAAATCGGACTGAAGGCGACCGCCTGAGTACAGATGAAGTGCCGATGACCCGTTCGTCCGATCCTTCCGTTTCGCGCGCAATCGTTCTCCTGAGCGGGGGCATGGATTCCTGTGTTTGCGCTGCGCTGGCTGCGCGCGATTACGCGGCGGCGGCCGTGCATGTCAGTTACGGACAGCGTACTGAACTGCGCGAACGGCGCGCCTTTGAAGCCATCTGCGACCGGCTGGGGATTCATGACCGTCTCCTAGTGCGTAATGAAGCGCTGCGCGCCATTGGGGGCTCCGCTCTGACCGATCCCGGCATCAGCGTTCCTGAAGGAGAAAAGACCGGTACGGGCGTGCCGGTCACATATGTCCCATTCCGCAACGCGCATTTTCTGGCGGTCGCGGTGAGTTGGGCGGAGGTTCTGGGCGCCGAAAAGGTTTACATCGGGGCGGTGGAGCAGGACAGTTCCGGTTATCCGGATTGCCGACCGGAGTATTATCGAGCGTTCAACGAAGTGGTTCGGGCGGGCACGAAGGAAGGCGCGATTCAGGTGGTGACGCCTCTCATTGGCCTGCGCAAATCCGGGATTGTGAGCCTTGGCCTTGAACTGAATGCGCCCTTCGATTTAACGTGGTCATGCTATCAGCGCGAAGATCGGGCCTGCGGCGTTTGTGACAGCTGTCGACTGCGGCTGCGCGCGTTTCGCGAGGCGGGCGCGGAGGATCCGATTCCGTATGCGGAGACGGCTGCGCGAAAATGAGAGATTGAGTTTTGCGGGGAGTAGGGGCCTTCAACTCCGTTTGGCATTCGCCTTACTCCGCTCAGGATGACAAGTGAGATAGATCGGATTCGGAAGTCAGGTAGGAGTTGAAAGACTAAAAAGGTTTAGATTCGAAAAGCTAGTTGAGAAAATTTCAGGTTCTTGCCGGGAGGCTCATCATGAAGAAATATTTCATCCTTCCTGTTCTGCTCGTGCTCGCCGTGGGGCTGATGGCCCCACTGGCGTTTTCGCAGACTACGGGCAGCGTGAAAGGAGTTTGCAGAGACGTGGACGGAAAACCGATCGCCGGAGCGGCAGTGGAGTGGGTGGGCGTCGAAACCGGCCACAGCTACACCCTCAAAACCAACAATAAAGGTGAGTACTTTTCGCTCGGCATAGTTCCCGGCAAGTACAACCTGAAGCTCACCAAAGACGGCAAACAGCTCTGGAGCATCAACGGTATCCCCGTCGGCTTGGATGAAGTAGACCAGGACATTGACCTTAAAAAAGAGCAGGTAAAAGCGGCCGAAGGACAGGGCAAGACACCCGAGCAGATCAAGGCCGATGAGGAGCAGCGGGCGAAGGCCAGCAAGGAGCAGACGACGGTCACGTCCCTCAACGCAAAACTTAGAGAGGCGAGCGCGGACTCCAGTGCCGGAAACTACGACCAAGCCATCGCAACCCTGAACGAAGCCAATGCGATCGACAGCACGCGCGACCCGGTCTGGGCGCAGTTGGCGGATGCCTATCGACTGTCGGCGCCCAAGCAGGCTGATCTGGATCAGAAAAAGCAGCGTTATGAGATGGCGGCCGCGGATTACCAGAAAGCGATCGATCTGCGGAAGGCCTCCGAACAGGCGCAAAAGGATCCCAAGAACAGCGATATAATGGCGAGCCTCTACAACAATATGGGCGAGGCCTATTCCAAGGAAAACAAGATCGACGAGGCGATCGCTGCCTATAACCAGGCCGCGCAGGCATATCCCGCAAACGCCGCTGTCTACTATTTCAACGAGGGCGCGGTGCTCACCAACTCGGGCAAGGTTGATGACGCGATCGTCGCTTTCGATAAAGTGATTGCCGCCGACCCAAACAAGGCCCTGGCCTACTACTGGAAAGGCATCAACCTGATTGGCAAGGAAACCACGGACAAGAACAACAAGGTGGTCGATCCCCCTGGTACGGCGGAGGCATTCCAGAAATACCTCGAGCTCGATCCGAATGGCCCGATGGCACCGACCGCAAAACTTATGCTGGACCACATTGGCTCCACGATCGAAACCAGCTTCGGAACCAAGAAAAAGGCGGTCAAGAAATAGCATAAAGTCAGTACCCAGTACCCAGTTGCCAGTACCCGGCACTGGGTACTGTCTTCAGTTACCGAGGTCTATGGCCTAACTGTCCTTCGTTCTCCGGCACAATCGCGTTACAGTCAACGCAGAGCCACCGCTGTCTTGCGGCTTGGTCTCCCCTGTGGCAATTCTGATTGATTGGAGTGCGTAGCGTGGCGGCTCCGGGGAACTCCCCGATTGCGATTGCCTTTGAAGGCGTGCACGGAACGGGCTCGGTCCCGACCCCGGTTCTGCTCGCCGGCATGCTGCGCGCCTCCGAAAAAGTAAGCGATCTGATTTTCTCGCCCGGACGTCCTCCACAGGTTGAGATTCACGGGCAGCTTACGGCGGTCGAAATGGCTGGAGTCGGGATACTTTCCGCCGATGACACGCGGCGGATTGCGGCCGACCTGATCGGCACCAACAAGCAGGCCCTTAACACGCTGCGCGAGCAGGGCTCGTGCGATGTTTCGTATGGATTGCCGGGTGCGGCGCGCTTCCGCGTCAATATTTTTATCCAGCGCGGGAGTTGCGCAGTGGTGATGCGTGTAATTCCCACCGTCATACCTACCTTCAGTTCTCTGCGGCTGCCCGCGCAACTGGAAGATGCGGCCAATACGCGGAATGGCATCATTCTGGTAGCCGGAGGAAGCGGGTCGGGAAAGTCTTCGACGCTGGCGGCCCTGATTGACCGGATCAACAGCGATTATTGTTATCACATTCTGACCATCGAAGATCCCATTGAATTCCTGCACAAGCACAAGAAATCGACGGTGCACCAACGCGAACTGCACAGCGACGCGCCCAATTTTGCGCTCGCATTGCGGGCGGCCCTGCGGCAGGCGCCGCGGGCGATTATGGTGGGCGAAATCCGCGATCGCGAAACTCTTGAAATCCTGCTGGAGGCGGCGGAAAACGGTCACCTGATTCTCTCGAGCATGAATACGGTGGACGTTGCGAAGGCCGTGGAGCGGACGATCGGCTCCTTTCCGGCGGCGGAACAGCAATCGGTGCGGGAACGGTTCGCCAAAACTTTCCGCTATATCATCGCGCAGCGGCTGATCCCGCGTGCCGACCGGGGGGAACGGATTGCGGTCGTTGAAATTCTGAAATCGAATTCGCGCACACGCGATTGTGTGGAACAGGGAGAACGTCCGGGGCGCACCATTCTCGATTGCCTGAAGGCCAGCGAGCGCGAAGGCATGCAGCACTTCGATGCTGAGATCGCGAAGCTGGTCCGCGCGGGCACGGTCGATTCCGAAACCGCGCTCTGCTTTGCGAGCAATGCCACGCTGCTGGGGCAGGAACTGGCGCGGAATTAGTTCTCAGCTATTGGTTGTCAAACTCGGGGTTCAGCTCTCAAGTCCCGGATTTTCACTCGTTAGATCTTTCCACTCTGCAGGTCTTCGCTCTCCTCGTCTTCGTTTTCGGGTGGATTGACCGCTCAGTAACTATTGAAGCCGCAGGCGACCAGGGGTAAGGGAAAAAACAACGCAGCGCAGTACCGCTGTAGCAATCATGTCTTCAGCGAAGGACTGAAAAGGCACAGCCCTGGGAAGAATCTCTCCCGGGCTGCAATTATGCAATACAGTTTTGCGATGCGGTTAGTCTTCTGATTTCTTGCCGAGCTTGCTGACTTTGGCAAACCTGCTCATCTTTCCGGTTCGAGTGATACTGTGCCGTAGCCGCTGGTCCAGTTCCTCCACCTCGTGGTTCAGGGCCTCGGGAAGACGTGTGCCAAATTTGGCAAAGTGCTCACGGATGAGCGGAATCTCGGCGAGCCATCCGTCAATATCGACGCTCAGCAGGTTGCGAAGATCCTCCTCCCGCAAGTCCAGGCCTTCGGTATCGAGATCGGCGGGCTTAGGAAGCATCCCAATCGCCGTCTCCACGGCATGAGCGGTGCCTTGGCAGCGCTCGAATACCCATTTCAAAACCCGGCTGTTCTCTCCGTAACCGGGCCAGAGAAACTTTCCGTTATCGTCGGTACGGAACCAGTTGACGTAATAAATCCGGGGGAGTTTTGCGCCTTCATGTTCGCCGATCTTGAGGTAGTGGGCAAAGTAATCGCCCATGTGGTAGCCGCAGAAGGGAAGCATGGCCATGGGGTCGCGGCGAAGCTGGCCGACCTGGCCGGTGGTCGCCGCCGTGGTTTCACTGCTGACGGTTGCGCCCAAAAACGTTCCATGCTGCCAGTTGAAGGCCTCGGTCACGAGCGGCACAACGCCGGCGCGGCGGCCTCCGAATAGAATCGCGTCAATCGGCACTCCCCGCGGATCCTCCCACTCCGGAGCGATGACTGGGCATTGATGCGCGGGAGTGGTGAACCTGGCATTGGGATGGGCTGCCTTGCGAAGGGAATGCGGCGTCCACGGACGGCGCAACCAATCGAGTAACTCGGCCGGTTTCTCATCCGTCATGCCCTCCCACCAAATGTCGCGGTCGGGCGTGATGGCGCAATTGGTGAAAATCGAATTCCTGGTGATGGTGAGCATGGCGTTCTTGTTCGACTTCATGCTCGTCCCCGGGGCCACGCCGAAGAAGCCGTATTCCGGGTTGATCGCGTAAAGGCGGCCATCGGCGCCGAACTTCATCCAGGCGATGTCATCGCCAATGGTCTCGACCTTCCAACCCGGGATGGTTGGGATCAGCATGGCGAGGTTCGTCTTGCCGCAGGCCGACGGGAACGCGCCAGTAATGAACTTGACCTCGCCCGCCGGGCTGGTCATCTTGAGGATGAGCATGTGCTCGGCCAGCCACCCCTCGTCGCGCGCCTGCACTGAGGCGATCCGCAGGGCGTGACATTTCTTGCCGAGCAGCGCGTTGCCGCCGTAACCGGAGCCGTAGGACCAGATCTCGCGTGTCTCCGGGAAATGACAGATGTATTTTTCCTGAGCGTTGTTCGGCCAGGCCGCGTCCTGTTCATTCAGCCCGAGCGGCGCGCCGACTGAATGCAATCCGCGGACAAATTCGCCATCGGCACCGAGAACGTCGAGCACGCGCGTGCCGATGCGGGCCATGATGTGCATGTTCGCCACCACGTACGGCGAGTCTGAAATCTCTACCCCGATGTTTGCAATCGGCGAGCCAATCGGACCCATGCTGTAGGGGACCACATACATGGTTCGCCCGGCCATGGAACCGGCATAGAGCTGCGCCAGCTTCGCCTTCATCTTCGCCGGATCTTCCCAGTTGTTGGTCGGACCGGCGTCGTCCCGGGTGCGCGAACAGATGAACGTCCGCTCCTCGACCCGGGCCACGTCAGCCGGGCTGGAGCGGACAAGGATGCTGTTCGGCCGCTTCTCCTCGTTGAGCGGAATCGCTGTGCCGGCCAGGACCATCAGCCGGATCATCGCTTGGTACTCATCGTCGGACCCGTCACACCAGAACACTCGATCCGGTTTGCAGAGTTGCGCGACCTCTTCAACCCAGGCCACCAGGTTTTTGTGTTTCGTTCCACCGTTCAAATCGGTCACACTCTCCGTATCTAGAATATGGCTGGCCATAAGAATCCTTTCTTCGAACCGGGAACAACCTCAACTTTTTCAATTCCGCGCCCGCCGTGAGCAGGTTCCGCAGGCGGATACGCGTGGCGAACGAAAAGACCCTGCCCAGCCGTGAAGGACAGGAGCAGTATTGTCCCTCTTTCCAAGTGCCGAGTCCTCACCCACCGCCCAACAAGCGCAATCCTCACCGGGGCGGCTGGTTGATTATCTTCATCCCGTCAAGAGGCGAATGTGTCAAAGATCACAGCCCGTTGTGATGGAACTCCCGGCCTTGATCCGCAGCTTGCGGCCAGGGGGCTGGCTAGCGGGAGGCAGCTGCCAGCGGTTCAAGCTCGGCTACGATAGCGTCGAGATGCTTGAGGGTTTCCTCCACCGTAAGGGCATACATCTCGCGGCCCAGGCCTTCCCCGGTTTCCAGCGCCGTTTTCAGGAAATGGCCGGCGATCTCCTTGGCCAGAGGGTCGGTGATCATCTTACCGGTGCGCTTCTTATATTCGACCCAGGCCGGGTGCGGCAGGGCGACCCACACGGGGCGGCCATCTACCAGGAACTTGATGTCCACAGCATCGGCGTGGCGGGTGGCGATGGCCACGATGAGCGCCTGGTAGAGAACGTGCACCTGCTTTTTCGTCCAGCGATCGGTGGTGTTGAAGTCGGTAAACATAGTGAGATACGACGACTTCATCATAATATGCCCGGGCCGGGTGGGGAGCAAACGGCGCGCGCACAGTCTTCCGCTTCGTGCTTGCCGCCGCGCCCAACTCATGGCACGATTCGAGAGTGAAAAATTCAAGCGTCATTTCTATTGCTGCCCTGCTGGCCTTGATTCTTCCGGCGCTCACCTTGCCTGCGTTCTCGCTGAATTGTCCGAAGAATCAGCCCCAGACCCATGCCGCGCTCCTCGAACTGGAACAGAAGTGGGCGGATGCGCTCAGCCGGAACGATGCGGACACAGTCGCCTGCATGGTGGCCGACGAATTCGAAGACGCCGATGTGGATGGCTCGCTGCATACCCGCAGCCAGATGCTCGAGCACATTCCGAATCGCAAGCCGGGTGTGAATCAGTTGAGCGAGATGCGGGCTCACGTGGAAGGCAACTTCGGATTCACGCGCGGGCTGGCCACGCTGGTGGACTCTTCCGGAAAGGTGGTGGCGCGGGTGCGCTTCACCGATGTATTTATATACCGCAACGGGCGCTGGCAGGCGCTGGCGGGACAAGAGACGCTTCTTGGTGAGGCTGTCCGCTAGGTGCGGGCCGTCGTCCAGCGCGTGAGCCGTGCGAAAGTTACGGTCAAGGTCACAGTCAATGGTGAAATCACGGGAGAGATTGGCCTGGGCCTGCTGGTGCTGCTGGGCGTGGGAGCGGCGGATACGCGCGTCGACGCAGATTACCTCGCCGAGAAAACGATTGGCCTGCGCATTTTCGAAGACGCAGATGGCAAGATGAATTTGTCGGTCGCCGAAGTGGGTGGCGCGGTCCTGGTGGTCTCACAATTCACGTTGTATGGCGACGTGCGGCGCGGGAAGCGTCCGTCGTTCGACGCGGCGGCCGCGCCTCAACCGGCACGCCAGCTCTACGAATATTTTGTCGAGAGAATCCGCGCGGCAGGATTACGCTGCGAAACCGGCCGCTTCCAGGAGATGATGCAGGTGGAACTGGTGAATGAAGGGCCGGTTACCATTTTGCTGGATTCGAACAAAGCGTTCTAACTCACACCAGCGCTTATCCGAGATGGCTATTCCTCATCCACCTGGTAGCGCCGCCGCGAGAAGATACCGCAGCCGGGCGTAGCGCCGGCACCTGGCCGGCGGTTCCGAGAGCCTGCCCTGAGCTTGTCGAAGGGGCGCCCCGCCCTCGGCGCTGGCGTAGCGACAGCCGCCCTCGTCTGTCCAAGAAAGCTGATGCAAAGTTAGAAAAGATCATGCAGCCACGACCCTAGTCCGAAGCCTGCACTTCCATGGTGTCGCTAACCCAGAGTTGCGCCGGAGATCCCTTGATCGTGCGTGTAGCCGTAACCCTGAAGCCGCCGCCCAGTATCTCGACATCGTAAATATAAGGAGGACGGTCCCGTTTGATGGTGAGATAGTTCCCCGAAATCAGCTCGTCGAGCGTAGCGAGTTTGCCCTCGCTGGCCTGGTAGCCGCGCTCCGCATTTGCGATCGCGAGCAGGTCAGTCTTTACGCCAGCGATGGTTGCCACTTCTTCCCCGCTGCCGCCGGCCGCAGACGGCGCAAGCGTTTTGACCTGCAGAGAGTAGAGATACATGGCGATGGCCGCCACGATCAGTGTGCCGAGAAATCCAAAGGCGCGCATAGATTGCTCCCAAACCACCGTCAGACCTATTGCACCGCGAACGGCCTGGATCGACAAGTAACGCCGGTGAATGGCCAGATGAAGCAAGGAATCGGCTGATTTCACGGGATTTGCGCTTGTTAGGCCAATATTGCCGCGCGTGCTGCGTTTGCTCTGGACGCGACAAAGCCTCGTCGCCGCACTTACCGATTTCCGGCGGGATTTCTTGTACGATCAGAGCGCATGTCATTTGTGCCCAATCCTGTTCCGCACACCAGTGCGCGCCTGCTGGAGTTCGAGAGCCTGCGCGAGTTGCTGGCCGGATATGCCTCGTCGCCGCTCGGCCTGCGCCGCATCGCGGAACTTGTGTCGTCGCTGGATCGCGCGTGGATTGAAACGCAGCAGGTGCTTACGACTGAAATTCGTGAGTATCGCCGCGTTGGTGGAAGATTTGAATTCGCTGGGCTTCCTGAAGTTGAGAAGCTGCTGGAAAAGTCGCGCATCGCGGGAGCCGCGTTGGAAACCACCGAGATCCGAGACGTTGTCCTCGTGGCCGATCGCGCGGCGGAATGGAGCGAGATCGTGCGTCAGCCGCCAGCGGCCATGCGCTCCGATTGGAGAGCGGTGATCGCGCTTTCGGCTGGGATCGGCGACTTCTCGAGCTTCCTGCGCGTGTTTCGCAACAAGATTTTGCCGGACGGAACTCTGGACGACCGCGCATCGCCGGAGCTGAGCCGCATCCGGCGCGAGATCGAGAGGCAAAAGCGGCAGATTCAGGAATCGCTGCGCGGCCACCTGCGAAAGTTGGCCGAGGGAGGAACTGTTCAGGATGAGCTGGTCACGATCCGCGGCGAGCGCTTCGTGATTCCGGTGAAGGTCGAACAGAAGCGGCGCGTGCCGGGCGTTGTGCATGGCGCGAGTTCGAGCGGCCAGACCGTTTTCGTTGAGCCCCTGGAGACGATTGAGCAGAATAACGAATTGGTGCGGCTGCTGGATGAAGAATTGGCCGAAGTGCACCGGATTCTGCTGGAGATGACGCGCCAGATCGGGGAGAACGCGGAGGCGATTCTGGCCGCGGCCGGTGTGCTGGCCGAGTTGGAGCTGCAGTTTGCCAAGGCGCGATTTGCGGAGGATTACAACTGCGTCGCGGTGACACTCTCGACCGTAGCGCCGGCGTCCTCGCCGGCGGTTGGGACGGCGCCTCGCCGTCCCATGCAAACTGAGGAGACGAAAGAAGGGGCAAGCCACGTCTCTACGCTGATTTTGCATCGGGCGCGGCATCCTCTGCTTGAGCGGAATTTGAAACTCAAGAAAGCTGTGATTGTGCCGGTGTCGATTGAACTGGAAGGCGAGCGCCGGCAACTTGTCATCACCGGGCCGAACACGGGCGGCAAGACTGTTACGCTAAAAACTCTCGGCCTGCTGGCCCTGATGGCACAGTCCGGCATGCCGGTGCCGGCGGATCGCGCCGACCTGCCGGTATTCGATGCGATTCTGGCCGACATCGGCGACTATCAGTCCATCGAACAGAATCTTTCGACGTTCTCGGCGCACGTCACCAATATCTATTTTATCTCTCGTACGTCGACTGCGGATTCGCTGGTGCTGCTGGATGAGCTGGGATCGGCGACCGATCCGGAAGAAGGCGCGGCCTTGGCGGTTGCGATCTCGGAACACTTTCGCGCGCTCGGGTGCATGAGCATGATCTCGACCCACCACACTTCGCTCAAGGTGTATGGGGCGAATACTGCGGGCGTGGTAAATGCGGCGGTGGGCTTCGACGAGGCCACCCTGCAGCCGACCTACGAACTGAAGATCGGCGTGCCCGGAGCATCGGCCGGCATCAACATTGCTCGTCGGCTGGGGCTGAATCCGGCGATTATTTCGTCGGCGCAAGGCCGGCTGGGCTCGCAGACACAGGACGTGGCGCGTTTTCTTGACCGGCTGCACTCGGATTTACGGACGCTGGACGATGAGCGCGCGCGCATCAGGGCGCGCGAACAGGAGTTGGAGCGCGAGAAGGCGCAACTGGCCAACGAAGGCCGCAAGGAGCAGCAGGCCAAGATTCGCGAAATGGAGAAGAAGCTGGAGACGCTGTTTCGCGATTTCGAGTATCACGCGCGCGAGGCGGTGAACGCGGTGCAGGATCGCGTGGCGCAGCAGAAGGTTTCGAAAGAAGCCGAACGGCGGATTGCCAAGGCGCGGCGGGAGTTCCGCGAGCAGTTCGATTCGACCGTGGTCGCGCATGCGACGGGCGCCGACCGCGGCGATCCGCAGGCGCAGCCATCGCTGGTAAAGCATGTCTCCGAGGGCGACACGGTGAAGCTCAAGTCGATGGGGCGGACGGCGGTGGTCAAAAAGAAGATCGGCGAGAATCACTTCGACGTCGAGATCGGCTCGATGAAGATGCGCATTGCGCGCGACGATATTGCCGAGGTCGTGTCGCAGGCCGGAGCTTCTCCGGTGGAAGCGGCGCGGGCGCGTGGTATCAAGGTCTCGCTGGAACGGGATGCAAGCGCTTCGACCACGCCGAGCGAAATCAACGTGATCGGGCGGACGGTCGATGAGGCGACCAGCGAAGTCGAAAAGTTTGTGGACCGCGCGTTTCTGGCAGGCATGCCCCGGGTGCGGATTGTGCATGGCAGCGGCATGGGAATTTTGCGGAAGGCGCTGCGGGAGTATTTGAAGAAGCATCCGCATGTGGAGACAGTGGCGGAGGCGCCACAGAATGAAGGGGGCGGCGGCGCTACGCTGGTGGAGTTGCGGGTGTAGAGAGGAGGAACCGCTTTTCCTCAATTCCCCAAGAACAATCCCGGTATTTCACACCTTTCCCACAGGCTCTCCGTGGATCTGGCCATTGCGGGTGACGTTTGAACTTCAATGATCGACTTTCACCGTTCATAATGAATGTGGCTTCATTTCAGCTCCGCCCATGACCTCTTCCGACAATTTCAAAGAAACCCTCAAGCAGCAGGCGGACATCGTCCGCATTGTGGGAGATTACGTCAAGCTTCGGAAGGCCGGGGCGCAGAATTTTTCCGGGCTTTGTCCCTTTCATAGCGAGAAGACGGCATCTTTCTCTGTTCATGCTACGCGGCAGTTCTATCACTGCTTTGGGTGCGGGGCTTCGGGAGATGTATTTAGTTTTGTGCAGAAGGTGGAGAACGTTTCGTTTCCGGAGGCGGTGCGGCTGATCGCCCAGAAGCTGGGCGTGCCAATGCCGAAGATCGCGTTCTCCAGTCCGGCGGAAGCGAGAGAGGCACATCTGCGGGGAGCGCTGCTGGATGTCCACGAACGCGCGACTGCTTTTTTCCGCGAGTGTCTGCGGCGTCCTGAAGGTGCACATGCGCGCGAATATCTCAAGGGACGTGGTCTCGACGATGAGACGAGTGTGCGCTTTCGGATTGGGTATGCGCCAGATTCCGGGTTTCTGTTGCGCGACGCGCTGCGGCGGGAGTTTGACGAGGAGTTGCTGCGCGAGAGCGGGTTATTTTCGTGGAAAGAAACAGCCTCGAGCCTCGAGCCTCGAGCTGCGAGCAACCAAGAAAATGCCGACGATCGGGTCACGGATACGCATCCCGGTTCCAACACCAATCGCGAACAGCTCATGGTGAAGAGCGATTCATCGCCTGCCGCTGGCGATCCTAAGCTCGAAGCTCGCGGCTCGAAACTCGCGGCTACGATTTACTCCAAATTCCGCAACCGCGTCATGTTTCCTATCGCGAATGACCAGGGCAAAGTAATTGCTTTCACCGGGCGCACGCTTTCTTCCGATGAAAAGGCGGGGCCGAAGTATCTGAACTCTCCGGAGACGAAGATTTATTCGAAGGCGCGCGTACTGTTCAACCTGGACAGCGCGAAGGAGGCAATTCGCAAACTGGAATACGCCATCCTGGTCGAAGGCCAGATGGATTGCATTTCCGTCTACGCGGCCGGGTTCCACAATGTGGTTGCCAGTTCGGGGACCGCCTTCACAGAACTGCAAACCAAGTTGCTCGGGCGGTTTTCGAAGAACATCATCGTTAACTTCGATCCCGATACCGCGGGGGCGCGGGCCACCGAGCGCACTTTGGGGTTGCTGGTCGAAGAGGAATTCAACATCCGCGTTCTCACGCTGGAGGCCGGGTTCGATCCGGACCTGTTCATCCGGCGCAAGGGGAAAGATGCCTACAGCGCGGCTTTGAAGAACTCGCAAAAGTATTTTGATTACCTGATTGACCGGGCCCGTGCGCAGTTTGGCATACGGAACGTGGAGGGCAAGGTAAAGGCGCTCAATCATCTGTTGCCGCATATCCAGCGCGTGCCCAACCGCATCGTACGCGACGAGTTGGCAATGGAAATCGCGCAGAAGCTAGGCATTGATTCGGCGGTGCTGCGGCAAGAGCTCAAACATGCCGCTACCAATCGCTCGGCGACTACGGTGAAAGCGCCCGCCGAGGCGCAGATCACGGGGGCGGAGCGCGTGCTGATTCGGGCTTTGGCCTCGGCGCGGCAGATGCAGGCGGGCGAGTCGCGGAGTTCATCTCGGGACGGCGTGGAGGAGGAGTTCGATCCGGCGCGGCAGGCACAGTATGCGCTCGAATCGGAGCGGTTGCATGAAGGGCTGGCTTCGGAATCGCTGATGGCCGCGCTGCTCGAGCCGGGCGCTGAGGCCGGCGACCCGTTGGAACTGGCAAGAAGCGAAGCCGACCGGCGGCTGCTGGCGTCGATTCTGATGCACGAAGAAGAGGAACTGACAGCCGATACGGTGGAAGGCGCGGTGCGGGCTCTGCGCAGGATTACGCTGCGGCGGCGGTTGGACGAGACACAGCGGCATCTGCTGCGGAGCGGGCTCTCGATGGAGGAAAAACAGGCGCTTTTGCAGGAAAAAGTGCGGTTGAAGCGGGCCCTGATGGATCCCTCGCTGGCGGAGGCGGCGGGACGGGCAAGCTGACACTCTCCCACTCATCGCGAAAGACGCCATGAGCAGGGCATCTGCTGCGAGTGCCTACCTTCGCCGCAGCTTGCCAGCGAGGCTGCGAGCCTGGAACCGAACGGTGGCCTGCGCCATCTAAGAATCTAGCGGGAAAAGAGATACGGGCAATCGCGGGCGCACGGCAACCTTCTGGTGGAGTTCATTCACGCTGGTAGCACCGGATTCGATGGTGCTATACTTTTAAGGTTTGTGCGCTTTTGGCACAGCTCCGTAATAACTCCCACCGCTGGAATGTTTCGGCGTCCGTGAATCGGCGGACGTCCTGAGGATGATCTGTTTTGGCACTTGACGACAAGTTCGACGACATAAAAAAGCTAATCGACGCAGGCAAGGAAAAGGGATATCTGACCTATGACCAGGTCAATGACCTTATCCCGCACGATGTGCATTCTCCTGAAGACCTGGAAGATCTGCTGACCACGATCGGAACGCAGGGAATCGATGTTCTCGAGGGCAATAAGATGCCTTCGACCGATCTGGAAAAAAAATTCGAAGAAGTAGAAGAAGGCGCCGAGGACGTTGAACTCGACCTCACGCCCGGCGCTCTGGAAAAAACCAATGATCCCGTCCGCATGTATCTGCGCGAGATGGGAACCGTGCCGTTGCTCACCCGCGAAGGCGAAGTCGAAATCGCCAAGCGCATCGAGCGCGGCCAAAACCGCGTACTGAAGGCGCTTTCGCGCTCTCCCATCGTGATTCGCGAACTTCTCGCCCTGGGCGAGGACCTCGAAAAAGGCGTCCGCTCCATCAAGGAGCTGGTCACTTTCGACGAAGAGGAAATCACGGAAGAGATCGTCGACAAGCGTCTGCAGGAATTTCTGGCCAAGATCCGCGTTCTTGACAAGCTTTACAAAAAGATAATGCCATTCGTCGAGAAGCTGGCCGCGGTAAACCAGAAGAAGCGTCCACGCGACCACCGGCGTTATCGCAAAAGCCTGGCCCGCGCTATCGTGCGCACCTCGCAGGCGGTGCGCAACCTGGGTTTCACCAACAACGAACGCAAGCGCCTGATCGAGCGGGTCAACCGCACGGTCGACGGCATGCGCTCGCTCGACCGGCAGGTCCAGAATCTCGAGAAGCGGGCTGAGGGCACGCGCAGCGAGGAGCAGCGCAAGGAATACAAAAAGCAGGCGCGCGCGGTCCACGGCGAACTCGAGAAGCTTGAAGTCGAAGCGGGACTGTTGTTCCAGGAACTCAAGCGCACCCAGCGCGAGATCATCCAGGGCGACATGGACGCCGAACAGGCGAAGCGCGAACTGATTGAAGCCAACCTGCGTCTGGTCGTTTCGATCGCGAAAAAGTACACCAATCGCGGGCTGCAGTTCCTCGATCTGATTCAGGAAGGCAACATCGGCCTGATGAAGGCCGTGGATAAGTTCGAATACCGTCGCGGGTATAAGTTCTCGACTTATGCCACATGGTGGATTCGGCAGGCGATTACTCGTGCGATTGCCGATCAGGCGCGTACCATTCGTATCCCGGTGCATATGATCGAAACGATCAACAAGCTGATCCGCACCTCGCGGCAGCTGGTGCAGGAACTGGGACGCGAGCCGACGTCGGAAGAGATCGCCAAGCGGATGGATATTCCGGTGGCGAAAGTCCGGAAGGTGCTGAAGATCGCGCAAGAGCCAATCTCGCTCGAAACTCCGATTGGCGAAGAAGAGGATTCGCATCTGGGCGACTTCATCGAAGACCGCGGCGTTGTTTCGCCGGCCGATGCGGTGATCAACGTCAACCTCAAGGACCAGACGGGACAGGTCCTGCGCACCCTCACGCCGCGCGAGGAGAAAGTGATCAAGATGCGCTTCGGTCTCGAAGACGGATCCGAGCACACCCTCGAAGAAGTGGGCCAGTCGTTTGCGGTCACGCGCGAGCGTATACGGCAGATCGAGGCGAAGGCGCTGCGCAAGCTGCGGCATCCATCCCGCTCGCGCAAGTTGCGGGCGTTTATGGATGGAGTGCGAGACTAAACGTCAGGAGTCAGAAGTAAGAGGTCAGATTGCAGAAGAGGGCGCGAGCGATCGCGCCCTTTGTTTTTGATCGCGCTGTGGGAACTCTGTATGTGGGCGCATAGGTTCACTGATTTCGGCTGCTATACCGAGTTATAATTCGGCCCGTAATTGGCTTTACTCCCGCGAATGTTCCGGCGGAAGACATTCCTCTTGGTTGGTACCTCATGTCCGCTTATCGGTCGTGTCTTTCATTTCTGCTTACCACTGCCAGTTTCTCCATTGGTCTGACTGGGATTTCAACCAGTTCATGGGCTATCGATTTCCAGCCGCCGTCCGCGGATGAACTGAAGATGACGAGTGAGCCGAAGGCTCCGGGCGCGCCGGCCATCATATTGTTTCGGGAAGTTGACCGCGACGACAGGGGCGGATTCGCGGTGCGTGAAGACGTTTATTACCGCATTAAAATCCTGACGGAAGAAGGGCGGAAGTATGGAGATATCGAGCTTCCTTACTGGAAGGGTTCGATCGATATCAAGAAACTGCACGCGCGAACGATCAAGCCGGACGGTACCGTCCTCAATTTCAATGGGAAGGTGTTTGACCAGACGATTGTGAAGGCACGGGGAGTGAAGTATCGGGCAAAAACCTTTACCATGCCCGACGTGGTCGTGGGCAGCATTGTCGAGTACTTCTACACAATCGAACTCACCGGGTATTTTGTATCGAACTCGCAATGGGTTTTGTCCGACGAGCTATTTATAAAGACCGCCAAGTTCTCACTTAAGCCGGGGGGCACATTACGAATGACCTTTCACTACCTTCCTCCTGGGGCACAACCCGTCGTGTTGCCGAACCATGAGGTTCATTTGGAGGTCAGCAACATCCCTCCCTTTCGGGTAGAAGATTTCATGCCTCCGGAAAACGAGTTGAAGGCGAGAGTTGACTTTGTCTATGGCTATTCTTTCGAGAGTGATCCGGACAAGTACTGGATGGCGTTTGGGAAACAATGCAACGAATGGTTCGAACGCTTTATCGGGAAGCCCAAAGCCATGGAGCAGGCAGTGGCTCAGATAGTTTCGCCCAGCGATTCTCCGGAAGTAAAGCTCGAAAAGATTTACGCCCGCGTGCAGCAATTGCGCAATCTGACGTATGAAGCAGCGAAGACGGAACAGGAGCAAAAGCGCGATAAAGAGAAATGGCCAACCAATGCCGAGCAAGTGTGGAAGTTGCAACGCGGCGATGGCGTCGATCTGACGTGGCTTTTCGCTGGTTTGATACGCGCTGCCGGCATCGAGGCTCACGGGGTATGGGTGTCGGACCGGTCGAACTATTTTTTTGATCCGAAGATGATGGATCGGAACCGTCTGAACACGAATGTCGTGCTCGTGAAGCTTAAGGGGAAGGACATGTATTTTGATCCAGGATCGGCCTTCATTCCTTTTGGGATGCTGCCGTGGAGCGAGACGGGAGTGAGCGGATACAAGCTCGATAAAAACGGCGGATCGTGGATTAAAACAACCCTGCCCGACAGTTCGCAGTCGCGCGTTCAGCGCAAGGCCGAGCTGAAGCTTACGGAAGCGGGAGACCTCGACGGCAAGCTGACGGTGATGTTCACAGGGTTGGAGGCCTCGCAGCGCCGGGCGGAAGAGCGATTTGCCGACGATGCCGAGCATAAGAAGTTCCTCGAAGATGAAGTCAAAGAATGGATCCCGGTTCCCTCCGAGGTCGAACTGACGAACCAGCCGGACTGGAAAAGTTCTTCGCCCTCGATGATCGCGGAATTTACGCTGAAGGTGCCGAGTTGGGCTTCGGAGGCTGGGAGCCGCTCTCTACTGACGGTGGGGCTGTTCGGCGCCGGGGAGAAGCACTTGTTCGATCATGCCGAGCGTGTGCATCCCATCTACTTCCGTTTTCCCTTCCAGCGCGTGGACGAGGTAACCATTGAACCGCCGCCGGGATGGAAGATCATGAACGTCCCAGAGGCACAGAAGAAGGATGGGCACGTGGTCGTGTACGCGTCCGAGGCGAGAATTGATAAGGGCAAACTACAACTGCGCCGGACGTTGAATGTGGACATCATGCTCATGGACGCGAAGTATTACCCCGCTTTGCGCGATTTCTTCCAGACGGTGAGCAGCGCTGATGAACAACAGGTTCTATTGCAAGCGGCACGAGCCAGCGCGAGTAATTGAGATTGCCGATTGCCAGGTCGAGCGGTTTAACACGAGAACATGACTGCTCAGACCTTAGAAGACTTTTACATGGAAGGTCAGATACTTCTTGGGATTTTCGCGAATTGCCTTTACTAATTCTCGCGTTTCCACGAGCATCTGGTTGCTGTTGTTGTAAAGCGCGGGATCCTTGAACAGCATACCGGCGGTACCCTCACCTTTTTCCAGTTGGTCCGTAAGGGCGGCCAGATTGTTCATGGTGGTTTGCAATTTGTTGGCGAATTCCTGATCGTGGGTAAACTTGCCGAGCGCGCCCTTGCCGGCATTCATATCATCGGTCAACTGGCGCAGGTTGGCGACGGTCTTGTTGGTATTGTCGTAGAGCGTGGGGTCCTTCAGCAGCTTGCCAGCCGAGCCTTTTCCCGCCTGTAAGTCGTCGATGATCATATTGACTTTGTCGATGGCGGCGATGGTCTTTCTGTATGCTTCGTCGCTGGTCAGGAGGGGGCCGAGCGAGCCTTTGCCACTCTGGACATCATCCATCAGTCCCTTGAATTCGGCGACGGTGGCATTGAGCCGGTCGTACAGTTGGGGATCGTAAATAACCTTTCCGATTGAGCCCTGCCCGCTTTCGATGAAGCTGACGATATGGTCGAGGCGTTTGAGCAGGGCGTCCATATTTTGAAGAGTGCCCTGGCTGGCGCGTACGACATCTTGAACATCCGGCTGGTCGCGGCCCGGCAATGTATCGCCGTTTTGGACGGGGGACCCCTTGGCAAAAGAACTGTCGATGTCCACGAAGGTTTCGCCCAGAATGCCGGCGGTGGCCAGGGTGGTGACAGAATCCTTGCGGAGGTTGAAGGAGTACTTGGTACTGACCTTCATGATGACTTCAACGGGCGTGGTTGGTCTGCCGGGCACGATTCGTATGCCAGTCACGTTGCCGATATCCACTCCCGCGAGGCGTACGGGCGCGCCGACGCGCAAGCCACCGGCGTTGTCGAAATCTGATTTCAGGGTGATCTTGCGGGTGAACCAGCCACCGGTGCCGCTCATCAGGAAGATGAGCACCATGAGGATGACGCTGCCCGCGAGGACCGTGAGTCCCACGCGGAGCTGCGACCACTTGAGCTGCTTCTGGCTAGGCAAGGCGGTCTCTAAACCGAAAGAAGCATGATAGCAAACGCAGGGGAATTTCAGGGTCTGAGATTCATTCGAGGGGAAAAAGGGACCAGGCGTGAAAAATGGAGGCTTCCACCGCTTTGAGGGAGTGGGGCCGTTAAGGTTTGTTTGATCAAATGGTTAGGGAGTTCGAGCAGGACTCTGCGCGAAGTCAGACCGAGCCAAGGCCCCCCTACGAGAGCCTTAAGTAATTACGAATCTCTTCCCAGCAATTTCTTATATTCCGTTGGCGGGTAACCGACGAAGGATTTGAAATCATTGATCAGGTGCGCTTGGTCGAAGTAGCCGAGGTCGAGCGCTAATTGGGACCAATCCGGTTCGCCGCCAGAATTGAATTTCTCGATCAATTCATGCAGACGATAGCGGCGGATCACCCATTTGGGGCTGACGCCAACATATTCACTAAACAAGCGCTGCAGCGACCGCTTTCCCATTCCCGCGCTGCGGACGAGGTCGTCTACCGTTTTGATTTCTGGTTTTTGCAGAATGCGATCAACCAGCTGACCCGCGAGAAGAAGCGCGGGATCGGGCTGGGGCATCCGCACGTGAAAGAAAGCGTTGGCAGCCTGTATCTTGTCGTTCTCCTTGCAAGAAGAGAGGGCAATCTCTTTGAACGCCTTCAGATCATCGCCAAAGACGCGACCAGCAGGAATGATACGATCGGCAAGTTTGGAGACGGCTGCTCTGTAGAACGGGCGAAAACCTCCGGGCCGGAATTTAACTCCGAAAACACGGGCTTCGCCTTGCAGCAAGCGCGAAAATTTGTGGGTTTGCACACCGGCAACCACCGCGGCTCCGTTCTCGAAGATCAGGTGGATATTGGGATGAGGTACGCTCTCGGTTGCCTGTGGGTCACAGCCGCGCAGATCCCAGTGGATGATCCAGTAGTGAGCAATCCAGGGCGCAAGGTCGGCGGACGGCCGCCGCCGCGAATGGCGCAACTTTCCGGCCGGCAAAGTGCGGCGAAGCATTCCGCGCGCCTGCCCGACTTCGGGATCGAAGACCTCTTCAATATCGGCGCCGTGTGCGCGCGCAGATCGTTCTTGTGCAGATTGTCGCGTTTTTCCAATCATTGGACTCAATGCCGGTTTACAGTTTCCCCCGAGGATAGAAATCGTGATCGCGCATTTGATCCGCAGTGAGTTGGCCCGCAAATTCGCAGATCGAGGAACCGTTCCCGATCGCTCACCCACTATGGTTGGGAAGATTCTAACCGGACGAGCCCGGATGGTAGCGGCGATGTTTCTGGCGCCGGCTTGTATGGTCTTTGCACAGGCTCGATCCCCCGCTGCTGTCGATGGCCAGCCAAGATCAATTCTGTTAACTCCTTCCCAGAAAGAGGTGCCTATGACGAAGCGTGCTAGTGGAACATTCGAGGTGAAGGTAATTCCGCAGAAGCCGGACAACAAGGTAGCCGAGGGCGCAAAGCTGGGCAGGTTCTCACTCGACAAAAAGTTTCATGGCGATCTGGAGGCGACAAGCACAGGCGAGATGCTGAGTGCGGGAGATCCCAGAAGTTCGGGCGCTTACGTCGCGCTCGAGCGCGTGAGCGGATCGCTCGATGGACGCAGCGGCTCATTCGTGCTGCAACATAAGGCGACCATGACCCGCGGCGTGCCTGAAATGAGCGTAACCGTGGTGCCAGACTCCGGGACCGATGGATTAGTGGGGATCTCCGGATCAATGACGATCAGGATCGAAGAGGGAAAACATTTCTACGATTTTGAGTACACGTTGCCGGCGACACAGTGAAGAGTTGAACATTTGAGGTAGATTCTACTCATCGCAAAGCTCGCGATGAGTGGGGTAGTCGTCGAGGCGACCCTCAGGGTTTGGATTCCGGGGCGCGCATTCGGAACGAGAAGCCGTCCACCTTATAGATCACCCGGCCCGGGTCTCCTGCCGTCGCGATCGCTTTGCCGGCAAGGACCTCCTCGAAGGCCGCAACCAGGCGCGGAAGCACCGACGGTTCCGCGACGGGAATGTTGTGAGCGCCGAGAACGGTCTTGATCTGCGGTGCGAGCGCGGCCAGCTTGTGGATCGAGGCAGCGTAGGCGTCGAGATTCGTTTCAGGGCGGTAGAGCCAAATCGTCGCGGGATAGTACGTGTCGCCAGTGAAGAGCAGGCGGTTGGCGCGATCGAGAAGAGAGATGGCGTCGGGAGTATGGCCGGGCGTGGCGATCACTTCCAGAGTACGCC
>JBAQJU010000191.1:0-3675 GCA_049300475.1 Terriglobales bacterium | reverse complement strand
TGTCGTCCATGTTCAAGCCCACGAACCAACGGAACAGCAGGTTATAGTCGAGCTGTTCCATCAACAGCCGTTCGCTGCGCACCGAGTACAGCGCTTGCAACAGGAGCGCTCGCAACAACTTCTCCGGCGCGATCGACGGCCGCCCGGTTTTGGCGTACAGCTTGTTGAATCGGGGCTGCAGTTCTCTTAACGCTTCATCGGTCATGGCACGCAGCGGGCGCAAGGGGTGATCCTGCGGAACTCGCTCCTCAGGACTGATGTAGCTGAACACATCCATCTGTTGGTCGTCATTTCCGCGCATGCCCTTTTCTTAACAGGACATGCTGTGGAAACAAGAGAGTTTCTTGGTACCGAGGTGTATGACATTCGCATTGCCGCAATGCTTTCAGAGGAAAGAGGTGGACCGGCAACCTCCATTTCCGGTACAAAGTCGAGTATGAACTACCGAACCTTGACAGGGACACTACTCGTACTTTGTGTCTCCTTGGTTGCTGCTGGGCAGCCGCAATCGGGGATTACTGGCGAAATCGTAGACTCAGAAGGCGCTGCGATCGCCAATGCGCGCGTGCTCGTTCATTGGGATTCTGCCGGTAGCACTGTTGGTCTATCGGACAACATCGGCATCCAGCACGACGTAATAGTCACGACTGACTCCAACGGCCGGTATTTAGCCGAAGTTCCAGCGGGATTCTATGACGTGTTCGTCTCGGCAATGGCATTCACACCAACCGCCGCAAAGGTCCGAGTGAAAAAGGACCGTATTACATACAACTCGACACTCAGACCAGATCCGCTGGTCTCCCGTGAATTGGCACATTGAAGAGAATAGAGTTTTTCCGCAGCCTGCTAGAAGGCGCACAGCTACGCCACGTGACCGGGGGACCATGCACCTATGGTTATTATGCGGCGTCGGTCAGTCACGATACGGTAACGCATTATTGCGCGTTACCTTGAATCCGCCCTGGAATCGGACTCTGAATGCTTACCATTCTTTAACCGGCGGCGCCCATCCCAGGGCTGTATTTTTCCGCTCGCTCTTCCCAGCTCTTCAAATCCTCTGATTTCACGTTCTCTATCAGCCACTTCATCAGCTCGTCAATTCTTTGCCATGACTCCCAGCCTGTCGGCTGCAGCCGGCTTTTGAAGCAACGTTGACACCACCATACAAAAGCCTCCCCGAAAAGATCGGGCACGACCCCCTTGTTAATCTGGTCATGTTTAACGGCTAAAGAGAGACGCTGATAGAAGTGAATAACGGCTAAAAGCTTTGGCGCAGCGGGATCAGTCGCTATATCGAGCTTGTCTGGCGTCTGGCAGGAGTCCTTGTAAGCGAACTTGACCGCCTCGCTGCGAGCCATCAGCATCGATTTCGCATGGAATTCACGATGCATGTCAAACGCGAGGCTGGTCTTGTGCGCCTGCTCGTTTAGAAGGCACTCCTGCGCTTTCTGAGAATTGCCCACAATCACGGCGATATAAAGTATTACCGCCAGAGTCATGAGGCCGACGAGCGGGCCTACGGTTCCACCGACATAGTTTCCGAAGTCACTCCAGTCTTGCCCGTCGTCCGACAGGCCTGCGTGATGGAACTCGAAAACATAGAATCCGACGCAGGCCGCTGCTGCAAGCGCCGCCACAATCACAAAGGCGACCGGCAGCCAGACGCAACTGCGACTCACGCGGCTATCCGCGATTCGCGAATGTTCCTGCATGCGAATCCCAGACATGGATTGACTCATAGAGCGGCTCAGATTGAGGTTTTCTCAAGGCTCGGCTGGGCTGAAAAATCTGGCGGAGCCCCCTCGGTGATGCCGCCACCGCCAGATTCGCCGAACGCCCGGCGCATGAATTGCGTGAAAAATGGGAAGGGACCTGCCCTTTCCGCATCCCGGAAGCTACGGCTGGTAGAAATGCACGTAGTTGTAGACTGCGCCTCCGCCAAAAAAGCGTTGTCGGAGCCGCATGCTACCGTTTTGGGAATTTGGCCCGTGGTTCGGCAACGCTTTACTTTCACTCGGCGTCGCCTTGGGCTGTGTCTTCCTGCTACAGAAAGGACGTAAGCTTTGGTACAAAATTCTCCGCCCTCTGATCAGGCCAGTTCCGCTAGGTCGATGCCCGTCGGCACACCCCAACGTGAAAACCAATGCAAGCACCATTGCCCATGCGAACATTACGCTACCAAGTAATTTTCTGCGATCCATGGCTGTGCACAAGGTCCCCCCTTAAGGGCAATACGCCAACTACAGGCTGAGAATGGAATCTCCGCCTTCCAGACCGAGACTAGCAAACCGCGACCTCTTGGTAGTGGCTGGAATCTTATCACTCCCAGGAGGCTTAGAACGAAAACGAAAACTACCAAAACCGGACAGAGCGGCAATTGACACTGGAAGCCGAGAGTCATCAGCACTGAAACGATCAAGGCATAAGCTCAGATGGCATGGGCCATCGCAGCGAGGTGCCATTCGAGCTGGAGTCGTTGGAGGCCGCCAACTCCCAATCCAAATCACCCAGGTTTGTGCTAATTTCTAAGTGTCAAAATTCGATTAAGATTTTAGGCCGTCCGCGAAGGGAGAAGGTAGTAGGCTATTTCTGAAGGCTGCGTACGAAGTGTTGGCGAAGGAAAAGCGCCCCTTGGCGCGCCGGAGATAAGCCGAATAGCAATTCGAGAGGGCCACCTAAAATCGTCTGGGAAAACACCATCGCAGACATACCGAAGCTCGAACGGTTTAAGGATGGCCCTTTCGCGCCCGTATCTCGACTGGCAGACCCGCTTCATCAAAATCCTTGCATTCAAACCCGCGGGTCCGGCCGATCGTCTGATCGTCGCATTCATGCGTATGGCCATAAACCCAGAGGGCCAGCTGGTGGTTCCCAATGATCTCCACCATGTCGAGGGAATTAAATGCCGGCGTGCGAGGGCCGCCCCTGTATTTGGAATTGGGATTGATGACCGGTGCATTATGGCTGATAACCACGCGCGGACCCCTTAAATTCTTGGCAAACCAATTCAGCAATTTCGACGCGAAGTTTTTATGCAGCACAATCGAATCTCTTGGCGTGAAAGGCGTTCCGTCAGGGTTATAGATGAGGCGATAATCATTCATTTGATCCTGCGCGGTTTCCATGGCGCGTAAGTTCCCGCCGTTGAAATCCGTCCACATCGTGCCGCCGAAGAAATTGACACCCCCGATGCTGACCTCTTCATCAAGCAGCAGTTTCACATGCGGATGTCTGTCTTCGAGCCACGCTTTGAATCTATTGTCCTCTTCGTCCATTGGCCGCTGCGGGTAATATTCGTGGTTTCCCGTCACATAGAGGACTGGTTTCTTCCACTTCCGCAGAATCTGGTCCAGCGGCTCATAATTCCTGAGCGTGACGATATCGCCTGCCAGGATCATGACATCTGGGTTCACTGCTGGGGGCAACATCCAGCCCGAGCCAAATTCAAGATGGAGGTCGCTATAAGTAATGATTCTCATGCTCGCAAGAGAACGCTTGTTTGAACACGTCTTTCTCGGGTGCCAGATCTCCTCCGACAGCGGTTTTTTGCACTGTCTCGATGTGTAAGAGGACAATTGCCATCAACAGCGATTCAACGTGGGGTGGAGCCCGGTTCGTAGAACTAGAAATCTGACATCCCCGGGATAGCTGAAGAATAAGCCCGAGGCGCAAAGG
>JBAQJU010000190.1:0-19448 GCA_049300475.1 Terriglobales bacterium | reverse complement strand
GTCTGAAATAAGAGGTCAGATTGCAGAAGTGACACCCAACGACTCAACTTCGCGCGGGTTTCTATTTCTGCAATCTGACCTCCGACCTCCTACATGATGAGTTCGTTCGCTCTCCGGGCAATCGGGTGCTGCATCACTTCCAGTTCGTTCTTGACCAGGTTTAATCCGTAGACGCAATCTTCGAATTTCTGGGAAAGTTGCGCGAACACGGGCGCTACTTTGGCATATTCGAAGTGCTCGAACTTGGAGACGATGTAGTAGCTCTCCTTGCCGGCTTTCACCCACTCCACAAAGTTTTCCACGCGCTGGCGGCGCAGCCGATAGTGATTGATGCTCTCCGGAAACATGCCCGCGAAAAACAGTGTGTAATCGCCAATGTGTTTGCGGACCTGGCGCTCGCGGTCGAACGAGGGCGCGGGGCCGTAGACCGGATCCGATTCGATCAACATCTCGCCCACGTCGTTCAAAGGCCTGCCGGATGCCGTGCGAATCTTCATCAACTGCTCCGCGTCGCAGAACTCCGTCAGCAAGTGGGCGACATAGGCGACGACCTGCGGGTCGCGAATGCCGATCTCCTGCGCGTAATGACGGCCGACGAGTTCAACAAACAACTGCTGCAGCGGATGCGTTTCCGGAATCATGGCAATGGCCCTCGTTTCTTTTCAGAATCGGATCGTCTCTATCAGCACCTTCCCTCTCTTCACCTCTTTGATTCATCGGAATAAGAGGTTGCCGAGAATAATTACTGTAGTTTTCGATCTTTCACAAGTCACTATCGTGCCACTAAGTGTTGAAACACCGCGCAGAGCAGGGTGTTTCGCTGTTTTCTGTTGGCAGTCGTAGATGATGGCTGCTAATTTGGCGGTGAAGAGTCCACGTGGAAAAGAACGCATCTATTTTCAAGTAGAAACCAAACCGTAATTGTTTCACGTCCGGAAATCAACAATGCAGAGGGGCACATCGAAAAGGAGAGAGGATGGAACGAGTCAATATTGCGAGCGGAACGCCATGGGAACCGATCGTCGGTTACTCCCGTGCGGTGCGAGTCGGGGAACACATCCACGTGGCGGGCACAACCGCGACCGGTGCGGACGGCAAAATCATCGCGGGCGATGCTTATGCACAAGCGGTACAGGTGCTCAAGAACATAGAAAGTGCGCTGCAGCGGGCGGGGGCATCACTGAAAGACGTAGTGCGAACCAGAGTGTTCCTGACAAACATTGCCGATTGGCAAAAAGTTGGCAAGGCGCACGGCGAATTTTTTCGTGACATTCGTCCCGCTAGCACCATGCTCGCGGTCAGTGGCCTGGTTTCGCCCGAGATGCTGCTGGAAATTGAAGCGGATGCGATTGTGCAAGGATAGTTGCGTGAGGGGTCTGCAGGACGTTGAGTCATTCGAACGACGCTATTGTTTGGGCCAGACCGAGAAACGCAGATGGCAAGCAACGGCGCGGCCATCCTTGAATGCGGGGATGAACTTCCATGTGGATGTGACCGCAACTTCGGACGTCGACACTCCGAGAGGCGCATGCGTGGATCTGACCTTGCCAGCGGCATCGATGATCAAATCCAGCCGTAGTTCCGGCGGGAGCGAAGTTTGTTCTCCTGCCACGGACTGGAACTCGAGCAAAATTCCCGTCGGCGGAGAATCCAGATCAGCCCTTGGCCGCACTGCATCGAAGACAGGCGCATGTTTTTTCCTGGGCGGAGGACCGGCGGACGTGGCGTCGACTTGCGCGTGAATGCCGGCAGCGCGTGCGTTCACGATGGCGGCGCGAATCCGGTCAACATCGGCGGGTGGCCACATCTCGCGAAGCTGGCGCCATGCATCCGATTCGCGACCGCTGTATAGATAATTCCAAACGATCTCCAACACCTTGATTTTTATGCGGCGCAAGCGATGCAGCCGGTCGGAGGAAGCCGGAGTGATAGGTTCCGACAACCTCCCATCGCTGTTCTTAAAATCCTGCAGGTCCGATGGTGAGATAGCGTCCCGGAGCTGGGTGATCTTCCGATCATAATAGGACTGGAACTCCGCACTTACGTCGAGCAGTTGTCCGTGCGCAAAGCGGAGGGCAATGGCCGGGGGATTGTCCAACTCGCCGGGCGTCAGGGATTCAAAGCCATTGACGGCTTCCCCATCATCGGCCCATATTTCAATTCGGCCGTCCATGTCAATGTCGGAAGCGCTGAAGTATTGCGCCCCGGTGATTGTGCGCAATAAGCGTGGCGGCTTTTCCAGCGAGAAAATCCGATATTCCATGCAGCAATCGCTGTCTGATTTTCCGACTTGGAATGCGGCGCTTGGGACGCCATCGCCCAGATCGATGCCGAATGCGTCCAGATCAAGTTGCGCGGCGCCAGACTCGACTACCAGTTCGTGCTTTTCCCATGTGAGTTTGGCGGCGCAGGACCGCCTTGCCAAGCCCACAACTCCGGGCTCCCTTGCTGCCCCAACGTGCACGCTGATCCCATTGCGGAATGTCGCGTCAAGAACTCCGTTGCCGTTACGGCAGAGGAGGCTGGGAAGCGGCTCCCGGCCAAGACAAAGCGCTGGCCAAAGAAGATACAGAACTGACGCAGTGAGTAAAGCGCGGGGAGAAAGATGTGGCGACAAAATCCGTATGAGCCTGAGAAAACATCACCGCACTAGAAATTCTTTCAGTTGGAGAGCGTGATTAGCGGGAACCCATACGGGCTCCCGCCATTGCACGTGCGGATTCAGTTAGCGGCGGCCTTTCTTCTTGCCGGCTTTTTTCTTCGCTGCTTTCTTCGCCGGCTTCTTTGCTTTCTTACTGGCGGCTTTCTTTTTGGCTGCTTTCTTAGCCGGTTTCTTCTTGGGAACTGCTTTCTTGGGAGGTGCCTTCTTCTTCGCCGCTTTTTTCGGAGCGGCCTTCTTGGGTGCGGCTTTCTTAGGTGCGGCCTTCTTGGGCGCGGCCTTTTTGGGTGCGGCTTTTTTCGGAGGAGGCGCACTGCCACCGCCGCCGAAGGAACTTACCGGCTCAGGTTCAGGAGACGGCTCGGATTCACCTTCGTCCTCATCCATGGCAACTGGTTCTTCCTCCTCTTCTTCCTCTTCGTCAAAATCCTCTTCCAGCGATTCGCCAAAGGCGCTGCTTTCACCAAATTCATCGGTTTCATCGTCCCGACCATACAGAGTCGGATCATCGAAAGGCATATCTCCTCCTGTATATTCTCGGCCAACTGCGGCCCAGGGAAATAAGACTACTGACTGCGAAACGTCCCTGCTTTTGCGTAACGGGCCGTGATTATAGCATGGCAGTTTCAGGGGCAGTATCGTGCATTCGCCGGAGATTTGCGAGAGAAATTGTCAGAAAAATTTTGAAGCTCGGATCGTGGGACAAAAAGCCTGGAGGGGAGCAGGGAAAGAAAAGCGAAAATCCAACGACGGACCAACTCTATTCGTAGGAGAGGGCGTCAATAGGATCCTTCTGGGCGGCTTTGAAGGCCGGGTAGAGCGCTCCGGCAACTGCCCCGGCGATGGCGATGAACGTAGCGCGAACGATCCAACCACCGTCCACCACGACCTGCAGCAAGGGGAACCTGTGGGCAAGGCCGGCGCGTGCCGCCAGGCTGACGACAATGCCGAGCACGATGCCGCTCAGGGCCAGAAGCACGGTTTCCCGTAGCACGACGTTGACGATATAGAGCTTGGAGGCTCCCATGGCCTTGAGGATGCCGATTTCGCGGGTCCGTTCCATGACCGCCGTGTACATGGCCTGAAAAATCACGATGAAACCGATGACCACCGAAATTCCGACCACCACCTTAATGAAAGTCGACAGTCCCGGATAATTGCCCGGCGTCATCATGGCCAGATAGGCGGCCATTGGCGTCGCCACATACCGCTCCATCCCGGGCACATGTTTGATCTCGTCGACCACCGCCTCCGCGTTCGCAGGATCGTCAAGTTTGAGATAGAAGATAGTGGCCTTGTCTTTGGCGCCGATGAGATCCTGCAGGGTACTCAGTGGGACAAACTTGCGGGCGCCCTTGCCGCGCTCCACGATCCCGCAGATACGGAACTTATTGTTAAGAATTTCAATGGTATCGCCCACCTTGGCATGCTTGGACTGGGCAAAAAGATCATCCACCAGGGCGTCATACGGCCCCTGAAAGGGACCTCCCGACAAGTAGTGAAACCCGCCGGACAACTGGTCAAAGCTCGGCAAATCGATCCCGTCGATGATCTCCAGCGCACCCGCCGAACTGATCTGGGTAACGACCGGGGCCACAGCCTTCACGTGCTCCAGCCTGGCCAGCACGTCTCCGATCTTGATTGGCATGGGCGCGCCGGTCAGCCCCGCAATAAACGATGATCCCGGCGGAAGCACGATTACATCCGCCCCGATGCCCGCAGCCCGCGTGCGCTGATCCTGCAGCATCCCCAGTGACAGGCCCACGATCAGCAGGATCAATGTCACTTCCAGCGCCACCGCCACCACGCTGATCAACGAGCGCAGCGGACGGTGCATCAGGTTCCCGACGATCATGCGATTCATCATGTCTTATTCCGAAACTACCTGGCTGAAACTATTTGGTTGGCCCGTCCTGGGCACTGGCTACTGGATGGGCAGAACTCGGCGTGGCTCCGCCGGACTTCGAACCCAGGCGTACGATCTCGGCTCCCGGGGGTTGCTCCAGCGCGAACTGGTCGTTGCTGAGCGGGCGGTTCAGATCCAGTTTGAGGATGTTCAGCGTTATGTCGTAGCCCTCGCGTGGCCGCTCGATTTCGATGGTGGTCGGAAATGAGATTCCGTTGAAGTCCTTGTAGTTCTGGTAGTGCGCGTCGGTGGCTACATTTCCCTGCTGGTCGTAGATGCGCACTCTATGGGGCAGCAGGTCGGTGCGGCTGAACTGAATTCGGCGTGACAGGAACCAGCCCTTTGGACCTTTGCGGATGACGGCCAGTTCGTAGTCCGGTTGATCGACGCGATGCTTTTTGGAATCAAGCACCGTTTCATAGCCATTTTCGAGGACCGCGATCTCGTCCGGGCCGACGGCGGGGAGCAAAAGGGCATTGTAGATGTATTGCGGCCGCATGTTTTCCATGCGCTTGTCAGGCTGGTAGTTGGTGTCATTGTCCTCGCCGACGACGAACTTGTTCCGGGGAGGAATCCAAAGCTTGAATTCCTTGCCGTCGCTGACCATGTCAAAGGCGGTGTTGCGAACCACCGGCATAAGCCCTTTCATGCGGAGCATATCGGGCTTACGAGCCAGGATGTAGCCTCGAATCTCCTTGTAATCGGTGACCCGCCCGGTTCCGGGATTGCCAGCCGAGGAGTCGATATCGACCGTCGCCTGCATGGATTGGATCTTGCCGGCCTGGGTGTTGACGTAATCGATCAACTGTTCTTGGGTTGCGGTCTTGAGGGGTGCGTTTGACAACTGGCGGTCGATTACTCGGGTCCGAAACAGGCAACCGCTCAATGGAAAGGTGACCGCCAGAAGACACACGGGCAACAACCAGCGCAAATGTAAACGATGCATTCCTATCCTGATACCTGGAAGAGCTCTGGGCAAATGACTATCTGATTAGTATAAGGCACCGAAGGTTTCAACGCTTTCAGTGCAGCCCCAGAGCATGACGGTAGGCGACAACATTGCGATCGTGTTCAGCGAGGGTGGTGGCGAAGCGGTGATGCCCATTGCCATCGCTAACAAAATAAAGAAAGTTTGTACTCTCGGGATGCAGAGCGGCTTCCAGAGCGCTGCGCCCGGGATTGCCGATGGGTCCAGGCGGCAAGCCCGGAAATCGGTAGGTATTGTACGGAGAGTTAATGGCGAGATCGTGGTGATGGAGGCTTCCCTGATAAGTGCCTTGCAGCAGCTCCGCATAGATCACGCTCGGATCGGCATCGAGCGCCATCCTCTGGGACAGGCGGTTGTAATAGACGCTCGCTACCCGCGGACGTTCCTCCGGGGCTGCCGTTTCTTTCTCGATAATCGACGCCATGGTCACGACCTGGGCTATGTCTAACTTGGCCGTGTCAACATTGGACCCATCCAACTTGGAGACATCCAACTTAGACGCGCTCAGGCTTGCGCCATGGTTGGGATCGCCCGGGACCACCCCGATCTGCTGCGCCACCTGCCGGAACTGGTGGACCATGACCGCAGCCATCTCCTCAAGATTCTGGGTGCGCGTGAACTGGTAGGTATTGGGGAACAGGTATCCCTCGAGCGACTTGGCCTGGGGCGCGAGATCGGAGATGAGATCGGTTCGAGTCTCGGCGATATGAAGAAAATCCACCGCCGAGCCCAGCCCGGCGTCTTCCATGGCCTTGGCGATGTCGAACATCGTGTAGCCTTCGGGGATGGTGACCACGTGGAAATAGATGTCGCCACGAACAATGCGGCCATAAACCTGGGGAAGCGTGGCCCCGCGCTCGAACAGATACTCTCCCGCCTTCAACGACGGTTTGGGATGCGCAAGATGCCAGAGCAGGAAACTGGTTTCATTGCGGATAATCCCGTCCTTTTTCAATTCGGCAGCGATGCGGCGGGTGGAATAGCCAGAATGCAGCAGGATGAAAGTTTGGGTCGGGGGCGTGACCGGCACATAGACCTGCCAGGCGGCGAAGCCGGCAGCGCCCAACACAACAACCAGCAGCAATGTGATCAGCGTGCGCAAGGCTTAAGTTTAGATGCTTCCCACAGAATGGAACAAACCAGCGAGTCAGGGAAGCTGCCGAGGGTAACGAGTGCAAGTCAAAAGTCAGAAGTCAAATCGAAGAAGTGAAAACCGAACGAAGACATTGTGAGCGGAAACACAGCATCTGGCTGAACGGCGGGATAGAGTCTGGAAATGCCAGATTTTGAAGGGTTGCAAAGCCGGACGAAGCGCTTCGCACTCCGAATCGTCAAGCTTTATCGCTCCCTGCCCAAATCTGACGATGCACGTATTTTGGGAAAGCAGTTGCTGCGTTCGGGTACCTCCATTGGGGCCAATTACAGAGCGGCATGCCGCGCCGCCCGCTCTCGTGCCGAGTTCATTGCCAAGCTAGGAATTGTTCTTGAGGAAGCAGATGAAACTGCTTTTTGGCTGGACCTGATCGGCGAATCCGGGATCTTCCCGGAGACAAAATTGAGAGAAATTGTTCAGGAAGCCAGAGAACTGGTTTCAATCTTCGTAGCGTCCGTTCGCACGGCAAAAGGTTTTACTTCTTCAGTTTGACTTCCAACTTCTGCGTTGCCTTTTACTCGCCCAGCCAGTCGGCGTACGGTTTCAGCGACTCGACGTGGTCGCAGATAATTTTGATTGCGCCCGTCATTGGAATGGCCAGCAACAATCCGATGGCGCCCCACACCGCTCCCCAGAACAGCAGGGCGAGCGTAACGGCCAGCGGATTGATCCGGAGGCGGCTGCCCAGCAGCTTCGGATACAGCACGTTGAGCGCGATCAAGTGCATTCCCACCACCGAAAGCAAGACGATGAACAGGCCGGCCGCGTCCAGTTGTCCCAGGCCCACCAGAATGGGCGGGACCATCGCCAGCACGATCCCAAGGTAGGGAACCAGGCTCAGGAAGCCGCTGAGAAATCCGACGAAATAGAAAAACGGCACATGCAAAAGGCCGAAAACTGCTACGCTCACCACCGAAATGAGCAGCCCGATCATGAAATTGCCCACAATGAAGCTCTGCAGCATCTTGCCGATGAGCCCGAGCGTGACAAACGCCGTATGCCGGTGATGGAGCGGAAACAGCATGACAGTCGCGGATCGGGCGTGGCTTTGCCAGGTCAGCAGAAAATAGGTTAGGAACGGGATAAACGAGGCGGCCAGCACGATGTCAGTAAAGGTTCCGGCTCCATGGGTGAGGATGTCGGTCCAGTTTGTAACCTGCCGCACCTGGATGACGTTTGAAGACTCCGGGGACGCTACCGCCTCACCAGTTTTGGCGATCTTTTCCGCCTGCGCCTGGAAAGGTCGCAGGATGGATCGGATCTTCTGCGAGTACTTCGGAACATTGTCGGCAAAGATGATTGCTTCCGTGTAGGACGTGACTGTAACCCCATACATCACCAGGAGCAGGGCCAGGACGCTGATCAAAGCTGCCAGCGGCCGGGGAATGTGAAGGTACTCAAATGCCTGCACCAGCGGCGAGAGAGTAAAGCTGAGCAGAATGGAACAGAAGAGTATGGCCAGCACCGATTCGCCCAGATAGGCAAGAATGATGATCAGGCCGATGCCGAGCAGCGTCAGCGACCAGTGATGGGGATGAGTGTTCTCGGTAGTGTCCGTTGTTTCCATGAAGGGCCGGGCAATCATTGTGCATCAGAGCGGCAGGAAAGCCAAAGTCAAAAGAGCAAGTCAGAAGTCAGATTGAAGAAGTAAAATCGGGTCAGAAGACCAAGTCAGAAGTCAGATTCAAGAAGTAGAATCGTGCATTACCTTGGCCGCCGGCAGGGGGCGGGTTGTACTTCTTCAATTTGACTTCTGACTTCTGACTTGCCTTTATGCCTCGCCGCATCCTCGCCCTCGACGTCGGCTCCAGACGAATCGGCGTAGCTGTTTCCGATGCGCTTGGCATCACCGCGCAGGGGCTGGATACGATCCAGCGCCAGAACAAGCGCAAGGATTGGGCGGCTCTGAGCGCCGTGCTGGCGAAGTATGACGTCGCCGAGATCGTGGTCGGCCTGCCGCTGCGCCTGAGCGGCGCCGAGGGAACACAGTCGGAAAAGATGCGGCAGTTCGCCGACGAACTGCGGGAGAAGTCCGGCCTGCCAGTCCACCTTTGGGATGAGCGCTGGACCTCAACCGAAGCCAACCGCCTGTTGCGGGAGACGAACCTCTCAATCGAAAAGCGTGCCAAGGCTGTGGACCGCATGGCCGCGGTGCTGATTCTGCAATCCTGGCTGGGGGCGCACGGGTCGAGAGCAGACGCTGAATAAACCTTACCTGGACTGACTGATGGGGACAAAACTACGAGGCTAATTCGCTGATTTCAGGGAAGCGCAGGTTGCACTTCGTCAGCGCCTTGGTCAGCGCTTCCTCAATCAACCTCTCATCGCAATTGCGCGAGATGGAAATTTCGCTGACCAGCAAATAGCGGGCGCGCTCCAGCATCTTCTTCTCGCGGAAGGAGAGCGACTTTTCCTGCCCCAGGATCAGCAGGCTCTTCAGCACCATCGCCACGTCGGTCAGCGACCCGGTGCGCATGCGCTCGGAGTTTTCCTTGAACCGGTCTTTCCAGTCCGCCGCATTGATGCATGCCCCGGACGACAGGTAATCGACAATCTTCTGGATCTCGCCATTGCGCACCACCGGGCGCATCCCTACGCTGCCCACGTTATGGAATGGGATCATCACCTTTAAGCTGCTGGCTGCGATTTTAAGCAGATAGAACTTCTCGACCGTAGCCCCGATCGTCCGGCTGCTGATCTGTTCGATGATGCCGACTCCATGATTGGGATAAACGACCTTGTCGCCGATGTGGAAAACGTGGTCGCTATTCATGGAGGGGCCCTCGCCCGGAGGTAGCCTACTCAGTCTAGCCGAGCCTCGCAACTAAGGCAAACAAGATGCACCGCGGGAGGTGCTTTTCGTCGCCGTCATCGCAGTCCGGAGCGCGGAGCCATGTTCGTCTTCGACAAGCTGAAGGCATAAGTCGTTTCTGCTAAATGCTTTGCCTAATCCCGCCAAATCTGCGGGAAGCGTGTCTCCCCGATCGCGGAGTATAATGTCCCACGCACCTATCGAAGATTTCATGACCGAGCACATCAAGAAAAAGCTGCAGGAAGAGCTCAACACGCTCGAACGCGAACTCGCCTACGACATTCCCCGAGAGCTGAAGAAGGCCGCCGCGCTCGGCGACCTGAGCGAAAACGCCGAATATCACATGGCCAAGCAGCGCCAGGAGTACCTGAAGGCGCGCCTCCGCCAGCTCGGCCAGCGCCTGGCGGATCTGTCGCTGATCAACATGAACAACATCCCCAAGGACAAGGTGGGGCTCGGTTCGACGGTGAAGGTCTACGATAGTTCCAAAGAAACCGAGGTCGAATACCACATCGTGACGACCGAAGAGTCCGACGTGGCCAACGGGAAAATTTCGACCAACTCACCCATTGGACGGGCCCTGCTCAACAAAAAGATCGGCGACACCGCCACGGTCGTGACGCCCAATGGAAATCGCGAGATGGAAATCCTCAAGCTCGCGACCATTCACGACCTGGCCGAACTCGGCCCGGGAGCGGAGTCGAAATGAGCCTGGCCTTATGAGCTGGACCAGCGGAGTCGGACGAGCCTGCGGCGTTCTGCTGGATGCCATCGTCCGCCTGCTCGCGCTCTCCCACATCAATCCCAACGTCCTCACCCTGATGGGACTCCTCGTCAACTCCTACGCTGCATTTTTATTCGGATACGCCAACGGCGACAACCAGCGCCGCATGTTCTTTTATGCAGGACTGGTCATCATCGGCAGCGGCTTCTTTGACCTGGTGGATGGCCGGGTAGCGCGCGCTTCAAACCAGGTGACGCGCTTCGGTGGATTTTTCGACTCCATCGTTGACCGCTACAGCGATGCGTCGCTCTTCCTCGGATTGCTCGTCTTCTACGGCCGCGGCAACCGCTTCTTCTATGTAGTGTTGGCCGCCCTGGCCATGATCAGCGCGATCATGGTGAGCTATGCCCGCGCCCGCGCCGAATCGCTGATCCCCCAGTGCAAGGTCGGCTTCATGGAACGCCCGGAGCGCCTCGTGCTCCTCATCATTGGCGCGTTGTTCAACGTTATGGCCCCCGTGCTCTGGGTGATCGCCGTGCTTTCGACCATCACCGTAATCCACCGCGTAACCTACACATGGCAGCGCACGCGCGAAATGGACGCACCCGGAGCGGGCCGCGCCGCCTGACAATAGCGTCATCCTGAGCGAGTGTCACCCCAGTGAGTGTCATCCTGAGCGGAACAATGTTCCTGGCGAAGCCAGAAACATTGTGGAGTCGAAGGACCCCTACCGCCGGAACGCCGCTTCGCCGCTTTTCCGCGCTCCATTCCTGCTTGCGTTGCCAGTGCTAGACTAACTTGGCATTTGGGGAGAGATCGTTTGTCCGTTGATCCCGTTCTGGTCGTTCACGGCGGCGCCTGGGCCATTCCCGACGATATGGTCGACGCTCATCTGAACGGAGTGCGCAACGCCGCAGCCGCAGGCTGGCGCGTGCTCGATCATGGCGGCTCGGCTCTGGATGCCGTCGAAGAGGCAGTCGTCGCGCTCGAAGACGACGAGACCTTCGACGCCGGTCGCGGCAGCTTCCTCAACCGCGACGGCAAAGTGCAGCTCGACGCCTTCATCATGGATGGAGCGACCCTGCGCGGAGGCGGCGTCGGCTGCGTCGAGCGCCTGCGCAACCCCGTGCGGGCCGCTCGCAAGGTCCTGAGTGATAGCCCGCATGTCTACTTCGTCGCCCAAGGGGCCGAGCGCTTTGCGGCCGAACACGGCATCACACTTTGCCGCAATGAAGACCTGATCATTCCCCGCGAGGTTGAGCGCCTGCGCGAATATCAGGAACAGGCTTCTACTCACGGAAACGACCTGTTCGCACCCGCCATCTCGCATGACACAGTAGGCGCGGTCGCGCTCGATCGCGACGGAAACATTGCCGCATCAACCTCAACCGGCGGCACGCTCAATAAAGATCCCGGCCGCCTCGGCGACTCCTCGCTCATCGGCTGTGGCTGCTATGCGGATAACGAAAGCGCAGCCGCATCGACCACCGGCTGGGGCGAGCCCATTATGAAGCTGGTCCTGGCGAAATGGGCCGCCGACCGCGTTGCCTCCGGCAATTTGCCCGAGTGGGTCGCCGAAGAAGCCATGAATTATCTGAAGCAGCGCGTCAACGGCCACGGAGGAATTATCCTGCTCGACGCGCAAGGCCGCTTCGGAATCGCCCACAACACCCCGCGTATGGCCTGGGCAGTGCGCAGCGCGCAAAAGCAGGAAGCGGGCATCGAGCGCTAGGGGTGCACGGGGCCAGTGGGTCTGGCTTTCGTCTGACAACTGACAACTGAGAGCCGACAGCTGCTCTCAAAACTCCACATGCAGCCGGAACGTCGGCACCACCACCGGCCCCCGATCGCGGTTATATCCCGGATCGTTAAGATGCTGCACTCCGGGAGCCACGTAGATTCCGCGCCAGACATGCGCTGTGTAATAGGTCTCGACAATATTTTCGCGCCCGTAATTCAGGTCTCCATCGCCCAGCAGAAATCCCAAGCCTCCCAGCCGCAGATACTCCTGATGATCCTTGCAGATTCCATTCGTGACAATGGCCACGCCCGCGCGGTCCTGCCGGCGATGCCAGAGCGCTCCAGCCGCGCCTAACCCGGTAGCGAACGTCTGATCGACCTCGGTGTATGCGAACGATTCCGTCTTGCCGTTGTCCCACCCAAAGCGCGCGAACGCAGTCAGGTTCGGCGCAAGGTTCTGTTCCAGGTTTAAACCGAATCCATACTTGCGGGTGATGTGCCACGGGTGGTTCGTGATGTCGGGAGTTTTGACCGAACCTGCTTCAAACTGAGCTACGGCCTCGCGATAAATCCCCATGTTCGCGTAATTCGTGTACGCGAGCAGCCGGACCACGCCCGCTTTTTTGGGAATGAATCCATGGCGCAATTCATATTCATAGTTTTCCGCGTGCACCTGCCACGGCCGCCACACCAGATCAATGCCGTTGGCGATCTTGGGCATGAGCACCTCGGCGAAGCGGAAGCCCCAGTTGCGGTCTTCATAATCGGCGACCAATCCCACCGTGTATCCGCGGGTGTCGGCTGCATAGTCATAAGCGCCGTTGTTGTCGGTGGTCCAGTTGTTGAACTGGAAATGGGTGTCGCTGCCGACCGAGTTGGCGTCGAAGAAATCTGGCATGCTGAATTTGCCGAAGCGGATTTCCAGGCGCCGGCGCGGCAGTTCGTCAAAGAGCGAAAGCGCATTGCGGCTGTTTTCAACTTTGTCTTTGCTCAGGGCGAATACCTTGTGGATCATGCCGCGCCCCAGATAGGGAGCTTTGCTCAACGACGGGTTGCGCACGATGTCCAGATCGGTGTTCCCGGCCAGGCCAAAACCCTGGCTGAGCGCCGCGCCGCCCGCTTCTTCAATATCCACCAGCAGTTCGGTGGAGTTGTTCAGGCGCACTCCTGTGTAAAGGGTCATCACCCGCGACGTCGCCTTCTCGTAGTTGGGACTCAAACTATGCGTGCCACTGTAGAGAGCTGGAAACGGAGGATGAGTCTGAAAAATAAAATTCGCCTGCCCAGAGAGCCAGAAGCGTGTGTCTTTGAAGTGCGGCAGCATCGCCTCGGCACCCTCGTCGGGAGGCGCGGGATCGGATGGATCGGCAGTATCCGCCGGGTCCGTGGATGCCGGCGCTGGATTCTGGACTGGCGCTGGCGCCGGGGAAGAGATAACCAGATGTGCGGCCGCCCCGCTCGGGTCCGGATTCTGCACCGACTGTGCCCAGACGAGCGGGCCCGCCAATGCTAGCGCGCCGGCGAGGGCCAAGATGCAGAGGAAGCCCAGCGCGATCGGGCGCGCCCCGGGTAGAGGGTGCCGGAAGGCGCGAGGCCGCCACGGGAGCGCCGCTCCGACCATATTGAAAATGAATTTCAATTTCAATTCCATGTCCGCAGCGTAGTCTCCGCGAATCCACCAGCACAGCGTTATCCATCACCGTTGCTTGTGATTTGAATCACCAGCCGGCCCCCTCGGTCACGTTAATGCAACTATAGCAAATATAATTAACTATAGTTAATCACAAAACGCCGTCCAGCTCGCATACGCTTCTCAATTCTAGGCAAAATTCGTTACAGGAACGTTACAGGTCCGCCTGCTGGGCTCACCGTCAGCGGTTTGCCCGCGGACGGCGCCCAGAGCATTTGCATGCGACAGTTGTGGGCCTGGTGCGGGCGTATTTGAAGTGAACTCGCCGGTGCTCTGGCAACTCAGCGCTGTTCGCTACAATCATCCGCGGAGTCCCACAACCATGGCCACACGCATAGTAATCATCGCTTCGCTGCTTCTCTTCATCGCCGGACTGCAAGCCCAGGTTCTGCCAGCTCAGGTTCTGCCAGCCCAGGTTCGGCAAGGCCAGGTCACCGCCATCCGAGCGGGAAGGCTGATCGACACCGATGCGGGCACAGTGCTGAACAATCAGGTCATCATCATCAGGAACGGCAAGATTGAGGCGGTTGGCGCTAACCTCAGCATCCCGCCTGGCGCGCGCGTGATCGATCTCACCGGCATGACGGTGTTGCCCGGCCTGATCGATTGCCACACCCATCTGACCGACAGCTATGCGGACTCGGACCCGCTCTCCGAGTTACGCAAGACGGCGGCCGTCGATGCGTTTGCGTCGATCCCCAATGCGAAGTCCGTTTTGCTCGCCGGGTTCACCACCGTGCGCGACGTGGGCACTTATCGCGCCCTCGTCGATGTTGCCTTGCGCGACGCCATCAACCGGGGCGACGTGATTGGCCCGCGCATGTATGTCGCCGGGGCCTATATCACCATCACCGGCGGCGCCGGAGCGATCACCGGCTTCGATCCCAGCCTCACACTCCCTTGGGATCTGCATTACGGCGAAGCCAACAGCCCGTGGGAAGTGCGGCAGAGGATCCGTGCGCTCGCCAATCAGGGAGTGGACCTGATCAAAGTGCTGGCGACTGGAGCCGTGCTGACCCACAACAGCAATGTGAAGTCGACCGAATTCACTCCCGCGGAGTTGAGCGCGGCGGTCGATGAGGCGCAGCATTTTGGACTGCGGGTGGCGGCGCACGCCCACAGCGCGGAGGGCATCAAGAATGCGGTTCGAGCCGGGGTTGCCTCGATCGAGCACGGCAGTCTGGCCGACGACGAAGCTCGCGAACTGATGAAACAGCATGCTACCTACCTCGTGCCCACGCTGGAGGTCGACGACTGCATTCTGGATGCGCACGAGCCGCCGGATTTCATCGAACATGCGAAGGTGATCGCCAAAGAGCAGCGTGACAACTTTCGCAAAGCCGTCGCCGCGGGCGTAAAGATTGCCTTCGGCACCGACATCAGCGTCTGTCCATTCGGCACCAATGGCCGCGAGTTTGGATTGATGGTGCAGTACGGAATGACGCCCATGCATGCCATCCAGGCAGCCACCGTCAAGGCGGCCGACCTGATCGGCGTCTCGTCGAAGGTTGGTTCCATTACGCCCGGAAAATTCGCCGATATCGTAGCCGTCAAAGCCGATCCTCTGCAGGATGTCCGCGCGCTGGAGAATGTTAATTTCGTGATGAAAGAAGGCCAGGTGTTCAAGCAGGAATAGGGTAGGCACAAAACGCAAGAAATAAGATTGCGGGCACAAAGAAGTCGCCCCGACGCGCCGTGGTTAGCAGCGCGAGATTGTTCGGTGTTCTCGTCCTCGGGTCCCGGCGTGAGCTCCGTTTGACTCCCTTCAACACGCTAAGCTAGCCTCATAGGTTCGTTCCCAGCTCATGTGCATTCATCGTAAGGTCCTGGTTCTTACCGCGCTCACGGTTCTACTCGCCGCCGCCCTCGCCGCCGCTCCCATGCGGCCGACGCATGCTCCACACGCCATTGTCGCCAGCGTTCACGAACTGGCCTCGCGCGCCGGGGTCGAAGTCATGCGGGCCGGAGGCAATGCCGTTGACGCCGCCGTCGCCACCGGATTTGCCCTCGCCGTGGTCCATCCCCAAGCCGGCAACATCGGCGGAGGCGGATTCCTTCTCCTGCGCACGGCAACGGGTGAGACTCACTTCATCGACTTCCGCGAGAAGGCGCCGGCCGCCGCCACCGAGAACATGTATCTCGACGCCCAAGGCAACGTCGTCGAAAACCTCAGCATCGTGGGATACAAGTCCGTTGGCGTTCCCGGCTCGGTCGCCGGCCTCGTCTATGCCGAGAAGAAGTACGGCAAGCTCTCGCTCGAAAAAGTCATCGCGCCTGCCATCAAGCTTGCCCGCGACGGCTTTCCGCTCGCCTACGAAGACGCGCGGGATCTCAGAACCGACGAGTACCTCGCCCTATTTCCCGACTCCCGCCGCATCTTCCAGCGCGATGGCAAGTTCTACCAGCCGGGCGAAATCCTCAAGCAGCCAGAACTGGCGCGCACCTTGGAACGGATCGCCAAAAATCCCGACGATTTCTACCACGGAGCGCTCGCCCGCGAACTGGCCTCTGCCATCCAGAAAAATGGCGGCCTCATCACGGCCGCCGATCTCGCCGCCTACGAGGTCAAGGAGCGCGAGCCAGTCCGCGGCACCTATCGTGGCTACGACATCATCAGCGCCCCGCCGCCCTCTTCCGGAGGCGCCGGTCTCATCGAAATCCTCAATATTCTCGAAGGCTTTGATCTGGCAAAATTCGGCAATCGCTCAGCCGAGACGATTCACCTCACTGCCGAGGCCTTTCGCCGCGCGTTCTTTGACCGCGCCGACTTCATGGGCGATCCCGATTTTTCCAAGGTTCCCGTCCCGCAGCTCATCGACAAGAAATACGCCGCCGCCTGGCGCGAGACCATCGATCCCAAACACGCGAGCGCGAGCATGGAGCTGAAGCGTCCGCCGTTCGAGGGTCTGGAACAAGTCGCCCATTCGCGCGCCGTCGCTATCCGCGAGCCCGAGAACACCACGCACTATTCGGTCGTCGATCCCGAGGGCAACGCCGTCTCGGTCACCACCACGCTCAACGACTCTTTTGGCTCCCGCGCCACCGCCCAAGGTCTCGGATTCCTGCTCAACGATGAGATGGACGACTTCGCCTCCAAACAAGGCGTCCCCAACGGCTACGGGCTGATCCAGGGCCCCGCCAATGCCATTGGCCCAGGCAAACGGCCGCTTTCGGCCATGACGCCGACCATCGTCCTCAAAGACGGCAAGATTTTCCTCGTTCTCGGCTCGCCCGGTGGCCCCACGATTATTACGACTGTTGCGAATATCCTCATGGGCGTGGTCGATTTCGGGCTCGACATCCAGCAGGCCGTCAACGCACCCAGGTTTCATCATCAGTGGCTCCCCGATCAGATTCTCGTTGAGGATCGCCTCTCTCCCGATACAATGAATCTGCTGCGATCCAAAGGACACAAACTGGACGTCAAACACTTCTGGGGAGACGGCGAGTGCATCATGGTCGACCCCAGAACCGGTGAGCGCCTGGGCGCCAGCGACGGACGCAACAACGGGAAGGCGGTAGGCTACTGATGCTCAAGGCGGTTTCGACCTATGTCTATGTAAAAGAGAGATTGCATCCAGGCCTGCTCGACGAGCTAGTCAAGTCGGGAGCCCAGGCCATCGAAATCTTTGCCGCGCGCCAGCACTTCGACTACGCCAATCGCAAGCAGCACGTCCGCGAAATCGCCGAATGGTTTCGCTCCACCGGCGTTCCGCTCAACTCCGTGCACGCGCCCTTGTACTCCGATTACGAGTGGGGACGCACCGGCTCTCCGCCCGTGAACATCGCCTCCACCGATCGTGCCCACCGCGTCGACGCCATGGACGAGGTGAAGCGCTCGCTCGAAATTGCGGAGTTCATTCCGTATCGTTTTCTGGTGCAGCACATCGGCAATCCCGGCGAGGAGTTTGACGACAAGAAGTTCGAAGCCGCCATGACCTCGGTCGAGCATCTGCGCGCCTTTGCCAAGCCGCTTGGTGTCCGCGTGCTGGTCGAAAATATTCCCAATGAGCTTTCCACGCCCGAGCGCCTGGTGGAATTCATCCATACCATGCACTTCGACGACATCGGCGTCTGCTTCGATTGCGGGCACGCGCACATGATGTCGGGCATCCCGGAATCGTTCGAGATTCTCAAGCCGCACATCTGCTCGACCCACGTGCATGACAACCACAAAGATAAAGATTCGCACTTGTGGCCAGGCAAAGGATCGATCGACTGGAAACAGACCATGGAATTGCTGCGCACCGCCCCGCAAACGCCGCCCCTGCTGCTCGAAGTCGACGGCGAAGACAAGAACAATTCCGGCGAAGAAGTCAGCGCAACGTTTCAAAAACTGGAAGATTCATAAGAATTCAACCGCAATCACCGCCGAGACGCAGAGGGCGCCGAGAACCCCGAGTTGATCTTTTTGAACGGAAAATTAGACTGCATTCTTAAAATTGAGTTTGTCATCCTGAGCGAAGCGAAGGACCTGCTGTCGGCCGGCACTATCAGAAAACTGAGCTCCGAATCGCACGCCGGCCAAGACAAGTAGACACGAACTAGGATTTTCTCGGCGCCCTCGGCGTCTCGGCGGTGAAAGGTTTATGTCGGCACCCATCAGCACTATTTCCGAAATCGGCACCCACGAAGGCCAGTCCGTCACCATTCGCGGATGGCTCTACAACCTCCGCGAAAGCGGCAAACTTCTTTTCCCACAATTCCGCGATGGCAGCGGCGTCATCCAGGGCGTAGTCCCGAAAAACGCCGTCCCGCCGGAAGTCTTCGACGCCATCAAAGGCCTCACGCAGGAATCGAGCGTCATCGTCGAAGGAAAAGTCCGCGCCGATAAGCGCGCGCCCGGCGGATACGAACTCGACGTCTCGAACGTCCAGGTCGTGCAGCGCGTATCTGAATCCGATCCTTACCCGATCACGCCCAAAGAGCATGGCACCGACTTCCTCATGGAGCATCGCCACCTCTGGCTGCGCTCCCAGCGCCAGGCGGCCATTCTGCGCGTCCGTGCCGAAATCATTCGCGCCGCGCGCGACTATTTCGACAGCAACGGTTTCACGCTCACCGATCCGCCCATCATCACGCCCGCCGCCTGCGAAGGCACCACCACGCTTTTTCCGGTCGACTATTTCGAAGAGCAGGCCTACCTCACCCAGTCCGGTCAGCTCTACATCGAAGCTACCGCCATGGCGCTCGGCAAGGTCTATTCGTTTGGCCCAACTTTCCGCGCCGAGAAATCCAAGACCCGCCGCCACCTCACCGAGTTCTGGATGGTCGAGCCCGAAATTGCCTACGGAACACTCGACGACCTAATGGATCTCGCCGAAGGTTTTCTGACTTTTATCGTCAAGCGCTGTCTCGAACGCCGCCGCGTTGACCTCGCAACCATTGGACGCGACCTCGCGAAGCTGGAAAACATCGAACCGCCCTTCCCGCGCATCTCCTACGACGAGGCGGTGAAGAGCCTGCAGGAAGGCCATTCTCAAGGCGTGTTAGAACACAAATTCGAATACGGCGGAGACCTCGGCTCGCCCGACGAAACCTATCTCTCCTCCCAATACGACAAGCCCGTCATGGTCCATCGTTACCCGGCCAAAGTGAAAGCCTTCTACATGGAGCCCGACCCGCAACATCCCGAACTAGCGCTCTGCGTGGACGTGCTAGCCCCCGAGGGCTACGGAGAAATCATCGGCGGCTCGCAGCGTACCGCCTCGCACGAGTTGCTGCTAAAGCGAATCAAGGAACACAATCTCCCCGAAGAAGCCTTCAAGTGGTATTT
>JBAQJU010000189.1:0-17697 GCA_049300475.1 Terriglobales bacterium | reverse complement strand
CAGCCCGAACGGAGGGGACTCGTTGGACTGGAGAGCGAAAGTGGAGTTATTCGAACAGATCCGCCGAGAGTACGAGTTCGGAATCGGGACGGTCGCGGGAGTGGCCAAGAAGGTAGGAGTGCACCGTCGGATGGTGCGCGAAGTGATCGGCCGCGCGGTGCCCAAGCCGCGGAAGAAGACGGAGCGTCCGAGATGGAAACTAAAAGCGGCGGTCGAGTTTATCGATGCGATTCTGGAAGGCGACCGCAAAGCACCGCGGTAGCAGCGGCACACCGCGCATCGGATCTGGGAGCGGATTGGGTAACAGCTACCGGAGTGCAGGATCGGAGAACGGACGGTTCGCCAGTATGTGCACAATCGAAAGATCGTGCTGGGGATGGCCGTGCACGAGATCTGCGTACCGCAGAGTTATGGCTGGGGCGGGGAGGCGCAGGTCGATTGGTACGAAGCTTATGCGGACCTGACTGGCGAGCGGGTGAAACTGCAAGTGTTCGCGATGCGCAGCATGGCCAGTGGAGCGGCGTTTCACTGCGCCTACCTGCATGCGACCCAGCAAGCGTTTCTGGAAGCGCATGTACTGGCATTCGCCTACTTTGGCGGGGTGTTTCGAAAGCTTCGTTACGACAACCTGACCTCTGCGGTAAGGAAGATCCTGCGAGGATCGCGACGGGAAGAAACATCTCGGTTTGTGGCCTTCCGTTCGCACTGGCGATTTGAGGCGGAGTTTTGCACCCGGCCGAGCCCCATGAAAAGGGCGGCATGGGGGGAGAAGCCGGGTATTTTCGGCGGAACCATTGGGTGCCCGTGCCGGAAGCGGAGGACGTGGACGCGCTCAACCGGCAGCTATTGCAAGCGTGCCAGGAGGACGAACGTCGGCACATGGCGGGGCGCGAGCGGACCGTGGGTTCCGGCCTGGTCATCGAGCGCGAACATTTGTTGCTGCTGGCCGACGAGGGATTCGACCTTGCGCAAACGAGTTTCCCGACCGTGAACGGGTTGGGTTGTGCCAAGGTGCTCACCAACATGTACTCCCTCCCGTTGCCGGCTGGCGCTCAGGTGCAAGCGAAAGTGTACGCCAGCCGAGTCGAACTGTGGCACGAGGGGCGGTGCGTAGCGCAGCATGAACGCTGTTACCGGCGTCAACAACAGATCCTCGATCTCGAACACTACTTGGACGTGCTGTATCGAAAGCCTGGTGCTCTGGCGGGATCGAAGCCACTGGAGCAAAGGCGTAAGGCCGGATTATGGCCAGCGAGCTTCGACCGGATCTGGGAAGCACTGATAGAGCGTTACGGAAAACAGAGCGGGACACGGCAGATGATTGATCTGCTCAAACTGTCGCAAAAGCATGGCCAGGAGAAGTTACAGAAGGCGGTGGAAACAGCTCTGTCCAGAGGTTGCTATGATGCCGCCGCGGTCCAACACTTGTTGAGCTCCGAGGATCTGAGGCACACAGCCTGCGAGGCCATCGACGTCGGTGTGCTGGAGCGGTACGCACGGCCCATGCCAGTCCTGCTTGAATACGATCAGCTTCTCACCATGGGAGGCGAGCAATGAGCAACCCGATGGTGCAGTTGCAAGAGGCGACGATCAAAGCACAGTGCAAAACTCTACGAATGCCGATGGTCGCCTCACAGTTTGGAACCCTGGCGGAGCAGGCGATTCGCGAGAAGCAGAGCCATATCGGACTGTTGGCCGAGATCGAAGAGCGGGAACGCAACACGATTGAACGCCGCATCCGGGACGCACATCTTCCACGCATGAAAACGCTGGAGGAGTTCGATTACACGCAGTCGCCGAATGTGACGGCCGCCAAGATGCGCGATCTGGCCGAAGGCGGTTATATCGATCGGGCTGACCCCGTCCTGTTTATCGGCGAATGCGGCACCGGCAAGACCCATCTGCTCACCGGACTTTGCGTGGCGGCATACCGGCAGAAGCGAGGGGTACGTTTTGCCACCGCGGCCGGTCTGGTCAACGAACTGGTGGAGGCCAAGCATCAGTTACAGCTGCGGCGCGTGATGGCCCGCTGGAGTCGCTACGATCTGATTGCCATTGACGAAGTCGGATACGTTTCCTTGGCCGAAGTCGGCGCCGAGTTCCTCTTTCAGGTCGTTGCCGATCGAGCCGAGAAAGCCGCAGTGGTGCTGACCACGAACCTGCCCTTTTCCGAGTGGACGCAGGTCATCCCAAACGCACGACTCTGCAAAGCGTTGCTGGATCGAATCACCGATCGAGCTCACATCCTGGAGACGGGCACGGAGTCCTATCGCTTCCGTCGCACTGCGGAAAAACAAAAGAAGGGAGCCAAGACGCACGGAGCCGCTTAAGCTGTGGAAATGACGGGCAGTGGAAAGCCTGGAAAACCAAAATCAGGTTTTCCACCCTTCCCACTGCCACTTCCACACGCTGCGCCACATCTACTTTTTGAACGTCGCTCACACGGCAAGTCTGACGGGCGCATTCCAGCCCCCATATTCAGGAGTCTGACCAATTCCGACTCTAACTAGAAGACCTCTCACGGGACTACTCCTTCGCGACTGCTAAGGCATCCATTAATCCCAGATCAGGGTGCTTAATATTGACGGTAGAGCTTGAATGCGGCAGCAACAAGGCAAAACGAAAGCGCCCCAAACCCTTTCGAGTCACGGGACGCCAGTTGAACGGCCCTCCCCCCGGAAGTCTGTTCGGAGGCACTTTACATTCCAATCCGCACGTCGGAAATGGCACCAATGTGCCACATGGCGGCACAGGTGACCTAATTACTTTTCTGAAGTCCGAACGCAAGATGGGGGCTGGGTTGTTGATCCGACTTGATACTCCCATGAGTGCTAACCATCTGGACTGTTCTCTGGCGAAAAAGCGTTAGCAATTCTAGCAGCGACTCACGAAAGATTAAGGTTACATGGTGCGGCTGGATACTCCCCCCATCAGGCAACACAAACAACCGGGGAGGAATCGCTCTATGGGTGAGATAGCTGATCGCGTGGAACAATTCGCCAACCGTTTTGTCTCGAAGGCCAAAAACTTGACGGCTCGCCTTGTTAGCTCCCGGAGGTGGGCAGAAGTCGATACCAACCATCCGAATGCAGTTGTGTTCCGGAAAGAGATCGTGATAGTTGATCCAGAATTTACAAGTATGCTGGATGACCTCATGAAGCTCACTAAAGACTGTGAGGCGTACGTTCAGGGAAACGCGCCTCTCGACGCTCCAGTCGCTTTGGCTGACAAGCAGCGCATCGCCACAGCCGTGGGTGAAATGACAGCCATCGTCAGGGAGTACAACAAACAGAGAGAACGCGACACCGCACTACCGAAATGGCTCACAACCTGTGGCGTTTTGCGGCGAAGCGACACTTCATCCGCGCACGTGCTCCCCCTTCAATGTCCGGCGGGTTCAGGCACCAATGCCGAGATTCTTATTGGGAGCCGCCGCTTTCATGGATGAGACGCGCCCGGAAGCAGTCTGATATTCCGTGCGCCTAGTGGACTTTTGTTCGGCACTTCTTCAGGAGTCCATGCCCACCGCCCAACCTGATCTATTTCGAGTCATGCAATGGAGGAGATGTGGGGGCGTTGGTTGTGCCGGGCGGGTTTTCGCCTATAGCAGAGGAAGGAAAGGCCGAAAACGATAGGAATCGGCGGGATGTACATCCATACCGACCTCGCTGTGGGTCCGCTGGGACAATCATCGCCGATATTCAATCGCTACTGCCACCACGCATTTTGAGTCACAAAACAAAAGCGCCTCCGACTCATTTAGAGTCAAGAGACGCTCGCGTTCTGAACCACTTCCCCCGAAGTGTTTCGCAATCAGTGTCCTTTGTTACCGTCGCTGTGGGAAGGGCTCATGGGTGCCACGGGGTCGGACAGGTGGACACGAGAGCAATGCGTCGAAGGCTCCGTGCCGCGCTCAATGCACCTTGGCAGAAATCATCTTTCGCAATTCCTGAATCGTAGCCCTAACAGCACGCTTCTTGCTCTCGTAATTCCTGTCTCGTTGCCACTCGCGAGCCATCTGACGCTGAAGCCGTTGAAGCCCTGCTATGGATTCAACTACGAGGGCTACGCGTGTGGCTGGGGCAATGCTGGGCATCGAGATGCCTCACTGGTATTAGTCTTTCGGGAAATGACGTTCAGCTTAGTAGCGCAGCATTGTGGTGTCAAGTGCTGTTGTGGGCGATTGTCAGGACTGGCGGGCGGTCTCAGATGATCTGCACGGTCTGTGCCCAGCGGCATTCAGGTAATGAGCGGTCATTTTTCTTCGTACTCATCCGGTTGCTCAGGAAACCGCTCACCCCAGAGATGCTTCCCCGGCTCCAAGCACTCAGCGCCGATTTGCTTTTCCGAAGACGCGTCGCGAGCAGCAATCCAAGTGACTTGGAATCGAGCTTGCGCATGGCGGTATTGAATTACAAACTCGTCCCCCACCTCTATCTTGCCACGGTAACCACCCAACCGCACGCCATGATTGGTGACATTGAGAGTATGCGCGAGATGGTTCTCTTGACTCCCAGCGATCCGGAAGCGCACTGGTATGACCGCTTTGGTTCTCTTTGAGCGCCGTCTTCCTGTAGGAAGTTTCATGCTCACTCCGATTAGCCCTCGTCGGGTTTCTTGCCGACCACCTTAACTTTGATCTGGCGGTAGTGGGCGAGGCGCGAGTGAGCCATCCGCCAGATCCCGGATTGTCGGCAAACCTGACCTTACAGGATTACGTCAGGCTTGCCCGTGATCCGCCAACAATCGAGGGCCAGCAAGCACGGACATAGCTTCGAATTCCGACAAGCCGACATCGCACTAAGCGTTCGACGAAAACCGAGCGTATTATGTTTCGCTGTAATGCCTCGCGTCGCATCCGATTCACTTCGAAAGGAGATCATTATGACTTCATCCACAGGCACGACCTCAGCCGGGGAAGTCCGACCATGAAGACTTCTGCTGCTGGGAGGGGTCCCGATGCACCTCATGCTCAGCGCCGCAACTGGAGGACTGGAGCACAGCACTGCCGGGATGAACGACTTGAGAAGGGAGAGAGAAAATGTCGGTTTCGTTCCTGCAAGACTCGCGGTACGGATTACGGTACGTAAATGTGTTGGCTTGTACGGACTAGCAAGGACTTAGGTGGCCGCCCGCCTCTTGCAAGTCGTTGTATTTCCTTAACGTGGTCGTTCTTTCACGGCGGTAACAGGGGTTCAAATCGCGCCGGGGACGCCAATGTTTCGAGCGGATTTCAATACAACGAGAAAGAATGGATTGCAAAAAATCAGCGTCCATTAAGCGTCCAATGCAACATGGAGTTGATTACTTTTGTAGAATCTTAGAGGTTTGATGTGCCATTCGCGCCTTCTAATTTGTTGATTTCGTTGGAAAGCCTGGGTTCGAATTCCAATCTCGAACAACAATGTTCGCGACAAGATGAAAACGTGTGGCTGTAATTGTGGCTGTACGTTGCCAAATATCGCGAACGTTTCAAGCATTTCGAAGAGGCCCTCTGTGCGCGCAAGACTTGTGTAAGTTATTGGTTAATTGTGAGTTGCGAGAAAATGGATGTTGAGCCCTACGTGACTCTTAATCAGTAGGTTGTAGGTTCGATTCCTACCGCGCTCACCACTCCTTCCGCGGCATGAGGAGTCGTCGCTATGAGCCTTGATCTGCGGCCGCTGCGTGCGGAAGACGAAGCGTTCCTGTTTGACGTTTACGCCAGCACCCGCAGCGAGGAAATGGCACTGGTGGGTTGGGATAAGCCGCAGCAGGAATCATTCCTGCGTATGCAGTTCAAGGCCCAGCAGTCTTCGTACGCCATGCAGTTTCCAAACGCCGATTACCGTATTATCGTGCACGATGGCCAATTGGCCGGGCGTTTAATTGTAGACCGGTCCGGAGCGGACATTCTATTGATTGATATCGCTCTGCTTCCACCGTTCCGCAACGCCGGGATCGGCGCGGTGCTGATGAAACAAGTTATGGATGAGGCGGCACGCGCGCGAAAGCCACTCAAGCTGCACGTCGAAAAGTTCAATCCCGCCCGCCGCCTCTATGATCGCCTGGGATTCAGCACAATCGGTGACAACGGAATCTATCTCGAAATGATGTGGAATCCGGAAAGCGGGACACTTCGTCAATCCGGAGAAGGTCGGCCTTAACGCTTAAACTGGAGTTCATCATCGAACTTCGGAACTCAGGACAATGATGCTGGAAGATGTAACCAAAGCTATGTTCGCCGAGAACGTGAATAGCACGTTCAACCTGCGTCAGGAAACCGGCCCACCCGTGCCTTTGGAGCTTGTCGAACTTCAAGAGGGAGCGCCTCATCCCAAATACGAACATTTTTCTCTATTGTTCAGAGGGCCAAGGGCGGTGCTGTTGCCTCAGCGGACTTATGAGGTAGATCACATGAAGCTGGGAACGTTCTTGCTGTTTGTTGTTCCGATCAAACAGGATGAGAACGGGATTTACTACGGGTCGGCTTTTTCGCGTTCCGCTCCGCAAAAAGCAGCGCCGTGACTAGCCGGGATTTTCTATGCTGACGGGTTAGATTGTGCCGGCAGATGCTCTGCAGGATTTTGCCGCCCAGCGCTTCGCTGCCCTGCTGCCAAGCGACGCGTTTCTCTTCGATGCCATGACTCCATCCAGCATTCCGAATTTGCCTGGTTCAGCCGCCGCCGGAACTGGCGATGTAAGCGTGCCATCTCAGGCAGACGCGTCGCCTCAATGTCTGGCCAGATGTCAAACCAGATCACGTCGTAGCGGCGTCCCCGCGCGGGCTTCCAGGTATAAATATCGTCCAGCAGAACGGTCAGTTTTTCACTGGTGAGAAGCGTCGGCAGCACCAGGTCCACGACATCCTGATACTTCTCAATCACCGTCACCGAGCGAACCTCCTCCTTCTTGAGCATGGGATGAAGAATCATGCCGAGCCCGAGGCCGGCGATCAGCACATCGCCATGTGCCCGCCGCACAACTTCTTCGCAAGTGACGCGCTCGTAGTGGAAGTCGCTCATCATGATCTGCGATTCGCCTGCATCGTTGGTCAGTCGTAGGGTTACGTAGGTCCCAGGTGGCGAGGGATTCCTGAACTCGCCGTACACGTATGAGGCAGTGCGACCGCCCTCGACATCCACACAACCGGCTTCCCCGCTCCAGGCATCGCAGAGTCCGGCGCATTGCCTCCTGGCGTGACGTTCGTCGACAACCACAATGGCACCGCCACGCTCGCCGGCACTCCGAGCGTAGGTGGGACATTCCCGCTCGTGTTGACGGCCACCAATGTGGTGACTTCGACTCAGCAGAACTTCACGCTTAACGTGTCGGGAGTCAGTATCTCGCCGCCGAATCTTAATTTCGGCACCGAATATCTGAACAGTTCGACCACGCTGTCCGTAACTCTCACGAACATGACCAAGTCTTCGGTGACCGTCACCGGCGTCAGCATTACGCCGGGCACCGCCAACGCCGCTGCCTACAAGGCCGTCAGTCACTGCACGGCGGCGTTGAAGACTGGCAAGAGTTGCACGATTGCGGTCACATTCCTGGCCAACGCGCTGGGCCTGCAGACGGCGACGCTGAACGTCCTGAATAGCACGATCGCCAGCCCTCAGGAGGTCGGCCTGACCGCGTATGTGATTGATCCGGTTGCGCAATTCAATCCGGCCAAGCTGGTGTTTGGAACTAATCCGGTCAACAGCTTTACGACCTTGCCGGTGCAGTTGACCAATACCGGGCAAACGCCTTTGAACATCGGCAGCATCACCATTGTGGGAGCAAATTCCGCGGTATTCGCGCAGGTCAACAACTGTCCGGCAGTGCTGGCGCCGGCGGCAAACTGTACGATCTCAGTTACCTTCGCACCGACGGTGAAGGGCGCGAGCGCAGGCACGTTGACGGTCACCGACAATGTTGCTTCCGGCAAGAGCACAGTGGCACTCACGGGGACAGGCCACTGAGAACCTGTGGGTGAAAGAGCGTGAGCAAGAACAGCTTAGTTCGTCGCCCTCTTTAGGGCCTGCGCAATGCGGGGGCATGGTTTGGCTCTGTGTATCGGATTGTGCGCTTCATGTCTGACAGTTGCCGGTCAACTTGTGCGCCGGTTTGCACGTCGTCACCTCACTGGATCTTCCCGGCCGCAAGCAGGTCGAGCGCATAACACAAACTTACGTCTGTATCCCCGCCATACTTTGAGAAGACTAAGTAGGTAGTCTCAAAGTCAGGATGGTACACATTTGCTTTGGGATCATGGGGCATGAACAATTGCATGCCATTCGAGATCAGTCCTTTAATCCCCGACTCGGGCAGAACGTACTCCGTTCCTTCCATGAATGCATTGGGCGATTGCGCGGAAGGCACCCCGACCACAGTCGCACCCATCTGGTGGAGCAGGAACATCGCCTGGAAGGCCGCGCTGAAGGTTCCCGGGTCGCAAAGAACAATGACCCTCGCGGGCCTGTACAAAGGCTTTCCGTGCTGGGCCTCGAGCGGCTTGCTCCAGGTCAGCCCGCGTTCGTTCCACTCGGCAAACTTCTTTTCACGTTTCTGCTCGGCCGTTCCTGGTTCGTTGCCGCTGGTGAATTCGTATTCGCCAACTTCGAATTGAGGATCTTTCTTACGCTCCTCCTCAATGGTGGAATGATACTGCTGGAGGTAAAGGGGCGACTTTACTTGTACGAACTCGGCGTCATCCTTGCGCCCGAAGTACGCGTCACCGTAGATCTCATAAAAAAAAGGCACGATGACCGGAGTCGAGCCGCCACCGTTGCCCCGTAGATCGATGATCAAATTCTGGGTGTTGCGCCGCTTCATCTCCTCGACCATTTGTGTTGCAGGCTCTGTGAGAGAGGGTACTCCCTGTATTGCGGAATCCAGATCAGAAGGCATGTCCTTCTTGTGCGCCTTGTAATAGTCACGGAGCATTTCCGGCAGGTTACCCACGCGATAGCCCTTCATGATTTCGTAACTCTCACGCGGAACCATGCTGGCGACGCGAAAATATGCGGTGCGATGATCGTCGAGAAAGGAGTAGTAGTACGGTTGATCGGGGTGTGAGATGCCCGCCCATTGCACCGGCGCTTCGGACCACTTTTCCGGATTTTCCGGATGATCGCCATCCCACTTGATCGCACGCTCCACTTTGTTTCCATTGGCGTCTTCGAGGGCGTAGCGGACACCCTGCGCACGGTCAAGGTCGGGGATCAGATTACTCAGCATCTTGAAACTGCGCAGCGCGAGCGTCAGACCATAGTAAGTGCCGTATTCATTTTCCGCGGAGACCTCCGAGAGCATGCGTTTCATCAATTCCGGAATCGTATGGCCGTTGACCGCCACGAGTTTGTCGCCGCGCGTACCCTTCAATTCCTGGAGATCGGACGATGTGATGACCAAGGCATCGGAGGTGATTCCGAACTGAACGGCCAAACGAGGCGAGGAATCCTGCCAGCGCGATCTATTTCCACGGACCCTCGTGTGCCCATCTCGGAGGGGTGCCAGAAATTCCCCCAGGCGCTCCGTAAGCTCGGGAACCGACAAACCGTCCGCGGGAAGATCACGAACCAGTTTCTCCGCCTTCCTTTTGAACTCAACCTTTCCCCCAAGATTCGTATACGGGTCGGGATGAGTGGACTCCAAAAGCGAGAGAAATGTCTTCGTGTCCTTGAAAGCCTGGTCGTGCGTGAGATGTTTGGGGACATCCTCGCCGGCGCCCAAGACTGCGGTGCTAACCCCCAACAATAACAGGCTAAACGTTAGCAGCAATGTTATTCGGATGTGTCGCTTCATCTGATCGTACGACTTCAGGTCGGTGCGCCTAAGGAGTCTGCATCTGCATCCTGCAGCTTGTCGGGTGCCTATATCGGCGGCAAGGCCTCGACCATTCTGTCGATGTCCTCCCGGGTATTGTAGAAATGGGGCGCGACCCTGATTTTACTGAGCCGCGTCGAGACAATGATGTCGAGCGAGGCCAGGTGAAGGCAGATTTTCTCCGCGGAACAGGGCTTGCCTTCGAAGACGACAATGGCAGAATGCTCATCGCTTCTTTCGGAATTGATTACCCGGTAGCCCCGTTCCTCCAGATTACGAGTGAGGTATCGGTTCAATGACAGAAGGTATTGCTCGATCTTTCTCGGGCCAGCGGTGAGAAAGAGCTCGATCGCTTGTCCCAATCCGCAAATACCTACCTCATTCAAAGTACCTCCCTCAAAACGGACAGCGCCGTCCCTGAAGTCGAGATCATGAATCAAATAATCGTGATAATCCTTGACGGCAGTCCAGCCTACGACGGTAGGTGAGACCTTCTCCAGAGCCCGGTCGGACACATAAAGCAATCCAACACCTTTCGGTCCAAGAAGGAACTTATGAGCACTCGCGCCGAACGCGTCTACGCAATCCCGTTCTACATCCAGTTGCAACGCCCCGAGACCCTGCACAGCATCGACTACGTGAAGAATGTTCCGATCACGGCAGAACTGGCCAATCCGCCTGATGTCGAGTCTTTGACCCGTGCCGAACTGGACCCAGCTTATGGCCACAATCCGCGTATGCTCGTCGACTAACGACAAGAGTTCGTCCGTGTCAACCAAGCCGTCGCGATCGGGTTGAAGGCGTAACTCTACACCGCTCGCCGCCAGCCGCGACCATGGATAAATGTTGGCAGGGAATTCTGCCGCGGCGCTGACGATGTTGTCGCCAGCCTGCCACTTCATCCCATTAGCGATGACCGACAGTGTCTCGGAGGTATTGCGCAAGAAAGCGATCTGATGGGGTTGCGCGTTCACGAGGCGGGCGGCAGCATTTCGCGCCAACGTCGTGGTATGCTCCCACTCCTCGAACTTCCGGTCCGCAAACTGGGTGACGCCATCGAGCATTGCGACCATGGAGTCGTGCACAGGCGTCGATAACGGCGATACGCTTGCGTGGTTCAAATAGACATAACGTTGGGTAATGGGGAAGAGCTGGCGATAGTGCACTGCCAGCTCTTCTGAGGGAGGGCACTCGCGTAAGTTCGACTTTCCAGTCACGTCAGTATGAAGAGGGGAGATCGATTATCTGCAACATATGTTGCAGACAGACTCTATAGCAATTATGGTTTTCTGTCAATGATTTGCATGTCTCCAAACGGGAGGATCATACAAATGTCAACAATCGTTGCAATACAAATTAGCTGGTTTGGCTACCCACTTCAACCCTGATGCCAACCTTCATTTTGCCGCTTGTGGTAATTGACTAACCACCTTGCCATTCTGATCGAGGCAACGAATTGCCGGCGAGCCATCGGCCGCGACTTCCAGGACGATACGATCGTGGCCGTCCGAATCTTTAAGTCTTAAGGCCACGGATTTGTCATGACTGCGTCCGAGGGACAGCCGAGCGTGAGGTGCAGGATGCGATTCGGTAAACTTTGCGATTTCGGTCTTTTGCTGTTCAGGAGGAAGGCTCTTGATCCGATCGGTAAGAGAAATTAAGTCGCCGATCGGATAGTCGGGTCGATCCACCATGGTTAAAGTCGAGGCGCGCTGATCGCCTTCTTGTTGGGCATCAACGCTAAGAACCTGATCCTGTTCGTAGGCGTCGAAACTCAGATGACCATAACTGCTGACCTTGCCACTTTTGTCTTTGTCACCGCCAAAGATCAATCCTCCGTTTTCGGTTCCTTCATCATTCAGGAAAAGCATGCCAGCGGTTTTGCGGTTGGGATGGGGGTGTTCCTGCCCTTTGAGAAAAATACCCGGAAATAGCGCCTTGTCAGAGATGACCATGCGTAACGTACCGTCAGGTTCCACGATGTTGACGCGCTGCACGGTAATTTCTTTAAAGTCTGTCCTTTCCTTCTCCTTCTCAACCGCGAAGCCACCCAGAATGGTAACCGCAAAGGCAGCCGTCAGAATGCCCGAGTAGATTGCAAGAAACCGCTGACTTCCAAAGAAATTCTTCATTGAATCCTCCGAGAGGTCCATAAGTGGAACATATGAAGACCGTTATGCCTGTAGAGTGTTGTAACGCCAGTTATGTTACAAGCGAGCGCGAACAAAGCGATCGGTCTCGGGAAACGGCGTGGCCGGGGCGGTTGACCAGCACCTGACGATGGGGTCGCCCGTATTCACCGCCTTATAGTTCCAGACCAGCATCGCAAGTCCGGGCTTCGCGGCTCGAACCGTCTCGACCGTTCGGCCGAAAACGTCTAATACCTCGGCGACTTCCTGACCGGCTGAAACCTGGTCTCCAACAGCCACTTTCAGCCGAAGCATGCCCGCACGCGAGGCTCGAGTGTTGTGCCAATCCGTTGCAACCAGGCGCGGCCCGGAAACTCGCGGTTCGCCTTCGATCATGCCGAGATAGCGCATCACGTTGCGCGCACCCTCGACATGCACCTGAATGTCTGCTTCCTCCAGGGTGCCATTCCCTCCAGCTTCAGCGAGGATCGAGACTACACCCTTGTGAGCGGCCGCATGGGCGACGAAGCCGGGCGAGGGCGGCAATGTTGTTCCCGGCGGCGCGAGACAGAACACCCGGGGCGTGAATATCCGAGCCAACGCCTCTCCCTGGCGGTCGAGCGTGTCATTTCCAGTCAAGCTATAGCCCGCGAAAGCCAGCAGCATTTCCCCAAAGTCCCCGGCGTGAAAGTCGATGTGATATTGAGCCTTGGTGATCACTTCATCAAAAAGCGCCTGCGCGAGAATCGCGGAGATAGAGCCCTCACCTCCAGGAGCAATCTTGTTGAGATTGACGCCGTCCAGAGGCGAAATGAAAGGAGAGCGTGCCGCGAACATGTGCAAGTTGACGATCGGCACCGCAATCACGGAGCCGCGTAGCTCGGTCGGCTGCAATTCGTTGGTAAGTCGCATCACCGCCGCGATCGAAGCATATTCGGTGGCATGCACGCCCGCCGTCAGACAGAGGGTCGAGCCATCGTGGACTCCATTGATGACGACGAGCGGCATTTGCACGGGGCCGGTCGCCGTTTCGCCGACGTCCAGAAAACCGCGCGCTATCTGGCCGCGTTCAGCGCTGACCGAACCGATCCTGATCGCAGTTCTTTCTTTCACTGGCATGGCGATCTCCTTGGCTTGTGGATCAGGAGGTCAGGGCTCGCATCGCCTGCGCTAGCCGCCTGACACCCTCTACGATCTCCTCCGGAGTCGCATGGCTGTAGCAGAGCCGGATATTGTTTTTGGGCGCACCCGTTCCCTTTGGCCCCGTCCCGGCAAAGAACTTGCTGCCAGGGATGATTCCAACTTTTTCCTGCAAAGCGCGATCCGTCAACTTGTCCGCGTCCACGTTCGTGGGCAACGTTACCCAAAGATAGTAGCCGCCATGGGGAACCACGAACGACGCTCCGGGTATTTGCTGCCGAAGCGCAGTCACCATCGCATCGCGATGTACGCGGTATGTGTCTTGTACACGTTTCGTATGTTCTGCCAGATGGTTTCCCTTGGCAAACTGAAGGATGATCCGTTGCGTAAGCGGACAAGAACCCAGGTCCGATTTCAACTGCGCAAGCCGCGCCACCATCTCCTGGGAAGTCACAATCCACCCGATTCGCAGGCCGGGCGCAACCAGCTTTGAGAAAGTGCCCAGAACAAATACAGTGTCTCCGCGATCGAAGGCCTTGATCATGGGCTCCTGTTCTCCTTCGAAACGCACGCGACGGTACGGGCTGTCCTCGACGATGTAAATCCCGTTTGCGTCAGCCAGGTCAACCAGGGCCTGGCGGCGGTGGCGCGACATGGTTACCCCTGCGGGATTGTGATAATCGGGAACGTTGTAGATCAGCTTCGGCAACGGCTGCCCGGCGCGAGTTCGCCGCTTTAATGTCTCGGCAAGTTCCTCGACCACCATACCGTTGGAATCCTGCGATACTTCAACAAAATTCGCTCCAAATGTCTTGAAAATTGGAATGCAGGTAAAGTACGTGGGCGCGGTCACAACTACCGTATCTTCCTCATCCAGCAGCAGCCGGGAGATCAAGTCCAGACCGTGTTTCGCGCCGTTCACGATCAGAATATTGTCGGCCGAAACATGCGCGCCATTTTCCTTCATGTACTCGGCAATCCACTCACGCATTTCAGGCAGTCCCAAGGTGGGCCCATATTGAAGCGTTTCGGACCGGTAATCGTTCAAAGCGATGCGCGCCTCTTCGGTGAGGTCCGGAAAGACCCCGGGGAAGCCATGGCCGGAGCCAAGTGAAATTACATCGTGGGATTCCAAGGGTGGGAGGGTCGGGATCAGTCGCGCCGCGCGCTGCGAAAGTTGTACTCGTGTTGCCGCCGTTCCGGTTGCCATGTAGTCACCTCTTAGCTAGCAGATACTAAAATCCGTCCGCTTGAAGCGGAGTATGGGATAAACCAAAAGTCGAACGTGCAACGAACGTTGCATACAACACGTTATTCCCGCACCAGGGAGCGTGTCAAGAGATGCCTACTCGGTGGCATATTTGTAGACGTTCCCGTGACGCACAGTTACTCGAACCCGCTCCAGCGCGGTGACGTCTTTCAACGGATTGCCCGAGACGACAATGATGTCAGCGAATTGCCCAGGTTGCAGCACCCCGGTATCGCCGCCGATCCCCATAAGTTCGGCGCCAACTCGCGTGGATGTCAGAATTGCCTCTACCGGTGTCATGCCGGCGGCGACAAAGGTTTCCATCTGTTTCGCTGGCGTGATCTGCCAGTCGAAGCCGCCAATATCCGTGCCAAAGGCAATCTTGACGTCGGCACGCATGGCTCGAACCAAGGTCTCCTTTCCGATCTGGAATTGTCTTTCGATTTCAGCGCTGTGCCGACGCTCGGCACTGTATTGCAGGTCCCACAAGGTGGGAACGTAATAGATCCCTCGCCGTTTCATCTCCGCCAATTGCTCATTCGTGATAGAAACACCATGCTCGATGGTATCTACACCTGCCTGCAACGCAAGTTGCACTCCTTCAACGCTTCTCGCATGGCAGGCGACCCGGTGTTTTTCGCGGTGTGCCTCGTCCACAATTGCCTTGGCCTCTTCCACCGTGAACGTGGGAATCCCATGTAGCGTGTTGCCCTCGATATAGGGGTCACGATCCGCATACATCTTGATCCAATCGACGCCGTGGCTGATCTGTTCGCGAACGGCCTTGCGAGAAGCTTCCACCCCATCCACCACCTCAACTCCGTGAGGCAGTATCGGCTCTAGTTCCGGGGCATAGCCTTCCAGTGGATAAGCTCCCGTAACATCCAGGGCACGGCCGGCAACCTGCATGGTGGGGCCGGGAATGATTCCAGCTTCGATTGCGTTTCTCAGATCCACATCGGCATAGCCCGCTCCCTCAGTTTCAAGATCGCGCAGCGTCGTGAACCCGTGTTCAAGCGCCAGCGCCGCGGAACGAACGGCGCGGATGGTGCGAAACGCCACGGATTGCTTCAACAACTGTTCGTCGTATGTCGGAGAGATTGCGTCCTGCTGCAAAAACACATGAGTATGAACGTCGATCAGTCCCGGCATGCAGGTTCCGCTCACGTCGATCACCGATGGTCCGCGTGGTACCGTTTGCCCAGATGTAACGCTCTTGATGCGCTGCCCAACGATCACAATCGTCACGTCCGATCGCATGACATCCGAACGGCCGCCCCACATCTGTGCGCAATGCAGGATGCTTTCATTCGAGGTGTTAGAGGAAGACAATGCGATGGGCGGTGCGAACAGAATAATGAAAACGAGGAATGTTGGGCTGAATCTCATGTTAAGCACGGAAACCGCCTTCCAAAAGGTTAATCGAGGATCCTCATACAAGCACAAAAAAGCATCTGCCCCTTGCTCTCGGTAAGCGGAAGGAAGGAAGGAAGTTCTGATTAAGTCCCGGGGTTTCCCGTGCGCCTCCGTGAACCCCGGGGTTTATGCTTCGTGCCGACACTTAGTCAGAGCTTCCCTAGTAATTCCAGGAGGAGCTATCGTCTCCCGCCGGCGTGTTCGTTTTCACATAAGTAGCCATTCGTTGTACCATCTCCGCCCATGTGAACGCGTGCCACCCGTGTCCTTTCATGGGGCGGCCAAATGTGAATTCCGCTTCGTAGTGGGGCGCCTCAGTCTTCTTGAGGAATGCCTGGTAATCGTAGACCGCCAGGTTCAGGTAATAATTGTCCATGTCCCCACAAAAAAAATGGAGTTTGCCCACGATTTTCGGGCCCAGTGTGCTCCAGTTCTGTTTGCTGTATTCGAGTAAGTCGTAACCGTGGTCGCGCATATAGCTGGCGACCGAGCGATCGATTTGCCCCGTCGCCTTATCCCACAAAGGCACAGGATATCCATCCGGTCCGATTGGACCATAGATCGCCTCCCACGCTTCGAGTTGAAAGCCGGAACGCCCGTGACTTCCTAACACTGCTTCGAACTGGCTCAAGTCGCGAAGCGTGAACGTAACCTGGCCTTCTGTCGTCCGCTGCATGGGGCGCATCGCAGTGGTGAATGGACCCGAAGGAATGGAAAACGCGTTGGCGTCGTCGTAAATATTCACCAACTGGTAATGGCGAAAAGAGATTGGGTCAGGCTGCAAATCCCAAACTCCGCCGAAGAAGTCGGGATGATAAAGCTGCAGCGCAAGCGTCTGCCAGCCTCCGGTGGATGCGCCCTCCGCTAATCGGGCATATGGCTTGCCAATCATCCGGAAGTGCGATTCCAGGTATGGGATCACTTCCTCGATCATGGCATCGCCGTACGGGCCCTGATTCACCGAATTCACAGAATAGGAATCGGGAAAGAATGGGGTCTGCTGCTGAAAAGATACCGCGACCACCCGGGGAAAATGATCCGCGGTCCAAGACTGGTAGAACTGGTAACCGCTTTCCAGACCGCGCGCCTCACTTTGCTGTTCAGTGGGCGGAGGTCCGGGCTTCGGATCGAAGGTAAACGGCACTTCGTGCCCCATCGTATAGACAGTGGGATAACGAGCCTCAGGGTGCTCCGCGTAGCCCTTGGGAAGCAGCACGGTCGCATTGACATAGATCGGATGGCCCCAGAATGCCGACAACTTTTCGCTGCGAACGCGAACGTGTTTCACCCATTCTGTATCGGCGGGAGTTTCGGCTGCCGGGATCACATGGTCGATGGTTATGTTGAATTGCCCGCCGGACCCGAGATGAACCTGTTGCACGCTGCTATAAAGATTTCCCGCCGCGTTGTTAAAGAACTCCTGTTTGCCATCATTCAGATGAACCCAGATGGTGTGGCCATCGGAACGGTGAACCTGGGTGTAAACGTTGATTATGGCTTGAGCAAAATAGTCCCCGGCCGGCAGATCGCTGAGAGATTTTGGATAGCCGAGAGCTGTCGCGTCTATGGTTGCGGATTGACCCGGCTGAAGAGCTTCGATATCCACAGCAAAGATGGCGGAACCGGTGGGCGATACGGTAAGCCTTGGCTCCGGACTCCCCTTGGATGCGAGCACTAGGATCAGTCGACCAGTGATCGGGCCGGAGCTAGTGGCGCTCGAATATGAAATCTGAAAGCTGGGAACGCCGCCGGACTTTTCCTGCTCGGCCGACGCGCTCACGGCGACCAGGACGAGAAGCAGGAGAACAAGGGCACGAAACACGCCGCCCAGCTTCCACGAATAGGAATACGGCTGTTGCAATGGCTGCTGCGCATAACGTTTTGTCATATTTCGATCCACTCCTTCAGGAAAGCGTCAATCGCCTTTAGCCCCCGTGTTGGCAACGATGGCAACGATTGTTGCATAGCCGG
>JBAQJU010000188.1:0-9227 GCA_049300475.1 Terriglobales bacterium | reverse complement strand
GGCAAATGCTCCGAGGCCGGAGCCAAGCACGAGCCCAATGCGCGGACGCAATTGTGTTTGCGAAAGAACAAACGAAGCAGCAGATTCAGCGCGAGTGAAGTCGTCAGTCGTCATTTTTTGGGGAACTCACGATCGGTCAGCATTCTACAGGAGGGCGATGGAACGACGGGCGCGGCGCCCAAAGCCCGCGCCCCAACTACATTGTCGCAAGATTTGCACAACGAGAATCAGCGCGCTTCAATGCAACCCGCTCGGCGCAGGTTGCGAATGGTCGCAAGAAGCCGCATAAATACAGGCTCTGACGAGCATGCTGGCCTGCAACTGCACAATTTCTGCGTCACCGGCCTGTGGACGACGCGCACATGATTGAAAAGTAAGAAGTTAGAAACCCATGAATTCGATTGACGATAAAAACAGGCGTGGTAGAAACATAATCGTTCTTTGACACGTTCTGAAGTTTACCCGGTTGGTGCGAGGTCCGGGGCTCAAGCGAAGTCACTCAGACAACCGCGAGGTAAGTTTGAGAGGGTGAGCAAGGGTCTATAGCTGAGTGCTGGTTGAGGCGAACAGGAGCTAATGTCGAAGGCAGGATAGAGTCCCGAGGCGTTGGACTGATTTATCCGGTTGGCGGTGAGCCCGGAGCCCGAGCAAGATCGGCTTACAATGAACCCGCAAGGGAGTTGTAGGAATAAGGTCAGCGAGGGTCTAAACGCGAGCTACTGGCCGAGAGGAATGAGTTCAACATCACCTCGGGACTCTCTATTTTTGTTTGGGTTACGAGCCTCGGCCCAACCCCTCCTTAGTTTTGTCTTTGTTTTTTTCTTCCGCGAGACTGATCTGTCCTCTCTTGTGTTTCGCCGGTCTGGTGATCGGTCCAAGTTTTCGTCTGATGTTCTCCTTTTAACACCCCTCGTTGAAAGCGAATCATAGGCGAACAAAATATTTATTGCGATACACATACGTATGTACAAGGTGGGCAGGCGTAACAAACAAAAGGGGATTGGTGATTTCTGGAGGGCGAAACGGGGCTTGACAAGGTGTGCAATATGGAAGTTCGTGTGGTGCAGGGTGTCGTGGTCCTCACGCTCCGCGCAAATCGCGAAGCGGCCAGCCTTGGCTTGGGGGACCCTTGACTGGGTGCTCGACTTTTCTGCTTTCGCACACCGAGGTCGAGCGAGAGTGCTGACGATTATGCGATGAGTTGAACCAGATGAGTTTGAGCCAGCGGTTCTCTTGCGACAGGCTGTTGCTGTAGAAATTCAGATGCGAATCTCGCACAGTCGGCGCGGTCTGGCACCGGCACGGCCACGCGCCGAGGATATTCATCGTAGGTGCGGCCGTCGAGCAGACGGCCGTTTTTCGCCTTTCGCACGCCGCCCCACTGTTTGAAGAAAAACGGTACTTTTTGTTCGCGACATTGAGTGCGGATCGAAACGACCCATTCACGTTTTATTGGACGCGCGCCCGGCCCGCTCTCGCCGCCGACAATCACCCACGTGATGCCTGATAGGTTGATCTCGCCGAGTTCTTCGAGTAAAGGTTCGATGGATAGGAAGCGAACTTTCGCGGGCGTTTGCCGAAGATGATCCACGCGCGGCAAGCCATGCTTTCGATCCTCGACGCTGACGCCCCACCGGATATTTTCCTGCGCCGCCGCAAAACGTAGCCGACCTTTGAGTAAGTGCAACAGCTTCTCCGACCGCTTCGTCAGCACCTGATAGGTGTGCCAATTCGCCGTGGCCATCACGCGCGAGACGGCCTCCGCGTAGTCGTCCGGCACTCCTGTCTGAAACAGATCGCTCATCGAGTTGACGAACACCAGCTTGGGAGATCGCCAGGAAAACGGCTCCGTCAATTTCTCAGGCACCAGCCGCAGATCAAACCCCTGTTCATAAGGATGTCCCTTGACCCCGCGAAATCGCTCCGCAAACGTCTCGGCATAGCAGTGCTTGCAGCCGGGGCTAATCTTGACGCAGCCGCGAACGGGGTTCCAGGTCGCGTCGGTCCATTCGATGTGGGAGTTCAAAGACATTGCTTGACCATCATGCGCAGTCTGGCGCGGCCCCATATCCACCGGAGTCGCTGTGTCACTTCGGTTGCGCGGCTCGCATCAGGCTCAGTGCAAGCAGGGTGTGAAATACGCGGTCGGCCACGTACCGGTTGAAAGCATTTGGCTCAAGCAGCCCGTGCGCGAGGTTGTTCCTCAAATTCATGCCTCTCTTGTCCACGTAAACCACCTCCAGGTATCGCCATAGGTTTTCGGTTAGAACCGTTCGCACTTGCTCATCGCGGAGAACGTCGTTCATGCTCTTCGCATCCATAATGCCTGACTGGCCCTTGACAGTTCTAAGAGTGGGCCGACCCAAGCGGCCCAGGAATCTCCGGAGAATGTCCTCGACCTGAGGGACAAGCACATGAATCGCCTTAACGAAATCTTCTTGTTCGTAGGCGAGCAGGCCGTCTTGGAGCAAGCCGTTTCTGTTTTCAGTAAAAAGCGGAGATTGACATAGGAAATTGAGAACATTCTCAGTGGTAGGAGAATATTGCTCCCTAAGCCTCGCGAGCGTGCGGGCTAGGAACGGCTGGTAGAAGCCGACGGTTTCAGCCAACTGCCTATGCAACCTGCCGTCAGGATCCTCATCTAGCGACCTGACCTTCGCGGTAGTATGGCCGTCACTGGCAAGAATATTAATTGGGATGATGCTCATTAACGGCGCATCGTTACGCATCTGCTCCAGTAGTTTTCTTGCGTCATTCGCTTCCGGGATGAAATAGCTTGCAATTCGACCCAAAGCCGCGCCCAGGTCATCGCCGCCGACAAGTCGCTCGACAAGATTTGCCAGTTCTTCCTGCTCTTCCTTCGTCAGTTCAACCATGACCGAAACTTGCTTCATGTCGGCACCGATGTCTTTGCCTTTTTCAGCCGACAATAACTGAGCCTGTTCTGCTTCGACCTTCAGGCCTTCTTGCTCATAACGTTCGATCACCGGCTGCAACCAAGCCATCGCCATCATCGAATTGGCTTGGCCTGCCATGAATTCAAAGGCGTTTCCATATGCCTTGATGACCCGTTCCGCGTCTGGCTTATCGTTGCATCGATGGTAGTGCTGCGCGAGCCTTTGCGCCGCTGCCTCGGCACCCCACGGATCAAGGGTCGCATAGACGCCAGTCTCCGAAGATGTGGTGTCCGACGTCTTGGACAGCATCGCTTCGAGGTTCGCGACGATGCGCGATTCCTGCTCCGTGCTCACGAATTTCTGTCCGTAAAGATTGTCAAATAGAAAGATCCACGTTCCCATGAACTGGGGTTGTGCAACTCTGTCGTAGAACTCAAACATAAATTCCGCAACACGCTTGGTACGTTCGGAGTCATTTATTGAGAGCGAGAGGTCGAGTGCCCGCCCAAGCCACTGGATGCCAACAACCTCCATCGGGTAGAACTTCTCTTCGGCCGCCTTCAGATACGAATCAATGGCGGTCCGCGCGTAATCAGGGTTTGATCTTTGTCCCGTTATTGCGCGCTTCAAGTCCCAAACAAGGTCGGAATATCTGGCTCGCATCACGGGGTTCGCGCACGTTCTGGCCCGTTCTTCCCAGTGAGCGACAGTGTCGGCTCCCAGTTCCCTGATGTCTGGCGAAAAAAAGTCGGTGCCATCATCCTTCTTGCCCGAGCTCCAAGGCGCGAAATGCGTGCCCCAGACGCTGTCTTCCCGCCGACGCTCTAAAAAGAAAAAAGCTGACCACTCAGCGAGAAAACCTTTCCAATCTTCGTCGCTCAGGTTGCCTTGACTCTTGCGAACACCAAGCAACGCATCGGCGATCTCGCATGCCAGATAAGGCGGCTCTGTGCGGTGCTCGAAGCTCGATACCACGTTCTGTGCCCATCCTGGAATCTTCACGCAATGCACCCTGAATCCTGAGGCGATTGTATTCGTCTTTTGTTCACCTGCACAGTGCCGCCCACTTTGCCCAGCCGCCCGAACGCCAGCATTCGACGCGGCCTAGCGCAAGCTCGCAAAGGCCAGGGTCGTCCGGCGGATGAAGTGTTTGACGAACTGGAACGCGCAGACGCAGGTCGATGATCTGTGTGCCGTAAGTGAAGGGGACGTTATCTGCGAACCCCAGATGCACGGGGAGAATTCCCTGACGCATATTTGTCCTGGGTGAAATACCAGGGGTCCTTCGACTCCGCGCGGTGTTTCGCACTCGCGAAACATCGCGCTCCGCTCAGGATGACAGGTTGGGAGAACGCAAGCTTTTCGCGGGCGGGGGGCCCGCGCCACACTTTCTGCTGGCCTCGGCCCTGCGCGGGCGAGTCGCCCGCGCCCACACTGCCACACCTACCTACAGCGGTATGTTCCCGTGCTTCTTTGGCGGGTTCTTATCCCGCTTAGTCTGCAGCATCTCCAGCGCCTGGATCAGCTTCTTGCGCGTCTCTCGCGGCTGGATTACCGCGTCGAGAAATCCGCGGTCGGCGGCTATGTAGGGGTTGGCGAAGCGGTTGCGGAATTCTTCAATCTTCGCCTGCCGCAGTTGATCGCGCTCGGAGCCGCTGCCCCCATTCTTGGCGGCATCCAGTTCACGCTTGTAGACGATATCCACCGCGCCTTCCGGTCCCATGACCGCAATCTCGGCGCTGGGCCAGGCGTAGTTCACATCGGTGCGGATGTGCTTTGAGGCCATGACGCAGTACGCGCCTCCGTAGGCTTTGCGGGTAATCACCGTCACTTTCGGGACCGTGGCTTCGGCAAACGCGTAGAGCAGCTTCGCGCCGTGCTTGATGATTCCGCCGTATTCCTGCTGCGTGCCTGGTAAGAATCCCGGAACGTCTTCAAAGGTCACCAGCGGAATATTGAAGCAGTCGCAGAAGCGCACGAAGCGCGCGCCTTTGATCGAGGCATTGATATCGAGCGTTCCGGCCAGCATGGCAGGCTGGTTGGCGACGATGCCGATCGATCTGCCGTTCAGGCGTGCGAATCCGACGACAATGTTTTTCGCGTAGTGCTCGTGAATTTCGAAGAAGTAGCCGTCATCGACCACCGTCGTAATCACGTCTTTCATGTCGTACGGCATGTTGGACTGCTCGGGGATGAGCGTGTCCAGCTTTTCGTCGATGCGATCGATGGGATCGGTGCAGGGCTTGCGGGGCGCGTCTTCGAGATTATTTGATGGAATAAAGCTCAGCAGCTCGCGGACCATGGACAGGCATTCGGCATCGTCGCGACACAGAAAATGCGCGACGCCGGACGTTTCGTTGTGGGTGTGCGCGCCGCCGAGCTGATCTTTGGTGACCTCCTCCATGGTGACGGTCTTGATCACGTCGGGGCCGGTGATGAACATGTAAGAGGTCTGGTCGACCATGAGAATGAAATCGGTGATGGCGGGCGAGTAAACCGCGCCGCCGGCGCACGGTCCCATGATGGCGGAGATCTGGGGGACGACTCCGCTGTAAATCGTGTTGCGCAAAAAAATGTCGGCGTAGCCGGCTAGCGACATCACGCCTTCCTGGATGCGAGCGCCGCCGGAGTCGTTGAGGCCGATGACGGGCGCACCCATCTTGGCGGCGAGGTCCATGATCTTGACGATCTTGAGGGCGTTGGTTTCGGAGAGCGAGCCGCCGAAGACGGTGAAGTCCTGCGCGAAGACGAAGACGAGGCGGCCTTCGACGCGGCCGTAGCCGGTGATGAAGCCGTCGCCGTAGAACTTTTGCTCCTGCATGCCGAAATCGTGGCAGCGGTGGGTGCGAAGCTTGTCCGTCTCTTCGAACGTGCCTTCGTCGAGCAGGAATTCGATGCGCTCGCGGGCGGACATCTTGCCCTCTTTGTGCTGGCGTTCGCGGCGTTTTTCGCCTCCGCCTTCTTCGGCCAGGTGGTCGCGCTTTTTGAGTTCGGCAATTTTTTCTTCGAGTTTCATAGGGAGACATTATAGGCTCGCGGCAAAGCGATGGCGTGTGATGGATACACAGGGTGGTGTGACGCGGGACCGTCGTTCGCTGTTCGTCGCTCGTCGTTCGCAAAGCCGATGTCGTTGTTAGTCCGTATGTCGCTTGAGCTTGGGCCCCGGGGAATTGCTGTGCGTCGATTTGGACGGGCTTTGCCCGTCTGGACAGCCGAGGGCGGCTGTCCCCACAAGATAATCGAACTTACGCTCGTACGTTTGCGGCGTCGAACAGATTCAGGAATTCGACTTTCTTTTCCGCTGGGAGGAACGACGCTTCGAATGAGTTGCGCGCTAGTTCGCGCAGGTGGTCGTCGGAAAAATTGAAGGTCTGCTGCACCAGTTCATATTCGTTGACGAGCGAGGTGCGAAACATGGCGGGGTCGTCGGAGTTGAGGGTCAGCATCAGGCCTTCGTCGAAATATCGGCGCACGGGGTGTTGCGACAGTTCCGCACAGCATCCGGTGCGCAGATTGCTGGTTACGCAGATTTCGATTGGGATCTGGCGGCGGGCGAGTTCTTCCATCAGCTCGGGATCCTGGCCGGCGGTAATTCCATGGCCGATGCGCTCTGCTCTCAGATTCAGAGCGCCCCAGATCGATTCCGGCCCAGCGATTTCTCCGGCGTGGGCGGTGAGATGAAGACCGTGTTCGGCTGCGCGTGCAAATACGGCTGGAAACAGATCGGGAGGGCCTTTGAGTTCGTCGCCGCCGATGCCGAAAGCGACGACGTTGCGATCATGAAAGTGAATGGCGAGGTCGAGAACGCTTTGCGCCTTCTCCGCGCCGAACTGGCGGATAGCATCGAAGATCCACAAGAGAGAAACACCAAAGTCGGCCTCTCCGCGCTGGCGGCCGCGTTCGAGTCCCTCGAAGAGCGCCGGGAAATCCTGCTTGCGCCAGAGGCAGACGCCAACAGAAACGATCACCTCGGCATGCAGAACATTCTGAGTTTTCAGCCGCTCCATCAAACGGTAGGTGATGAGTTCATAGTCGTCGGGCGTGCGGAGGTGGCCGGTGACATCCTTGAAAGCGACGAGGAAGCCCATGAAATCGGTGAACTTGTACAACTGTTCGACCTCGGCAAGTGTGGCGCCTTCCATGCCATGGCGCTGCCGAAGTTCGACGAGAGTCGCCGGAGCGATCGAGCCTTCAAGATGCAGGTGGAGTTCAGCCTTGGGGAGAGCGGTGATCAGAGAGCGAGACGAGATACTGTCGTCCATACTCGAATTGTAGTTCACTTACGGGGTGGATTCACACGTTACTCTCGCGCTGCCCCTTTGGCGAACTCGCTGTGGTGGCGGCTGTAGAAAATATAGATGACCAGCCCGAGAGCCAGCCAGATCACGAAGCGCAGCCAGGTGATGACGGTGAGGCCGGTCATGAGGCCTCCGCAAAGCACAACTGAGATGAGCGGGAACCAGGGGACAAATGGCACGCGGAAGGCGCGCCGGCGGCCGGGCTGCTTGCGACGAAGAATTATGACTCCGAGTGAAACCAGTACGAAGGCGAAGAGGGTTCCGATGTTGGCGAGGTCGGCGGCGTCTCCGATATCGACCAGGCCGGCGGGGATGCCGACGGCGAAGCAGGCAATCCAAGTCGACCAATACGGGGTTTTATATTTTGGGTGCACGGCGGAGAACAGCTTGGGCAGCAGGCCATCCCGCGACATCGCGTACCAGATGCGCGCCTGGCCGTACTGGAACACGAGCAGCGACGAGATCATGCCGGTGAGCGCGCCGATGACGATCACGGAGCGGAAGAACGGGTGCACTCCCAGGTATTTCATCGCGTAGGCGACGGGGGCTTCGGCGGCTTCTCCGGAGACGAAGGTCGTGTACTTCATCATGCCGAGCAAAACCACGGCGACGCCGACATAGAGCACAGTGCATACGATCAACGACATGATGATGCCGAAGGGCAAATCCTTTTGCGGATTGCGCGACTCCTCGGCGGCGGTCGAGACCGAATCGAATCCGATATACGTGAAAAAGACAATTGCGCCGCCGGTGACAATTCCGGCAAAGCCGGAAGGCGCGAAGGGCGTCCAATTCGCCGGCTTCACGAGCATACCGCCAACCACCAAAAAAGTGAGGATGGCGCCGATCTTGACCGTGACCATGATGTTGTTGGTCTCGGCTGACTCCTTCACGCCGCGGACGAGTAGCAGAGTGAGAATGAATACGATCAGAAATCCTGGAAGATTGAAGTAGGCGCCGGTCCACTGGCCGGAGGCCCAGACGGGGCTCGCCCATTTGTCGGGCAAGATCACGCCGAAGGCCGCAAATTGCGCCTTGGCATAACCGGCGAAGCCCACCGCTACCGCGATGTTCGAGACCACGTACTCGAGAATCAGGTCCCAGCCGATGATCCAGGCAAAAATTTCACCAAGCGTTGCGTAGGAATAGGTGTAGGCGCTGCCGGCGATGGGGATCATGGAGGCGAGTTCGGCATAGCACAGTCCGGCAAAGCTGCAGGCGATCGCCACCAGGAAAAATGAAATGGCAATGGACGGCCCAGCAGGCGGGCGGCCGTGCATCAGCGCTCCGGCGGTGCTGCCGGTGCGCAGAAAATTTATGGCCAGATCGAGCAACTGCGCGTGCAGGATGGAAGGCGCGCGAAAATACTCTCCGGCGGCGGCGGTGCCAGTGAGGACGAAAATTCCCGAGCCGATAATGGCGCCAATGCCGAGCGCGGTCAGCGACCAGGGGCCGAGCGTCTTGCTGAGCCGGGATTGCGGGTTCTCCGAATCGGAGATCAGCTTGTCGATCGACTTGCAACACAGCAGCTGGTTGCTGGATTGCTTCGCCGCCGTATCATTTTCGGTGACTGATTGTGCCAAGAGACTTGGTCTCCTTCACATGGACTCGAAGTACGGCGGACCACCTTCCGCCTTCATGCAATCCAAAGTACCGCAAGACGCTGCTTTGAGATGCTGACCTCAGCCCCTAAAGGGGCGATTCATAGCAAGCGGCTTGCGGCATCGCTAAAGCGACGCCCTGATACGAAACCGAGTTTTTCCACAACCTGTTCATCCGCTTGGCCGAGCGGCGAGGCGACAGCTCGCCGCTCGCGACTTTCTGCTCGTTTTAGCGTTTGGCCTGTCCGCGAACCATCTTTTTCACTTTGCGCTTTTTCGATCCGCGCGCGTAATCGCGTGGCTTCTTCGGCTTTTCCGCTTTGATCTTCTTGCGGGCGGTGCGTCTGGATTTCTTGCGTTCTTCTTTGGTTAGTTTTTTTGTATCTGCCATGAATGCGTTTCTCTTCCTTCTTCTTGAATTGGTGGTGCGT
>JBAQJU010000187.1:0-19413 GCA_049300475.1 Terriglobales bacterium | reverse complement strand
CCTCCGACCCCTCCGCGACCGTGAGATGAGCGGAGGCTACTTGGCGGTCATAAATTTCTGAATCTCGGTCTCGAATACCGACTCGGGGACGGCTCCCACGACTCGGTCGCCATCGATGGCATCCGTTGACGTCTTGCCGATCACGAAACTTGGCGTGCCGCTGATACCTACCGTTCCCGCGTCGGCGATACTCTTCTGTATTTCGGCTTTGTATTTGTCGGCGTCAGCGCAGGCCTGGAAGCTCGCCAGATCGAGGGCATCGGTCTGCGCGTACTTCGCGATCGCTTCTTTACTGAGATCGGTGGAGTTGGTGATCATGGTGTCGCGCAACTCCCAGTACTTGTTCTGCTCGCCGGCACACCACGCGGCTTCGGCCGCTCTTTGTGCGTTCGGATGGAAATCAAGGGGCAGGTCGCGGCTCACGAAACGCACTTTCCCGGTATCGATGTAATTCTTTTTCAGTTCCGGAAAATTCGCGGTGTGATACTTGCGGCAGAACGGACACTGATAGTCGGTGAACTCCACGATGGTGACGGGAGCATCGGCGCGGCCCATCCAGTGCCATCCCGAAGCCATTTTCAGGTGAACTTTCTCGGAGGGAGCGGGGGCGGCGGCGGTGGCAGTGGCCGGCGGCGCTCCTGCAGAACCTTTGGCCCCTTGCGCCTGCAGTAACTGGTGGATGGCCTTGAGTTCGACAAGGATGGCATCGGCCTGATCGCGGGTCATGCCTTCAGGCATGTTGATGGTGACGGATTCGGCCTTAACCGTTTTCGAGGCCGCGCTGGTCTTCTTCGGTTTTGCCGGCTCGGTCTTGGCAGGCGGCGCGCCGGTGGTTGTGGAAGCGGCCTTGGATGGTCCACCGACGGGTGCGGCAGGAACATTCTGCGCGGTCGCCAGCGCGGCGCAGAACACGGTGTATGCAACGACTGACAAGAAAGTTGGTTTCAAATTCGCTCGGCTCATGTTTTTTCTCTGATACTCGAAACTGGGAAGAGCGGCAAAAGCTGCTCTTCCGTAATACCTTTATCCTTTGTTTGCACTACTGACTCGCGCTACATGCCCCGTTATAGCAGCCCGTGCCAGCGCCGCATTGGTTTCCGCAAGCACCGCAGTTTGCATTATCCGACTGGGTGTTCACACAGCGTCCGGAGCAGTTATTGTCTCCCGCCTGACAGCTCAGAGCACATGCACCCGAGGAGCAAACATACCCCGCGCCGCAGGCATCTCCGCACGCACCGCAGTTTGCATTATCCGACTGCGTGTTCGTACAGGTACCAGCGCAGTCCGTCACTCCCGGCCCACACATCACAACACATGTACTCGAGAAGCAAGCATGGCCCGAAGCGCAGGCAATTCCGCACCCACCGCAGTTTGCATTATCCGACTGCGTGTTCGTACAGAGCCCAGAGCAGTTCGTATCCCCCGCCTGACAGCTCAGAGCACAGAAACTCGAGGAACAAACATGCCCTGTGGCGCAGGCCAGGCCGCACGCACCGCAGTTGGCATTATCCGTCTGCGTGCTGGTGCAGGTGCCATTGCAGTTAGTTTCTCCCGCTGGACAGCTCAGGACACATGTGCCTGCAGAGCAAACATGCCCTGCCGAGCAGGCATTTCCACAAGCACCGCAGTTGGCATTATCCGTCGACATGCTCACGCAGGTGCCGCCGCAGTTTGTCTCTCCCGCCTCACAGCTCAGACCACATCTACCTGCGGAGCAAACATTTCCCGCCTGGCAGAGCGTTCCGCACGCACCGCAGTTTGCATTGTCCGTCTGCAGGTTCGTGCAGGCGCCATTGCAGGCACGCTCTCCTGCCGGACAGTTCAGAGTGCATACTCCCCCTGAGCAAGTCTGCCCTTGCGCGCAGGCATTCCCACATCCGCCGCAGTTTGCATTGTCTGCCTGAAGGGTCGTGCAGGTACCGCCGCAGTTTGTCTCTCCCGCCTGACAGCTCAGAGCGCAGGTACCCGAGGAGCAAACATTTCCCGCGGGGCAGGCCATTTCGCATGCCCCGCAGTTTGCATTATCCGACTGCAGATTCACGCAGGCACCGCTACAGGCAGTCTCTCCCCAAGGGCAGGTCAGAGCGCATCTGCCCGCGGAACATTTTTGCCCCTGGGCACACTCGGTTCCGCACCCGCCGCAGTTTGCATTATCATTCTGCTCGTTCGTGCAGGCGCCACTACAGTTCGTCTCTCCCGCCGGACAGCTCACGACACATACGCCCGAGGAGCAAACACTTCCCGCGGAGCAGACATTTCCGCATGCCCCGCAGTTGTTCGGGTCCTGCGTGATATTTGCACAATACGTTGGACCGCTGACCGGGCAAGCGGTCTGCCCGGAGCCGCAACTGAGGCCGCTGCACACTTGCGGTGTTAACACGGATAACAGGAGTGGGTAATTACCCGAGGTGCCATTGGTCGAGAGCACGAGTCCGATAATCTGGCCAGAAGCAGGATAGGCGCTGCCGGCGTCATGACAGGCACCGCCTATAGTTGCGCTGGGAATCGCATAATCCCCTGCGGTCGTAGCGCCATCGAAGGCACAACTCACTTGTCCGACTTGCGCAATCTGCGCGTTCCCCGTCGTGCCTGCGCCTCCCGCCACTACCCCGACCACGCCGGACGCGTCCGAAGTGGTCGCGACGACCGCATTCCCTCCCACCAGTTTCGCGAGGTAGTTGAGAGTGGTGCCGGTGGTGCCATCGTTGGGCACGGCCACCGTGAGTGACGAATTTGCCAGTAACGCGTTGCCGGCTAACGTCTGGCTGCCTGTGAAGGTGTTGCTGGCGTTCAGCAACGGCACCTGGGTTGTGTCCACATTAAGGGTCGTACTCCCGCCCAGAACCACCGCTCCGCCGCCGGTGAGCGCCGTACCGGCCGTAACAGTCAATGACGAGCTCTGCAGCATGTCGCTGGCGATGCCGCCATTCGGTACCGCCAGCATGACGTTGCCGCTGACACCACCGCCCGCCAATCCTGGCCCCGCGACTACCCCGGTGATCGTACCGGTACCGACCGCAGCGCATACCCATGCGCCGCCGTTCCACTGCAGCACCTGATTCGCCGCGCAGGCATTGGTCAAAGACAGGTTGAGCGAGCCGCTGGTCCCACCGCCCATCAATCCACTGCCGCTTGGGGTGAGCACACCGGCGATCCCGCCGGCCCCGGTAAACACGATGTCGAGTTCCGGTGGGTGACTGGCAGCAACGTTCTCTTTGCTGTCGAAGCTCGCATTCAGCGGGCTGTTCGCGACCAGTGCAATTCCGTCATTCGCCTGGGAGCCATCGAGCCACGCGCCCAAGGCCGAGGTCACTTCGATCAAAATGTATTGGCCCTTGCTGGCGGTCGTCAGGTTCACACCGCTCGCGATCGTCGCGCCAATGGCGGGTTCCAAGCCCGCCGTGACGGTCTGCTCACTCCAGGCTCCCGTCACGTAATCGACATTAAAGCTGCCCGCCTTCGGGGCGGTGTTGACATACAGCTTCAGGGTGGCCTTGGCGATGTTGGCGTGGGTATAGCCGGAAGGAATGGAACTCAGATCAAAACGCACAAAGACCGTTTCCTTCCCGCTTTGCAGGCCCAGCACGGTACTGCTGCCATAGTTCTTGGTGGGCGTCGTGGACAACGTGTAGGCGTCGTCACTGGGCGTGATTTGCCCATGCGCGACGGGCAACAAGCATGCGGTGGAGAGCAGCAATACCGCTAACGAGTTCTTCATGGCACGCTCCAGATCTACTTCTGCTGTGCTCCGACGGATAATAAGAGTGGGTAATTTCCCGACGTTCCACTGGTCGAGAGCACGCGCCCGATTACCTGGCTGGAAGTAGGGTATGGACTACCGGCGTCATGACAGGCGCCGCCTTTAGTTGCGCTGGGAATCGCGTAATCCCCTGCGGTCGTGGCGCCATCAAAAGCACAATTTACTTGTCCGACTTGCGCAATCTGTGCGTTCCCCGTGGTGCCTGCGCCTCCCGCGACCACCCCGATCACGCCGGAGGTGTCTGCAGTGGTCGCGACAACCGCGTTGCCTCCTATCAGTTTCGCAAGGTAGTTCAGGGTGGTTCCGGTCGTTCCATCGTTGGGCACGGCCACTGTGAGTGACGAATTTGCCAGTAACGCATCGCCGGTTAACGTCTGGCTGCCTGTGAATGTGTTGTTGGCGTTCAACAACGGCACCTGGGTTGTGTCCAGGTTGAGGGTCGTGCTCCCGCCCAGAACCGCTGTTCCACCGCCGGTGAGTGCCGTACCGGCCGTAACAGTCAACGACGAACTCTGCAGCATGTCATTGGCGATGCCACCGTTCGGTACCGCCAGCATGACGTTGCCGCTGACACCACCGCCTGCCAATCCTGGCCCGGCGACTACCCCGGTGATCGTACCGGTACCGACCGCAGCGCATACCCATGCGCCGCCGTTCCACCGCAGCACCTGATTCGCCGTGCAGGCATTGGTCAGAGACAGGCTGAGCGAGCCGCTGGTCCCACCGCCCATCAATCCGCTGCCGCCGGAGGTGAGCACGCCGGTGATCCCGCCACCCCCGCTAAACACGATGTCGAGTTCGGCCGGATGGCTCGTCGTCGTGCTTTCTTTGCTGTCGAAACTCGCGCTCAGCGGGCTGTTGCCGACCAGCGCGATACCATCGCTGGGCTCGGTTCCGTCGAGCCACGCCTGCACTGCCGAAGTGATGTCGACCAAGATGTACTTGTTGGTGTCCGCCGTGGTCAGCGATACGCCGGCAATCGTCGATCCCGAAGGAGGAGCGTTGCTGGCGTCGATCGTGTTTTCCGACCACGCACCATTAACGTAGTCGACATTTAAGTTGCCCGCCGTGGTCACGGCATTGACATAGAGTTTCAGCGTGGCCTTGGTGATATCGGCGCCGGTATATCCGCTTGGAATCGACGAGAGATTAAACTGAATGTAAGTCGTCTGCGAGCTCTCGACATCAAGCACCGAGCTGGTGCCGTAGTTTGTCGAGGGCGACGCGGTGTCGATGTAGGCGTCGGCGCTGGGAGTAAGTTGCGCATCGGCACTGGTCAGCCAACAAAAAGCGGATAGCACCAGTACCGCGGACCGTGTTCTCAAGCTCCGCGCCTTCTCGTTTCTCATGGCAGCCGCTACGACTCTTCGGACAATCAAACCCTGTTTCTGAAGGGGGATCCAGATCGTCATCCGATAGTCGACTAACACAATGTGGATGACAACAGTACTACCGACTCTGTCCTCAAGTTCCTCGTCCGGATGGTCGAAGACGATTTGTTTTCCGTCGCTTGCGATGTCGAAGGTCCGCATGGTGGCAAAGCTTTGCAGCCTGGTGATCGGGCACGACTTCATCGCGGCGAGATCGAGTAGTCCCTGCATGTAGATCAGACTCTTGCCATCAGGCGAGAAGCGGACGCGCTCGCCGAAGCGCCGCAAGGCGATCTCGGGCAATTTGAGGCTGGTTCCGTCTGGGCCTAAGGCCAGAAGCGGAGCGAACGTGCGCATTTCGTGCCCGCATACACCTTCAGTCTTCCATCCGGGCGACCAGACTGGATTGAGTGCCCGCCCGACGACCCGTCGTCGGCGATACTCTTCTGGCTTTCGGCTTTGTATTTGTCGCTTGGCGCAGACCTGGAAGCTCGCCAGATCGAGGGCGTTGGTCTGCGCGTATTTCGCGATCGCCTTCTTTACTGAGATCGGAGTTGGTGATCATGGTGTCGCGCAGCTCCCAGTATTTATTCTGCTCGCCGGCGCACCACGCAGCTTCGGCCATTCTTTGGGCGTTGGGATGGAAATCAAGAGGTTGCTGGCGTAGCCAATTGGGTAAAAGAATGCTTCGCCATGGTCACAAGAACCTGTGCGCTAGATTTCAGGTGGCCTCGGCGGGGTTGCCAGTGCCCCCGGATCTCTACCCCCAAGGACCTAGGACGGGCTGAGGATATTTTGCAGGGCGAAATAGATGGCGCAGATTCGCGCTAAGGCTGTTTGCGGCAACTATCCGGTAAACAGCAAGTGATAGTCGGGGCCGCAGGTATCGGCTAAGCTTCAATTACTACCGGCCATTTACCACGCGAAATCGAGACCAATGTTGCACTATAATTGCGCCGAACGTTCAGGAACGTTGATGATTCATAGCCAAACCATAACCGGACTGGGTCTTGTTGCCGTTCTCGGCGTTTTACTGATCTTCCTTTTGCCGGGATCGACTGGTCCATACTCCGTGGTGAACGGTCCGGCTACTGCCCTTATGGCGGCGCATCAGGCGCATCAGTTGCTGTTGGGAATCGCGAAGGTGGCTCAGAGCCCTCTGCAGTTCTACCCAATTCCCTCGGTCTTCGTTTTCTCTTGGGTGACCCTCCCGTTAGCTGGGCTCCGGCAGGCCAGCCCGGTTGGATGCGACACCACCCTCCGTTGCTGATTCTCCGCAATTCGTCTCTCTGAAAACTCCCAACTTTTTTCGCAGTCACGGTTTCGTACGGGCAACTTTCGTTTTCCATCGCCTGCTGCAAACGTCGTCTGCGAGCTCTAGGTTGCATCAGCAACAGCGCTTCAGGATCACGGAGATTCATGTGATACGGTTCGGGCAGTCAGGGACTGGTCATTTAATTCAGGGATTGTTGTGGGTGGTTATTCTGGTGGCGAGCGCCCTGGCTGGAACAGCTGCGCCTCCCAACATCATTCTAATCACGCTCGACACAACACGCGCAGACCGGATGGGGTTCCTCGGTTCGGCGCGAGGGCTCACACCGAACCTGGATGTGCTCGCTCGCCAATCGGTCGTGTTCACGCACGCCTATGCGCAGGCCCCGATGACAACGATCTCGCACGCCAGCATTCTGACTGGCACTTATCCCCAGTTCCACCACGTGCTCGACTTTGCATACTCGCTGGAGAAGGAGTTGCCGTATGCGCCCGCCATCCTGCACGACCATGGATATCGAACTGGGGCATTTCTCGGCTCCCTGGCGCTGGATGCGTCCGTAGGGGCTCCTGGTTTTGATCGCGGCTTTGACACTTACGATGCTCCTTTCCACGCGCAGGACGTGTGGCATGACCTCCGCCTGAGCACCATGAGGCGGGGTTCGGAGGTAGTCGGGCACGATCTGAACTGGTTGAATCAACACCCCAAAGGTCCATTTTTCCTGTGGGTGCATCTGTTCGACGCACACGATCCTTACGATCCGCCCGAGCCGTACCGGACTCGTTTCGCGCCCGAGCTTTACGACGGAGGGGTCGCGTACGAGGATTCGGTCGTTGGAACCCTACTGAAGGCCTTACAAACTCGCGGATTGTACGACAGAGCGCTGATTGCAGTCATGGCCGATCACGGAGAGTCACTCGGTGCACACGGAGAAGATACGCATGGGGTCTTTCTCTACGATGAAACCATCCATGTGCCGCTGCTCATCAAGCTGCCAGCCGAGGCGGGGGCGGGGAAGCGAATCAAGAACCGGGTAGAACTCCTGGATGTGATGCCGACGATCTTGCAAGCGGCAAAGATCGATGTTCCGGCCCGGGTGCAAAGGGAGTCCCTTCTGGAACTGATTCAGGGGGAAAGCCGCGCTGTGGATACCTGGCGAGACCGGCCAGCCTATGCGCAGTCGGATTATCCGCACATTGGTTATGGATGGAGCGCGCTGCAATCGCTGCGTGCGGGAAAGTATCTGTACATCCAAGCTCCGCGACGGGAACTGTATGATGAGGAGGCAGACCCGAGGGCGGAACACAACCTGGCAACGGAAATGACGGCGGTCTCCGAAACGATCGGGGACCGGCTCGCCGAATTTCGACGGAAGACGAGCAGCAATCCAGAATCTCCCGCCGTGGTGGAGGACCCGACCGCGCAGGAGAAGCTGATCGCGCTGGGATATATTGCGGGGAACGATTTTTCAAAGGCTCGAACCGTCAGCCAGGGAGCCGATCCCAAGGACAACATCAAGGTTGTCGGAGAGGTCCACCAGGCCGGCGTGCTAATGAAAGCGAAGCACTTCGACGCCGCACTTGCCTTGCTGCAGCAAGCCATTGCCAGGAACGCAGGCATACCCACTCTCTATTTCGAGCTCGGTGATTGCTATCGGACGCTGCAACAATACGACAAAGCAGTGCTTGCCTTCCGCCAGGCCGTGAAATTAGCTCCGAACGCCACGATCACCCGGATCGAGTTGGGTCTAGCCTTGGAAGGAAAGCGGGATTTTGCCGCGGCTATTCCCGAGTTCGAGAAAGTGGTAGCAGCCATGCCGCAATCGCAGGAATGGCGGCTCGAACTGGCGAGCGCATACAGCCACACGGGCCGTGTGCCGCTGGCTGTTCAGCAGTACAAGAAGGTGCTCAAAGTCAATCCGGACAACTTCTATGCCAACCTGTTTCTTGGTCGATCTCTGCTGCTTTTGGGAGACGCCACGGAGGCCGTACCGAGGCTCAAGAAAGCGGTTGCGCTGCATCCCGAAAAGCCTTCGCCTCGCAGGTTCCTCGCGGATGCATATGCTGAACTGGGGAACAAGACGGACGCCGAACGGGAGAGGGCTGAGGCTTTGCGCGTCGAGGCGGGTGCGCAGTAGTCCCTACACGCCATTGCAAGTCGCCACGTTTTATGGCTTCCCCATCGGCGTGGACGGATCCGGCCAATGTATCGCGCTGGTCGAACTGGGCGGTGGCTACAAGCCCGGTGATCTGACCACTTACTGGAGTCAGCTCAAATTAGGCAAGACGCCGGCTGTATCGGCTGTATTGGCAGTCTCGGTAGCAATGGCGGCAATTATGATTCCATTCGACGGCGAGTTTGGAGAGAACTATGCACCCCTCTCGCGGACGCGGCATAGAGTTTTCACACGAGAAAGGTAAAATTTTGACTTGGCCGAACAGCAAAATCGTCCGGCCTTTTTGTGTGCCCAGCATGATCCATCTCATCGACGACGAGGATGATCATCGGGCCATTCGCAGGTGAGGTACGGAGTCCCGTTGCTTTTTCAGGGGCAAATCCTGGCGATGTCAAGAAAACGGACTTCACCGCGGCCGGGTTTTCGTACCACGCGCTTTCATGCTCGAATCGAATTCTGCGCGTGGGGGCTTTCGGGGATCTCGAACTGTCGGGGAAACCATCCAACGTGGTGTGGTGGCGGTGGCATTGCCGCTTCACGCTTTAACAAGGGCTTAGAGTACCCTTCGCGACGAAGTGCTCAATCACCGCACAGACAAATATGGGACCGTGAACCCTCGGGAGTCGCACGAAAGTAACTTGTGCGGCTCCCGCTCGCGGCGAACAATGTCCTGAATGCAGCCAAATTTCTGCCCTCGCCCAACCCAACTCTCAATGGTGCCCAGCCTGGCCTCAGGAGAACAAGTTGCTCCGCTGCCACCCAGCGAACGCGAACAGTTCGAAGCCATGCTGCTCGATGAAATCCTGGACACGAGTTCGAGATGTCACTTTGATGAGCTCACGCTGCTTGCGTCCCGGATCTGCCACACTCCGATCGCTCTGATTAGCCTCGTCGCTGAAGGTCGCCAGTGGTTCAAGTCCAAGGTTGGCTTGACGGCTTCCGAAACCTCTCGGGATTCTCCCTTTTGTCGCCAGGCAATCCTGCAGCCGGATCTGTTTATTGTGGGGGACGCTACCGAAGACACACGCTTCGCGGACAATGCGCTGGTGACCAGCGAGCCGAAAATCCGATTTTATGCTGGTATGCCGTTTTTCACTTCCGACGGCAACCACGTTCTGGGCACGCTGTGCGTCATGGATCGTGTACCCCGGAAACTGAACGCGACGCAAAAAAAATTGCTAGAAGGTCTGGCCCGTCAGGTGCAGGTACTGTTCGAGTTGAGACTCAGACTGCAACGGGAAGAGCAGCTGGCACGCATCGATTCCTTGACCGGGGCCGCAAACCGGCGAGCCTTTTTCGAATGCCTGGAAGGCGAACTCAGCCGCTTGAAACGGTATGGTCGGCCTCTCAGTGTCGCCTACATTGATCTGGACAACCTAAAACGGGTGAATGACCAGTTGGGGCATGAGACGGGTGACGCTGTGCTGCACACCGTATCGACTACCATCCGCAAGAACCTGCGACGAACCGACATGATCGCCCGGATGGGGGGTGACGAGTTTGCCGTCCTGCTCTCAGAAGCGCGCTCCGACGCCGCTCGATTCGTCACCGAGAAGTTCAACCATTGCCTGCTTGATGCCATGCGGCAGAACCAGTGGCCAGTGACTTTCAGCATTGGCCTTGTGACTTGCTCAACCAAGCCTGCTTCGGTAGAAGAACTGATGAAAAAGGCTGATGAACTGATGTACCAGGTAAAAAGATCGGGCAAGAATGACATCACTCACGCAGTTGTTTGCTGACCGCGCCTCCACAAGCCACTCAAACCTTTAGCACGATTCCGGCGGGATGGTCGCCAAATCGGGCTCCTCAGTTCTGGAGGCCTCTCTTCCTTAGCTCTTCCAGGCTCGCTTGGATCCTGGCAACGTCGCCATCATATCTTCGGTCCCGCTGAGACAACCCCTGCAGAAGACTCAAGGCCTCCTGATAATGTTCACGGGCATCGTCTAGCCGGTCCTGGAGTCGATCCGCTCTCGCTATGTTGCTTAGCGTCATCGCCACGTTGGGTAGGTATACGGCGGAATTCTGCCGCGCCAGTTGCCGGTCAATCTTCAATGCCTCCTCATAGTGCTGGCGCGCCTCGTCCAAACGGTTCTGGCTCGCATCCAGCAGCCCGAAGTTGGTTAGTGTCATCGCCAGGTCGGGCAGGTACGCCGCGGGACTCTGCCCCGCCAGACGCCGGTCTATCTTCAATGCTTCGTCATAGTGTTCGTATGCCTCGTCCATCCGATTCTGGATTGCATCCAGGAACCCAAACTCATTGAGCGTCATCGCAATGTTCGGTAGGTATTTGGAAGGATCCTGTTCTGCGAGTCCCCGGTTGATCTTCAAGGCCTCCTCATAGTGCTGGCGGGCTTCGTCCATCCGGTTCTGGAGTCGATCCAGAGTCCCCAAGTTGCTTAGAGCCGCCGCCAGATAAGGCAGGTAAACGTCCGGATTCTGCTGCGCAAGCTGCCGGTAAATCTCCAGAGCGCGCTCACCGTGCTGGCGGGCTTCGTCCGCTCGGTTCTGGAGTCGATCCAGATTGCCCAGGTTGTTCAAGGTCCGGGCCATGTCCGGCAGGTATACGTCTGGATTTTGCTGCGCCTGTGGCCGACGCAGTTGCAAGGCGCGCTCAAAATGCTGGCGGGCTTCGTCCATCCGGCTCTGCTCTGTTCCGAAGTTCTCCAAGTCGTGTCGCGTCATTTCCGAGTCGGGATGCATCAGCGCAACACCCAGGGCGTTGAGCGCCAGAGGAGTCTCCGCGCCCTCGAGCGTGTGCGACCAGAGGTCGTAATCGCTCTCCCAAAACTTCATCTGGTGAACCGAGACGCTGCCTAGAGCTACCAAAGCGCAGATCGCCGGAATTACCAACCAGACAGCGCTAACTTCAGTTGCCTCCGTCAAATCGGCAAGGCCCCACGCGATCATGACGAAGATTCCGATCAGAGGAACGTAGGCATACCGATCCGCCATGGCGTACTCTCCCACCTGTACCAGTCCGATGACCGGAATTAGAGTGCCCAGAAACCAGAACCACCCGACCGGCAGGTAGCGCTTTTTGCGAAACCAAATCACGAACACAGTGACGCTGATCAAGACCAGCGCGGACGAGATCCATTGCCATGCCGGGAGAGCGATTACGGAATGGGGATAGAACGCAAGCCGTGCTGGCCAGGCCATTTTCCAGAGATATAACCCGTACGACACAATCGCATTCTCGATTCGTATGCTGAACGCGAGATCTGCGAAACTACGTTTGGCAGGCCGCTGTGCGACGAGCGTGATCCATGCGCTCGCGGCCGAAAGAAAAAGCAAGGGGATTTTCTCGACCACCAACCATGACAGCGCCACACGCGGCACGCCATTCGAGGTGGCCGATTCCGTCCCGGCGTTGGTCACGTTGGTTTCGCCCACCTGCACTCTCTCGAGCGGCCAATAATCCAGCAGCAATAAGACAAAGGGCAGCGTGATCACCATCGGCTTGGCCATCAAACCCGCAGCAAACAGCGCTGCCATCAGCAGGTATCGACGCCAACCTGGCTTTTGGGCATACCACCCGTAAGCACCGATCGCCAACAGGAAGAACAGCGTGCTCAAAACGTTCTTCCGTTCCGCCACCCACGCGACCGACTCCACGTTGAGCGGATGCAGGGCGAACAATGCCGCTACCAGCAAGCTCGGTCCCGTGCGGTTTGTGACCCAGGCCAACAGCAGAAATAAAAGCACAGCATTCAGAGCATGAATCAGCACGCTGTCGAAATGATGGCCGACCGGATTTAAAGCGAACAGTTGATAGTCGAGAGCATGCGAGAGCCAGGTCAGCGGATGCCAGTTGGCCGCTTCGGTTGACGTGAAGGCCCACTTGACCGTGTTCCATGACAACCCGTCATGAATATGGGAATTTGCGACGACGTAATCGCGATCGTCCAGGACGACGAACGAATGCCAAAGTACCGGGCTGTAAAGCGCGATGGTCGCCCCCGCCAACAATGCGCAGAGAACGATCCTGAGGCTTTCGCCGTCGAGCAATGGCATCGTTATCGAGGATGCTTTTGAGTTTCGGCTCCTTCGGACCTGCGGACGCGTTCTCGCCATAGTTTTGGCGCGGCTCATTCTGTCTACCCTATCGGGAGTTGACCTTCCTATCCAGTTCGCGGAGGTTGGCTTCGACCCTGGCAGCGTCGCCCCCGTATTTCGCGGGGTCGCGCTGGGCGAGTTTTTGGTAGAGAGCCGCGGCCTCGGTGTAGTGGACGCGAGATTCTTCAATCCGTTTCTGGACTTGATCCAGGTAACCAACGCTGGTGAGTGTACCTGCGAGATCCGGAAGGTACGGGTTCGGATCTCGCTGGGCCAGTTGCCGGTAGATGTTTAGAGCGCCCTCGAAGTGCTGGCGCGCCTCGTCCATCCGGTTCTGGACTCCATCAAGTCTCCCCAGATTGTTTAACGTCGCCGCCACATTGGGCAAATACGTGGCCGGATTCTGCTGGGCCAGTGGAGAATAGACCTGCAAAGCTTCCTCGAAGTGCACATACGCCTGGCCATTTTGTTTCTGGTCTCGCTCCAAGAGACCGAGGTTATTCAAGGTCGCAGCCACATTTCGCGAATATTCAGGGTTCTCCTGCGCCAGTTGCCGGTAGATCTGTAACGCCTCCTCGTAATGCTGGCGGGATCGGTCCATCCAGTGCTGTTCGGTCTCGAAGTTCCCGAGGTTGACCAGTCTGTTGGCCAGACTCGGCAGGTATCTACCCGGATCCTTTTGGGCCAGTTGCCGGCCGATTTTCAAAGCCTCCTCGAAGTCCAAATAGGCCTTGTCCGGCTGCTTCTGGAACCTTTCCAGGAACCCCAGTTTGATCAGTATGTCGACAACGTCCGGCAGGTACTTGTCCGGGTCTTGCTGGGCCAGTTGCTGGCGGATTTTCAAGGACTCCTCGTAGTGCTGGTGCGCCTCGTCCGAACGGTTCTGGAGCTCCTCCACCGCCGCGAGGTTGCTTAATGTCGTGGCCATGTTCAGCCAATGCGGGCTTGGATTCTGCTGCGTCAGCTGTTGGTAGTACCGCAATGCTTCTTCGTAATGCTGGCGTGCTTCTTCAGTCTGGTTCTGGAGACGAGCCACGTTCCCCAGGTTGCTCAATGTCGTAGCCATGTCCGGCAGGTACGTGTCGGGATTCCGCTGCACAAGTTGGCGGTAAGCCACTAAGGCTTCCTCATAGTTCCGGCGAGCTTCCTCCGTTCGCTTCTCCTCCGTATCCAGGCCCTCCTGTGTATTCAGGACCGCGGCCAAGTCTGGATTCATGATCGCAGCCGCCAAGGAGGCATGTGCAAAACCATTTCGTTCAGTCACCGCCACTGTGTGCGCCCACAAGGTGTACTCGTTCTCCCAATGGCTCATCTGGCGCAGAGTAACGAAGGCCAACACCATTAAGACGCACAATGCCGGAATTACGCGCCAGAGCGTGCGAACTTTCTTTATCTCCGCCCAATCGTCAAGGCCCCATGCGATCATTACGAAGATTCCAATCAGGGGGATATAGGCATAGCGATCTGCCATCGCGGCCCCTCCCACCTGCACCAGGCCGATGACCGGAATTAGCGTACCCAGAAACCAGAACCATCCAACCGGCAAGTAGCGCCTGCGGCGAAAAGCTAACACCAACGTCGTAATCCCAGCCAGAATCAGAGCGGACAATGCGACCTGCCCCATCGGCAGCGTATTGGCCAGATGGGGATAGAGCACAGCCAGGCGTGTTGGCCAAAGCATCTTCCACAGATATAACCCGTAGGCGACGATGGCATTATTGATTCGGATGGCGAGCGGGTACTCTTCTAAGTTGCGCACTGAATAAGCACTTCGTTGCGCGACCAGGGTGATCCATGCGCTGCCAGCCGAGAGAACAAGCAACGGCATCTTCTCGAGCGCCAGTTTGGATATTGTCAATTGTGGAGCGCCGATAGGAGAAGCCGGACTGCCGGGCGTTCTGCCCAACGGCCAATAGTCCAGCAGCAATAAGACAAACGGCAAGGTAATGACCATCGGCTTGGCCATCAGTCCCGCCCCGAACAGCGCTGCCACCACCAGATAACGTTTCCATTGTGGCTTCTGCGCATACCACGCATACGCTCCGATTGCCAGGAAAAAGAACAACGTACTCAGTACGTTCTTCCGCTCCGCCACCCATGCCACCGATTCCACGTTGAGCGGATGCACTGCGAATAGCGTTGCTACCAGCAGACTCGGACCCACGCGCTTTGTAACCCAAGCCAACACCAGAAATAACAGCGCTGCATTGAGAGCGTGAATCAGCACGCTATCCAAATGATGGCCCGCAGGGTTCAAGGCAAAGAGTTGGTAGTCTAGAGCATGCGAAAGCCACGTCAGCGGGTGCCAATTCGAAGAGTCGGTGGACATGAATGCCCACCTGATTGTCTTCCATGAAAAGCCACCGCGAATGTGGGGATTTGCGACGACGTAGTCATGATCGTCCAGGACGACAAATGAGTACCCAACCACCGGGCTGTAAAGGATTAGGGTCGCGACCCCCAGCAAACCAGCAAGAACGGCATTCAGCTTCTTGCCGGTGAGGACCGACCCCGTCCCAGGAGGCATTGTTGGTTGCGGCCTCTTGCGGCTTTGGGCACGTGCTTTTGCGAGCGTCTGGGTGCGGCTCATTCGTCAACCTGATTGTACACAGACGAGAAATGACGCTACTCAACAACTTCGGAATTGACCAGCGCACGGTCTCCACGGGCCCGCCGAGGAGCGATGTAAGCCGTCTGGCACGCAGCACATCGAGGGATTAGGACATGCACCGAGGCCATCCTGAGCAGTACTTCAGGCCTTACGCTGTAGGACCCAAACCACACACGGAGAGCGTGTTCGATAGTGTGACGCTTCTTCTGCCCAGCGATATTCCGTGTGGTCGATGTTCTGTATATCTGCAACACCCACCGGTTCGTAATGGTCCGGGAGGTACCGCTGCATCCAGGTGAAGATGTTCCGATTTGACTTAGGCGAGTCAAGCCAGGACGGCGCGACGTTCACCAAAACGACAAACTGCGGGCGAGCGGCTTCGATCTCCGAGATCATCTCTTGTTGCATGGTGCGGGCGTAGGGTTGCTCCTCCATAAGGGCATAGGTGTAGATGTATCCCGTGGCGGACTGCCGGTGCGCATAAAAGTAAATCTCGGGTTCGGACCCGAGGACGGCGATGCGAGCATTTGGGGCGCTGTGGCTGCGCAGATATTCCCCAACCTGGAGAGCCTCCGGGAACGGCTGCATTCCGTAGATGGCTCGTGGCACATCTACCGGATCTATTTCAAACAATAGCTCCCGTTGTCCGAAAATTGAAATCGCGAACGCGATCAGGAATGCTGTGATGGGGACGATCCTTAGAAACGCTGACTTGTTGTGCTCCGTCAGAGCGGAGGTGGCCGCACTTACTGCCACGGCAACCAGCAAGGACACTGCGGGCAACAGCATAATGAAGTAATGCGGCGTAAAACGAAATCCAAGACAAACCGCCAGAAAAGAGAAAAACAGAAATCCCATGCAGAATCCGCTATGGCGGCGCGCCTCGGCATTCGAGAGGAAAGCAGTCAGTCCCACCGCGGCCATCAGCCAAACTAGAGCGGAAGGTCCGGCCACGAGAGGAAACACCTGGCTCAACTCCTGCAAGCCACGGCCAACGGTGAAACCGTAGTGGCGCGCATAGGAGAAAGTCCAGAACCAGAACCTAGAAAATACGCCAGCCCTCCACAAAATCAAACACGTGAGTCCATAGGGTATGACAACGCCCAGAGCGAAGAGTCCGAACCGCGTGAGGAGATTTTTCGGTCGAATTGGCCGGGTCCACTCACTCCGGAGCAAATACAGTCCCGCAAAAATTGCGAAGAAGATCCCGGGCTGCTTCATCAGGAACGCCATGCCCAGCAGAATGCCGCTGAGGAAAAACAGCCAGGCTTTTTTGTGTTCAATTGCGGTTAGCATGGCTAGCAGCCCAGCTACGGCCGGTAGGACCACGAAATGCGTAGCGTGACCCTCAAGACCATTCACTGAAAAACTGGTGGACAACAGACCGTAACTCGCCGCTGCCACGAGACCAGCGATCCTTCCGAAAAGCCGGTTTGCCATGAAAAACATGAGCACAATCGTGCTCGCATTGATCAGCAGCACACCGAGGTGAATCCCGGCTGCGGTTTGACCCAATACGGCCATAATCAGTGCGTACGCCGCATATGTGCCCGGCAGCTTCATGTTGTAAGCCAGTTGGTAAGGAGGTATGCCCTGCAGAATCAACTGGCCGGCGTAGGCATATTCGCCCTGGTCCCGCTCCAGCGGCACGTCACGCAGGCGAATGCGGATACTCGCGAAGATCGCCACTACGGCAAGGAGAAGGGCCGCGCAGAGGCGAAGCGAAGGCTGCCACGGCACCGCTTGTTTGCGGTCAGGGGCTTCTGGCTTCCGTTGCCGGCGGGAGTTTCGTCTCATCGGGTTCTTTAGCACCCTCTCGTGAGCTGTTGCCGTGGCTCGGGCTCGGCTCATTTGGCTATCGGACGCGGGCTTTCCTGTCCAGTTCTTTCAGCATTGCTTCGTCTTTGACAGTCTCACTCCCATATCTCTTATCATGCTCGGACAGTTTTCGGAGGATGATCAGGGCCTCCTGGTAGTGGGCCCGGGCTGGTTCGATCCGGTTCTCGCGTCTATCGATAAAACCCAGGTTGTTCAATGTTAGGGCAAGTTGTGGTAGGTACTCCGCGCCAACATGCTGAGACAGTTGACGGTAAGCCCTCAACGCCTCCTCCCAGTGCTGGCGGGCGTCTTCGGTCCGGTTCTGCAGTTGATCCAGGCTGCCCAAGTCACTAAGAGTTATCGCCAAGAAGGGTAAGTACGCCCCTGGATTCCGTTGGGCCAGTTGACGGTACAAGTTCAGAGTTTCCTCATAGTGCGGGCGCGCGTCATCGATGTGGTTCTGCATGCCATCCAAGAATCCCAGGTTATACAGTGTCCTCGCTAGACTCGGCAGGTATATGTCCGGATATTGCTGCGCCAGTTCACGGTAAGCCTTCAGAGCGTCCTCGATATGCCGGTGCGCGTCGTCCAAACGGTTCTGGCGCCGCTCCACGTCCGCCAGGTTGCTTAATGTCGCAGCCATTTGCGGCAGATATACAACTGGATTTTGCTCCGCGAGTGCTCCATAACTTTGCGATGCTTCTTCATAGTGCTGGCGAGCTTCGTCTAGCCGGTTCTGGTTTTGATCCAGGTCCCCAAGGTTGACTAGTGGTCCGACAAGATAGGATCGGTATTTGTCCGGGTCTTTTTGCACCAGTTTCCGGGCAATCCCTAAGGCTTCTTCATCGTGCCCGCGGGCTTCTTCCTGCTGGTTCTGGAGTTGATCCAAGGTCCCAAGGCTGGTCAACGTCGTCGCCATTTCCGGCAGATACACTCCAGGGTTTTGCTCCGCCAGCGGCCGGCGCAGTTTCAACGCTCGCTCGAAGTGTCGGCGCGCTTCGTCAATCCGCTTCTCCTCGGTGGGGAAGCTCACAAGATCATGCTGCGTCATTGCCAAATCAGGATTCATGAGGTCGGCAGCGACAGCGTTATGCGCAAACGAACTTTCCCCGACCGTCAGCGTGTGCGCCCACAGATCGTAATCGCTCTCCCAATAGCCCATCTGGCGGTTGGTCGCGAAGCCTAACGCCGTCAACACGCATAATGCCGGAATCAGCCGCCAAGCCGCGCGGACTTTTCTCGCCTCCGCCCAATCGTCAAGGCCCCAGGCAATCATTACGAAGATTCCAATGAGCGGAATATAGGCATAGCGGTCCGCCATGCTCGCTTCCCCCACTTGCACCAGGCCGATGACGGGAACTAACGTCCCCAGAAACCAGAACCAGCCGACCAGCAGATAGCGCTTTCTTCGAAATCTAACTACGAGTGCGGAGACACTGACCAAAACCAACGTGGACAGAATCCATTGCCAGGCCGGAAGAGCAATCGCCGAATGGGGATAGAGCGCAAGCCGTGCTGGCCAGAGCATCTTCCACAAGTACAGCCCATAGGCCACCACAGCATTCTCTATTCGCACGGCAAATGGGAATTCTTCGAAGGTACGAGCGGCGGTTCGCTGCGCGATTAGAGTGATCCATGCGCTGGCGGCGGCGAGGAAGAACAGCGGGAGTTTCTCCACCAGCAGCCTCCAGAACGCCGGCCGCGGACCGCGCTCCAGTGGCCAATAATCCAGCAGCAATAAGACAAAGGGCAGCGTGATGACCGTCGGCTTGGCCATCAACCCGGCGGCAAAGAGCGCCGCCACCGGCAGATAGCGCCGCCACCCCGGCTTCCCGGCGTACCAAACATAAGCAATGATCGCCAACAAAAAGAATATCGTGCTCAGAACGTTCTTTCGCTCCGCGACCCAGGCCACCGACTCCACGTTAAGTGGGTGCACCGCGAACAGAGTCCCCACCAACAGGCTCGGCCCCACGCGTTTCGTAGCCCATACCAGCAGAAGAAATAGCAGCACCGCATTGAGAGCGTGTATCAGCACACTGTCCAAATGATGGCCTGCCGGGTTCAGCGCGAAGAGTTGGTAATCGAGCGCATGCGAGAGCCAAGTCAGCGGATGCCAATTCGACTCTTCGGTCGACGTAAATGCCCACTTGATTGTGCTCCAGCCGAGGCCGCCATGAACATGGGGATTTGCAGTGACGTAAGGTTGATCATCCCACTTGATGAACGAGTGTCCGATGACTGGACTATAGAGCCCGATTGTCATCCCTGCCAATAAAACGCAGAGAACAGCATTCAGGCTTTTGCTGGTGAGTAATGGTTCGGCGTCAAGAAGCCGTTTGGCGTTCG
>JBAQJU010000186.1:0-21717 GCA_049300475.1 Terriglobales bacterium | reverse complement strand
GTTGTGAACTCTATCTCGATTGGAGATTTTGAGAAGTTGTGGCTGCTGGGATTGGCGCTGGATGAGCCGGGCAATGTGTGGGGCATCAAAACGCCACCCGAAGACTGGGCGTAATAAGGTGTCGACGAAACCAACGGCCGTTTCTTAATGGCGTCAACTTAGGCTGAACAACGACGCCTGTTCCGGGACAACTGGCCTCCCGCGTCGCCTTCTACCTGACAACGACTCCGGTCGCCGCCCGAAGACGACAATGGGACCTGTGTCGATGGCTCCTTCGACAAGCCCGGCGGGGTCATACTGCGTGCCCAGCAGAATGTCCGGCGGTTCGGGGGAAGCGGCATCATCGCTGCAACGAGACATCGTTGGAAACAGCTTTTGATGTTTCCTGTTGAGGGCTTTCCAGACGGCGTCAGCGGTTTCGCCAATACCATTCCTTTCGACCAGCTCCCGCGCCATCGCCGAGAGCATGTCATCGTCTTCATCGATGCTCTGCAATCCCTCGCCGGCGAACTTGCCCTCCATAGTGAGGGCCACGAGGAGCTTCTTCCCCATCAGGCGCAGACACGAGGTCTGCATCGTCCCTTCATAGCAAAGAAACTTCACCCGCACGGGACGTCGTTGTCCGATCCTCCACGACCGGCGGCTGGCTTGCCTCAGGGTATGCAGCGAATATCCTGACTCGTAGAACAGGATTGTGGGAAAGTCCAGGAGATCCAATCCGGTTTCCACCAGCTTTGGATGGCAGATGACCACCTGCACTCCATCCTTGATTTGTCTCTCGTACCAGGCTTCACGCTTGGATGTGTCTACGCTGGCACGCAGGACTGCCGTGCGGATTCCCTCATCACTCAGGATTCGTTGAATTCGGGCGGTGACGTCGTGCTTCTGGGTGTATACGGCGAAGACCTGGGAGCGGCGCCCCTCCGCCAGCTCTTTCTTGATTTCTTCGACCAATCTGCGTTCCTTGGAATAAACGCATTCTTCGGGAAGGTCACGAGGTTCTGCGATGACAAATCGAACCTTGCGCTTGAGTTCAGGATCGAACTCGGTGCCGTACAGAGTTCCGATCCCGTAGGGGTGATCGGGGTACACCAGGAGGGTGTTGAGCATGGTGCTCAGCACCGATCGGTTGCCTCTGTGCGCTTTCAGCGCTTTCCGAATCTCATCTTCCAGTTCGGAATATGCCTCGCGCATAGGAGCATCCATCGGAACGCTCAGGTAGGTTTCCTCGTAGGGCGGGAGTTCTCCGGAAATGTCCTCCAGGAACACAAAGGCACAAAGTTGCATCAAGAATTCGCCAAATAACAGAGGTGATGCGCCGGGCTTGCGACGCACCGTGCTCGTGGTCTTGGCCTTGGAACAGGCGTTGTTCGCAGGTTCCACCTTAGTGATGGTCTCTAGGACGCCGTAATCCTGAATAAACGAACTGCGTCCTGTAGTGCCCCACTCGTAGCCGTGCTCCTTCATCCTTCTCGCTTCGAGACGGAACAGAGTGTTGAACAAGTCGTCGGCATAGCCGCCAAGCAGCGTGCCGGTCAAGCCAACGATTCGGTCGGTACACGAGGCCAGCGTACCCAAGGCATTGCCTTGCGCCGTGTCGCCCGCAAGCTGGTGGATTTCGTCGCAAATGGTATAGTCAAACCAGCCCGGCATATAGCGCCCGATGAATTCGACCGGAGCCATGCGGGGGATCTTCTCCGGATCGGCCTGCCACATCGCACTGTGCACCCGGCGGCACGACCTCTCCCCACAGGACTCAATGGTTTCGGCAATCTTGAACTTCTCGAAGTCGGCAACGGTCAGCCGGCCGTCATCCACCACCACGGGTCTGCCCGTGTCTGCGTTGACCACGCAGCCCAGATAAGGTCCCGAACGAGGGATCACGTAAGCGTGGCGCCAAAAGTACCCCAGTTTGGCGCGCTCGCGCCCGACGAAGAACAGCGCTGGTCGCGCACATAAAGACATCCACCGTTCACGGGAACTCGCAGACTGTTTGCGAAGTCGCATGTCGCTGAGCGTGGTATGCAAGCCTTCACGCACTACCCGACCCTGCTTCAGCCGCACTTCATTGACGCCGTGCGGAGTGTTGCCGTTCCCGCCATTGCGCAAGTCATCGATCAGGAACACGCGAATTCCTGGAATCGTCAGGAAGGCTTCACGCGCCCATTTCTCGACCAGGTGCGGAGGGACCATGGCCAAAGCGTTGTATGGATGCCCGTTGCTGTGAACGTGAATCGCTCCCAGCGAAATCAGGGTCTTGCCGGTTCCGCATTCGGCGACGACCATAGCGGTCCTCGCCCGCTCCCAGCGTTTCACCACGCCCATGAGGGCAATCGTCTGCGCCGGAAACGGTCGTCGCAGAAGTCTGTCAATTCGTGGGGAGATCGGGGCGTCGAACGGATGCAGAGCCGGGTATTCCTGAAGGATCCGTTCTCCCAGCATGGTGGCGTGGGCGCGCATGTAATCGTAGATAGTGGCAAGCTCGGGCATGGAAATCCTCGGACGCTGCAGGAAGAATCTCGGTAGGGTCAACGCTGGAAACAGAAAGGTTAGGAGTTCAGCTTTCGGCAGGCAGAACGATCTGCTTCAGTTCCAGGCTCGGCCAGTGGATTGAACCGCTATTTGCGGGAAAGCGAATGTCGCCGCCCCACAAGCCATCACCGAGCCAGGAAAGAAATTGCTCTTTGTTTCCTTTGACAAGGACAGGATTACATCCAAGCCCCAGCATCGGAACGACCGCTTTGCGTTTTTCGAGTTGCCGCAGAAACCACTCGGCCCAATCTGGAATTCCTGGGATGCCCTGAATCTGCGCCAGTGACGACCACACGAAGGACGCTCCCGAGTCCGCTAAGAGGGTTCGATCCGTTCCCGCTAGCGTGCCACTGGCGGCAAACTCCTCGGAAACTCCAATGAGATGACGTAGAGGCTTCTTGCGACCGGGAAGTTGCAGCGCCCCTTTGTAGCACTGCGGGTTGCGTTCCAGGCAAACGCGAATCGGCGGCACCTCTGGACCTTCCACCATGAAACGCTCTCCCATGGAAATAGCCGCAGAAACGGCAGCAATCTGTGTGTCGCCTCCGATCACGGAGATTAAGTGGGCCTTGGCCTGTCGCGGAGGGTCAGGCAATACCTCGCCGATGAAGCGGTCCAGGCGCAGCCTGATGTTTGTCACGGCTTTCTCTGTAGTCTTTACGTAAGTAAGCCAACCGAAGCGAAGGTGTGCGTTTTTCACAGCGAGTCCTTCTTTTCGTGAGTGAGAATCTGAGTCTCGCCGTCGGCGAAGACCAGCGTGAGTTCGTGGGAAAACCTCTCCCGGTCATGCAGGATCTTGGTGCCGTCTTCCTCCTGCTCTTCCCAATGATCTGTGAACTTCACAGACCGCCAGTGGGCGATGTGACGATCCTTTCCTTCGCCGAACACGCCGTTGAGCATTCCAGCGGTGCACAGCAACCCGACATGCCCACCATGGAGCGGTGTAAGCGGCCGGCCTCGCACGTCCCGTTGCTTGGGGAGGAGCACTCGGCTGGCCTGGCGGTAGGCCGATGACTCTGGCAGCAGGTCTTCCACCGCATCCAATGGAATACCCGCATTACTGAGAACTACGGGGCCTGAGTCGGGAATCTCGTAGCGGCTCGTAGGCGAATCGCCCAGGGCCTCAAGATCGGCTTTAATTGCCAGCATCTCCAGCCAGCGCACGCCTTCCAGTAGCGCGGAGTCTCGGATGTGCTGGTGTCGCTTGCGCCGCACTCCCAACACTGCAACTTGCTGATACTGGACACTGGCAGGTTCGGTCAATCTGTACACGACGAGATCGGTAAAGTGTTCGCTCAACATCCTCGCGCACGGTTTCAATTGTGGCTGCGGAATGACGAACACAAGAACGCCGCCGGGCTTCAGCCAGCGATAGGTGTGCTGCAGAAACACCAACTCTAGTCTTTGGTTATTCGTCTGGCCGGTCTCAAAGTCATACGGAGGATTCAGGTAGAGGAGGGACAACGCTTCTGCCGGACACCGCACATCTGAGGTGTTTGCGTGCAGAGTATCGATGCCCAGGCGGGCTGCCTGCTCGGCTCGGTGGGAGTCAATTTCAAGGCCGTAGCGTCGGGCCTGCGTTCATTCGAGCAAATGCGCAAAAGCCACGCCATCTCCTACGCACGGATCGAGTGCAGAAAACTCCGGGGGGAAGGCGAGGCAATTTCGAAGACGCTCGGCTTCCGCGACGGGCAGTGGGTAGAATCCCAATTTCGTTTTTCCATGTGGCCTCATTGTTCACCTGCCGAATGTCGTAATTGTGGAGGGGAGCGAAAAGAATAAGGACGGAAAAGAGTGAAGATGACGGAGGTCAGGATCCAACACTTTCCGGCCAGTTCGGAAATGGATTCCGACTGGAATTGCGAAAGCCGCAGATGAGTTTGCGAATCATGGAACGGCGAGCATAGAGCGTTTCTACCAACCGATTCAGGCCGTCCTTATCCCATTCGTACCACTCGTCGGGAATATCCGCCGCAAGCTGCCAGATCTGGTGCGCCGCCATATGCTCGGCTCGACTCAAGGCCGGCTCGAATGCGTCCCAACCTCGCACGCCCTGGTAAACGCAATTATTGGCATACACTCCCCTTAACGGGAAGTCAGGGAAAGTCCATTCGCCGGCATTGAAGCAGTGTCCTTGGTCAATGAAAGTTGCGGTGTATCGCTCGCTTCGTGGCTTTTCGTGCCAGAAGATTGCCTGCCGCCCATCGCTGTTGCAAGTCCACTTGTCGAGCACAAGGACTCGCGCGAAGTCGGCGATATTGAGCACTTTCTCGAGCAGAGGGTCAGGCAAGTAATCGAGCGTTAGGCTAGTAGTCTGAGAATCACGGTATCTCGATCCCAGTTGCCTGCCGCTCCGACAGGGAATTCTTCTGCCGGCCAGGTCGATTCGTAGATCCTCGGTGTGGTCAATGAGCCAGTCACATACTTCAATCGCTTCCACACTTGGCATTGGCAGCTCCAGCGCCAGGCCTAACCGTGTAGCCAGCATTTCGTTCGCAAGCACTCTGATGTGTTGGGGGTTGTTCTGGAATTTGGTTACGTAGAACCCGCCATCGGATGCCCGCAGCAGATGGGATTGCGCTCCGCCCCGAAGTCTGCGCAGGTGTTGCACGGCCGAGATGCACGGAGTCATACGCACCTCCCGGATATGGAATTTGGAGAGAAATAAACGAGCAGGGACTTTCGAGACGCGTCGAGGAGGGAAAGAAAGAGAGTGTGCCGGGGAGCCTCACCGATTGCTAGGACACCCAACGGTTCGTATGTGGCTAGTTATTGCTTTGACCTTCCCTCTTCGATGGCATCAATCCACAGTTGGAGAGTAAGGTCTTCGCGCGCCGGATTGCCCAGCTGCCAGCGCAGTTCCTTCTGATATCGATCTTTAAGAACTTCCAGGTCAAGTGGGACCGTTCGCGCAAGATGCAGTACATCGTCTCGGTCACGTTGGATGTTTCGTTCCAGCTTCGACAAGGCTAGGTCGTGGGGATCAAGAGCTAACAGCCGAAGATGTTGGAAGGTTCCAGGAAATATCTCCGTGAGCCGATCTTCGTAGTCTTCGGGCACATGCGCCACGCCGACGTGATCAAGATAGATCTTGTACTTCTTGTGAAGCGCACCACCTCGCATGCCCAGTGCCAGCATGGAGCGACCGACTTCCGCTGGTGCAATCTCCAAGACGTCCAGATCTTCCGTGGGCCGTGAAAATCCGTACAGCGTAGTGACGACGAACCCTCCCATGCAATCCAGCCGAACTTCCTCCTGCACCGCCGAATCCAATTCGCGCAGGAACGAGAGCCATGGTTCCGGGATGCTTTCATTCGGACGCGTAGGCAAGATCTTCTCCCTTCATGTCGGTCAGGAGATTCCAGTGGGCCGCAGCGGACGAGCGATGCTCTCGCAGCCATGCTCGCTCGGCTTGGGTCATCGAGTCGTGACAGAAGGTGTCTTCGCGCGCAAGCCGGGCTCTCTCCAAAACCTCCAAACGCGACCGCAGCTTTTCCGCCCGCCCGCTCTCCTTCCTGCCCTCCGACACTTCACTCGCCAGAGAGACAGCAAATCCCAATCGGTTTTGCCGATCATGGACCTTGGCGTTGCGAACTAACCAATCCCAGTCCATATCAACGTAGGTCATAGCCAACCATGGCAACCCCTCGGCAACACGGGCGTCAAGATTTAGTTCATTTAGTGCCTCCAGCAAGACCTCCGCTGGGTTCCGTCGTCTCCTGCTTCGAAGATAGGAGAATCCCGGATAACCGAGCGCCCCGAGTTCGGCGCTGAAATCGTGTTTGTGCGAAGACACGGGCATCGCCACTTCCTCGTATCGTAACGGCAACGCTGTAGCCGGTAGATTCAGCACCTTGAGAGCCTTGCGCACGAATCGTTCCGACAGCGGACGGTGCCCCTTCTCCATCATCGACAAGTAGGCTTGGGTGACATCAAGCGCCTGAGCAGCTTGCTCTTGCGTCCAGTGCTTCTCCAATCGCGCCTCTTTCAACAGGTTCCCGTCCATGGTGATCCTTACTTCGCCCCATGACTAATATAACATATATTGTTATATTGTTCAACCCATGTGTCCCCGCGTGTGAGCCTTGCCTAGGGCGCTTCGCGATTAAAAATGAGGATGGCTCTTTGTCGTTGATAGACACGGCGTTGCGGCAGTCCATTGACCGAGGCTACGGAATTACATTCAGTGGGTGCTTTCAGCCGCTCTTTCCACCTCGTGCACGACTCTCTTGAGCGTCTCCAGATTGTCCTGAGCGAGCGAATTGAGTCGCAAGGAGCGGAAAATCGGAACGAGAGCTTCGGGTCCGACTCTGTTCAAAGCAGCCTCCAGTCGCCTCAGGCCGCGTTCCGCTGACTGCATTTGCGCCAATACCTTGCGCAGAACATTCGCGTCGCGGATGTCGGTCGGATTCCAGACTCTTGCCCCCGTCCTCAATAGCCCTCGATACAGGCGCCAGCCTAGCGGTTCTGCCATCTCCCGGATCTGACGGACGAGCGCGTTTGCGGCCTCGGTGCTTACATCTCCCCCATCTGGCGCGGGCTTGGGGTTGGACGACGCGCTTTTCGTTTCATGGCCGGGTCTCAATCCCTCCCGCCAGCCCTGCGGAGTTGCCCAGCCAAACAGCCGCGGAATGTTCTTCGGTCGCTTTCGCTCGTCAAGATCAACCCATGCTCCTGTGAAGTAGTACAGATAACGGCCGAGCCCAAAGCAGGAGCAGGCGCGCTTGAATGCCTGCGCCTCGGCCGCCGTGCCGGCGTTATCGTTGTCCGCCCACTCCTCCCCGGTGGCTGAGTGTGAACCAAGTCCAAAGATCGTGAGTTCGCAGGTAACGAGCACTTTGGCTACGATCCTTTTGTCCTTGGCCCGCTCAAAGTTTGCGCTGGTATGGACTGTGTACCTGCGTGTCCAACCGGCTGGAGTGAGCAGTGCGTTGAGACGATCGGTGTAGGCCCGCTGGTCAGCATAGGGGATCACCTGGCCGCGAACAGGCTGCTGATTCTGAGTTGTGTTGGTCACCCGCCATTCGATCTGCGCGGGATCAAAAGGCACTTCCAGTCCCGCTACCAGTTCCGCAACCCGTTCCGCTGAGTGCGGAGGAGTGATAGGTACTTCTAAGGCAGTCGGCGGACCAGTCATAGGCCCACCATTCTCGTGTGCATGACCATTTGCGGCGCTCATAACGGGGCCTCCCTGGCTGCTGACGTTTCTTCGTCCAGATGCTGGCCGTACATCCATCGTTGTGGGGTAATGTGCAGGAGCCAATCCTGGGCTGTGGGAATCCGACCCAGGTCTTCCTTGACATGCTGTTCTCCCAAATAGCGGACGGGAACTTGCGTTCCAGCGCTGTTCACGATGGCCACACCGAACACCTTCTCGGCCAGAAAAATGCCCTCGGCATGGTGGCGAAGGGCTCGGTGACGGAAGTCTGCAACGAATGCTTTCGACTCATCAAACCAACTATGAATCGGGAGATAGTCCTCCGGTTTCCCACCGAACTTCCTCGCGCTGTTCTGTGCGTGTTTGAGTGGATGGGCCATACCTACACCTCGTACGTCGACGTCGTGTAGTCTTCGAATCGGTCGTTGCGCTCGACCGTCACCTTGCGAGCGGCAACGTCGAGGACTACATCCCCAAAGCCGCCGCAGTCGTTCTCGTATCCGAAGGGCACGAGATCTTCGAAGCGTCCCTGCAGGTGCGAAGCATCGTGCTTGACGGGCTCGTGCTCACCCCACGCATACGATTCGCCGGCATAGCACTTCACTTCCTCGGTTGTTCCGTCGTCGCCGTACCCATCAAAGTGGACTGCCACAAATGTGACTCCAGCCGAGGCTAGTCTGTCGCATTCCGCTAGGATTGCGGCCTTCGCCGCGGTTTGTCCTGGTTCCGGGGATTGGTTATTGTTTTGCTGAGCTTTTTCCATCGCATGATCCTTCCGATTGGGAATAGTGAGGCTGCTTAGGCTTGATCTGTTCGAGGAGGTCTTTCCGCGAGTGCAAACGCACTACCGTGCAGTGCCCGACCAATCGGACCTTTTTGCGGAGGCGTTCCCAGTATCTGGATCAATATCAACGCTTTTCAGTCTTGGTGGTTTAGGACAGGCAGGGGGACGAGATCAGCAACTACCACGATCGTTCTTCTTCGATCGCTTCAATCCACAGCGAAGACGGGAATAGCGATTCGCTTGCAACTATTCGGTTTCCAGGCGCACGGCGCCAAACTTTCGAAAGTCCTGATCACAGGTAGAGACTGGTACGTTCTTAGCCACCGCAGTGGCGGCGATCAGGCAGTCGACAAAGTGAGCTTCGTTCGCTTATAGCGGTTCAGAGCGTCCAGGTGGACCGTCACCCTACTGATCTCGACGCCGGGGTGCCGACTGCAAAAGCGATATCAGCGCGGACGCACAGCCTCAGCGGCGGCTTCGCGGATTTCGGAGAAAGACATTCCTATTCCCTTATTGCTGGCGAGGGTCCCCTTGAGTGACCGAATCTCTGCATGCACAGGAACCGTAGCTCGGCATTCCTCCACCTCGTATTGCAGTGTGTCACCCAGCTTGGCTCGCAAACCCTTTCGACCTTTCTTAGGAATCGTCATCTGACCCTTTCTGGCCACTGGAGAATGCAGCACCGTCCGATCCATCTTGCCACATCACTCTTTATGATTTTGCGCGTTTCGGATTCTGTTTCAGGTCCTTCAAGTCGCTGCTCCGTCCTAAGGCCCGCTTGTTCGCCACCAGGTCATCTAGGGATATGAAGTGCACCGGGACACCGAAGAAAGTGCTTGCGACCCTCTTTCCCCACGCATCCGGGAACTCGACGCCTGTGATTTCGGTCAAAACGTCAATCCTGACCGGCGCAATTCCGATCTGATAGACCAGTTGCCTCCCGGTGAAGGTCTCCGTAGTGATCCCATCATGCTCGAGGGGAGCACCAAACTTCCTGAGCGCTCCAACGACACGGGCGGAATTCTGCGGTGAGTTGTGGACCCACACGTCGAGATCTTTGGTATACCGCGGCTCGCCGTACTTCATGACTGCGAACCCGCCCACGATTAAATACTCAACTTCAAATTCGTTTAAGAGTTGTAGCAGTTCTCTGTAGTGTGGGTTTTCTGCCATGGCTTTCCTCAGCTAATTCCACCAATTCCCATGCCGCAGCAAAGATGGCTTCATCTCCCTGCTCCTGCCAAAACTCGATGTCGAACGAACGGTCCGGGAACCCGCGCTCCACCAGTCGTGTTTTCCACGTTGAATTCTGAGGAATACTCATTTTCCCTCTTCGAATCGGCCCTTAACATTATCAGGATATCAGGCTGAAGCGCCCGATTTTCGCCTCCTGTTGAGAAGGTAACCGGGGTTTCCTTCGGAGGCGGGCCCAGCACTTTGGATCGACCCGCAACCCTTGGATCCCGCCGACACACGAGAGGCTTACGAACGCACCGTGATAGGAAATCGTCCCGTAGCGAAATAATCGCGCGAGCAGTGCGAGCGCGTGATTGGCCAGTGTTGGATTGACGAACGGTTCCTGCCGGTCGAGCGCTTCCGCTGCGCTGCAGCTCGGCAGATCGTCTCCGTCCATTTCGGTTTGAATAACTTCAGGGAAAAGCTCCGAGACTGTGCGTAACCGTAGCCCGCGCCTGCGGTTCCTTCGATTCAGCGGCTCTCCCAGCACGAATTGTCCGCTGTCGGCGTTATTACCCAAGTCCAGCCAATAATCGACTTCACTCCAATCCTCCGCGCACTTGGCGATTGCCGCGCGAGCCTTCCGCGTATCGACACAGCCGATCACGATGTCAACACCATCCAGCCCGCGTTTCGTATCAAGTTGCTCGGGAATCCCGGCCCAGTCCAGGCCCCAAAACAGATTGAGCCGGTTGGCGAGGACGACAGATTTGTAAAGCCCTACTTCGGAACGACTGAAGGGCTGCCGTACACAGTTCGTTGGAGAGATCACATCTGCATCCAGCAAAGTGACGTGGAGACCTTCCGGGTGGCCATATGCGAGGAGGGCCTGATGCAGATACGGCAACCCGGCCGCCATCGCACTCCCGTTCCCGCCACAGCCCACCACCAGCACCCGTACCTTGTGCTTCAGCAATTCGGGATGTATATGGTGCGCTTCCATGGCTTCATGGTTCTCCCCGTTTCTGCACAAACTCCTGCAGCGTTTGTTTCGCATCGGCTAGAAACTTGACTGGAAACCTACGGTTTCGCCCTGCCAACTTTGACCAGAGTCCAAGAAACCCGCCGGGGTGGGTGTCAGATGAACTGCACCACTCGGATGAGTGAATTCGCTGGCAAAATATGCATCCTCCCAAACCGATAGAGAGTCGGCGCTCACTTCTTTCGGAACACGCATGCTTCCGAGACAAACGCGTCCATGCGCGTCGGTGTTCCAGTAGGGAGCATTCTTGAGACGTGTATCTGCCGTCGGCCGCCGATTTTCTCCCAATGCCCGCACCAACAATTCCCGGCCGTTAAGCATGAACACCAACGCAGGGTGCGGATACATCCGGCCGTTCAACTCCGTTGTGTCTTTGTTGCCGTCGCCGAAGAACATCAGTCGATGTTTCTCCGGAGTCCACCAAGCGATCAGTTCCGGCGTCCTTGACAGTATGTTGGCCGACAACACCTCCGGTGCCAGGCTCGCTCCCAGCCCTCTTGCCAGTCTCTCCAGAAACCCGGTAGTGACCGACTGGCCAGCACCCAAATACGGCGCACCCTCGGGCAGACTCTTCACTTGATGCAGAGTTGCAAAAGTTGTGCTCCCATCCTGATACAGCAGCACAGCCTGTTTCAGCGTGAAGATCCGGTTGTCTCCAATCCGTACATGGGAAGTCATGGTTATTTCTCACGTCCAATCACTCCGTCGTCGTTCCCCGGCATCAGGTCGATCAGTCGACTCGCCGCCGCCGGCGTCTCACACACCACTCCGAGGGTCCGAAAGCCTTGGCGGACGCTCGTCGGTTCCGTGAGCTTGAGCGGTATGATGAGGTTTGGTTGAGGTGTCGTCTCCAATGCGGTCTCGGCTTCATCGTCAAAACAGCCGGCGACTGCATCGCCAGGCGAGAAGGCCGCAAGCAAACACGGCAGAGGCGGGTTGCTGTCCATGAGCTGCTCACCCATCTCCTCGGTGAATTCTGGCCGCCTCACCCGCCTTGAGATCCGGCACAGCTCCAACAAAACATTGACCAGGTCTCTGGTTTCGTCGCGCCGCATCGTGTCGCCTATCGCCCTGAGACTTCGCAGGCTCAGAGGGCGCTCCTTCAGGCACTGCGGGACGCATCCCTCTACGTCGGGTACCTCGTATTGCTCCGCATTCGCCTCACCCTCGTACCACTCGCGAAGCATTTCGACCCGTTCTTCAGCATCGTGGTAGTCGTACACGCGTACCCATCGATTGAGTGACCCCACGAAATGTGCGAAGAATGTTGCGGGGAGGCGCGGATGTATCTTTTCCAGGAACTCTAGAGTCGGCTTTAGCACCGCGAACGCCGCGGCCTCCGGGTCGACGATCAGGTAGAGCGTTTCCCGCGGTCCGCGTTCGTCCGAGTAGTCCACCAACCGGTCGCTGAGGCTTACGTCGAGATCAAAGCGGCGGTCGATGGTAGCCCCGCCATGATTGCGGATCCACCGCTGGAGAGTCAGCGACGCGTACTTGGTGGGATCCCTTCCGCTTTGACTCCAGTCTTCGACTGCTCCAATACCCAATGTCACGAGGATCTCTGCCAGCCTGATCGTTTCCCGATCATCCGCCAGAAACCGGTGCTCAACCGGCACCTCGTTCAGCCGCGGTAGTACCACGCCACACTCTGGCGCCATCAATTGCTCGGCGGTAGGGACCCTCCGGGAGGTGGAAGTGCTCGCCCGCGGTGCCATCGCGAACATTGCTCGGTCGCTTTGCCCAACAAGGCTGAGCACATCTGCAGTTCCTGACATTGCAAGAACCTCCCAAATACTGTCTGATCGCGAGAGCGGCGCTCCTGAGTAAGTTCCCGTAAATCCCGCAGAACCGCACCTCTCCCCTCATCTCTAAGGCGAGTACTGCAGGTGGCATTCTTTTTTTTCCTTTTCCCTTGCTGCAGTTTGGGGGCGGCGGTGGCTGTTTGTCCGCGCATGCGGGGCTACCCCTTCGTCCCAATCGCGCGAACGAAGCTGTACTGCAAGTTTTCGCCTGAGGCCTCAGGCCCAGTGATCGCGGCTGTGGCCAGCTCAGGGTACTGGTTGCTGTAGATGGTTTTCACTTCTTCAGCTGTCAACCTCGGATCAGGGTCCGGAAGCTTCACGCCGTTGTACGAAAAACTGCGGGACATCACTTTTGCTTCAATCATGACGTGGCATTACTCCCTTCTTGTTAGCTGCCCGCCTGTGCCGGCGGATCTCCAGTTTGCTGTTGCGGACCGAATAGACTGGGCGTTGTTTCTGTTGTGGTCGGCGTGGCGGCTGGAGTGTCCTGTTTGGACGTGGTCTGTTCAGACTTCGGTGTCTGCTGAGTTGCTTTTGCTCTTTGACGAGCGGCCTTCGCCGCCGCATCCATTTCCGCCTTCGCTTCGGCCAGGGTGCTCCCGAGTTGCACATGTGAATCCACGTAGCTGGCCAGATGTTTGCCCAGTTCCGCATCCAATTCCTCAGGCGATCCCGTGTAGCTTAACGGCGTGGTTAGTGCCTGATCTTCTGAGTCCTTAGCCTTTGTGGGAATCACGTTCACTTTCAGTTTTCCCTCAATCAGCGCGACCGTGATGAACACCGTTCGCTCTTTGAGCATTGGCATCAATTCGATAAACACGTTTTCCTCCTTGTTCTTCAGGCTGGTTTCACATGCTCCGGGCGGAAGACTCACTACTGCTATGCGTAGTTTTGATGGAAACGGTGGGAGTGGTGCAAGGCGAATGTCTCTAATGCTTCTTTTCGGAAGGCGATGACCGGCGTGGCTGAGTGGTGGAAGCGATCGTAGAGCAAGTGCGAGCAAGCCACCTCTCGATGGCTTCACGGCTCTGCTGGTCACCGAAATAGCAAAGGCCGACCAGTTCCTCGCCAGCCTCGGCGGCCAGCCGAATCAGTTCGTCACTGCTGATGGAATGGTTGGGAGAAGATGGCCCCACACGGAGGCCAAACCGTGCAGCGGAATCGCAGGGATCAACGGGAAATTCGATCTCAATATGCCGTCTACGGCGTCCCAGTTCGAGAAGGAAGCAGGGCACCACAACGTTTGAAACGTGGGTGATTTCCTCCACACTCGCCTGTTCGGCTGGAATTCCCTTCAGGCTGGCAAAGATTTCAGCGATCAGGCGGGCTCGGGTGCGCTGGCCCCAGGAGTCCGGCTGCACCGCGAGTTCCAGAATTTGCTCGTGCAGCGGAGCTAGGAATCGGGCGAAACCAACCTGCCGCATGTTTTCGGCGAAGACAGGTGAATTGTTTAGCAGATGCTCGCATTGTGCGAAGACTCGCGCGGCCTCTTTCGATCCGATGCGAGGGATTTTCTGTCTATTTCGTAAGCGACTTCGGGTTCTGTTATCAGGCATGTTGGTCCTTCTTTCCCGCGACCGCGTGTGCGGCCACGTGAGCTGCCCGATTTGTGGACGGCACATTATAAAGGCAACGGATTCCTGGATTTTGTGGACTGCGCTACGAGCGCTGACAATACTGCCGAGCGCAGAATAATCCGGGAAGCCCTGAGATGGGCATCACGGAATGACTGGCAGAAACAGCGAAATAGATGTAGTCAACTCTCAGACAAGATTCGGTCGCACCGTTCTTTCAACAGTCGAGCCAGAATCTCGGAATCGTTCGCGGCGTCTACCGGATCCCGACACAGCGCCGAACGAAGCGCCCTCTTGAGCCAATAGGAAGCGGCAGGGTCGGCGAGAACTTCGTCAATGCCAGGCAGATCAACTGGTCTCAAGCCGTCGCCCATTCCAAGCTCCTCACGCCGCTCCGCTCACAACTGCATCAACGCTCGCGCTTCGCTCGTCGTTCACGTCCAGACCTTTGGGCTTCTCCGTTCGCTCCGTGGTGATCAGATTGGGTTCGAGCAAGTGACAATGACGGCAGCCCACGCAGCACACGGCAGCTGTCATTCGCGTGGCCGCATCCTGGAGGTCGTTTGGCAAGGCAAAACGTTCCCCCGATCGCGTGTAGAAAACCGGACAGACAGTACCGCGGAACGCGGCGTCCTTGCCCCACAGCTCCATCTCCAGGCCGCCCCTGCGGCCATAAAAGAGGATCGAGCTTTCTAGCCGTGGTCTCTGGCCTTGCCTCGACTTCGCCAGTTCGTGCCGGGTAATTAACAGATCGTAGGTCCGCTCGATCCGGAGCATTTGTATCCGGATCAGTACGGGTGCGACTACAACCGCGTGCACACCGTTTACACCTATGCTGTCCACGCGCTGAAGCCAGGGCAATGCGTCGCCCTGTTCACCGACGAAGCTCGCGTACGCTCCCACCTCCGCTACCGCCCCGCCTGATTCGACTCCACGAAGCACGTACCTCCTTGCCAAGTGTTGATGTTCGATTGATACCGAAGGCTGGCAGTAGATGCCCGCTGTTCGTAGACACTTCAACGTGATTGGCGGCAGCCGCAGTCCCTGTCGTGCGAGAACCTCGGTTTCCACTCGCCTATGGTGCGTCGTGAGCTGAGACTCCATATTCAACGGACCTCCTGACTCGAATCGGATGTCCCAACGCCACTCGTATCATCTCTTTGGTGCACCCGGCCCAGCACTTGTACTTGCGCGGATCCGAAACTGAAATGGCTAAATTGTCGCCGCTGCGGTCACGTCCATGATCCGCGCATGATGGGCAACGTGCCCAGTAGTTCCCGGCACGCGTGGACGTCGGCCGGACGTGATCGAGAATGCGAAACTGCGGGCGAGTGGGATCGTATGGCGGCAACTCAACTCTTGCCTTCGGGCGAAACTCTTTCGGCATTTCGAGTCCATCGATGAACCCGCCCATTTCGGTCTCTGTGATCTTTCGCAGGCGCTCCAGGTAGTCGAGTTGCGCTCCGAGCCGGTAGTCTGCACCATAGAACCAGTAGCGCCTTCCCGTAGCACGATGGATTCCGAGCGGCCCCCGGATCGCATTGCCGAATTCGTCGGGGCCGAGTTGATCCTGACGCGGAAATACCTCGATTCCTTCCGCCAAACCGGAACCACCCTTTACTGGCACTTTCAGGCGGAGGGCCAGGTTGTAGATGTAAATCCGGCAGTGCCTCGCGAGCAATGGTTTGTCCGCGAAGATCCAGAGGTGAGCGCCGCGACGAGACTTTTCGAGCGCTGCCTCAACTCCATCCTGACCTAGCTCCCATTGCAACTTCAGAAGATCCTCCAGCGCATTCTCGTAGTCGGCGTCAATTGCGACCCACTTGGAGCGCTGCGTCGTCGGATTCAAGGCGTAGAGGCCTACGGTTTGCTGACCGTTCAAATGCTCGCGAATGGTCTGGGACGAAAGCCTCCGGTCCTGCTTTGGGCGATAGTAATAGTGCTTCCCGTTCGTGCCTGGTTTGTGCGATTGCAGTGTGTAGGCCAGGCGATTGACGAACAATGCAAAGTACCGCTCTGCCATTTCCGCGTTCACCTGGCCCACTCCTTTCATAAAGTCTCCTCTCACATTTGCAGTGATGTCTCGGAATGCGTGCGCCTACTGCGAAGTGCCCGTTACGCCATCGCAGTTTTTCCAATAGCCTTCCGTAGAAGCGCCGGATGTGCCGTCCACGAGACCAGGTTGTACTCCGCCACAAGCTCATCGAATTCGGCCGTGGTCAGGCTGTCATCCCGCCCTTCGTCGAAGACGACGAAGTAGAAGACTTGCAGATCGCGGTCGTACAGGTAAATTGCACCGGACGCGGGATCGTCTGGCACAGTTTGCAGCAACAAAACGCCCCTCGGCATTTCGATCCAGCGCGATGCCAGCCCCTCTCCGAGGGTGACAAAGACTTTCATCACGTGTTCGACATGGGCCTCCTTGCCCAATCCAATTTCCTCTGCTGTAAACAGCGGTTCAAAACTCACTGCTCCTCTGCTTTGAGACATCATGTGTTCCTCCTTATCTAACTTGACTTGCTCCAATGTCCACGGACAGCGCGACACCGCGGCGACACAACCGACTGCACTCCTTCCGTTCCGCGCTGCAGAACGGGACCCAACAACGGCACATGCCACTGATTTACGAAACAACGACGACGCCTGCAACGCAGGGATATTGAGTTGAGCGGAATTGCATACCGATGTTCGATGGGAGTCGTCAAGTGCTCGTCGATATGAGGCCGGAATTCGCTGCAGTGGTGGCCGTGCAGGCGTCAACCCGAACGGCGATTTACAGGCCAGCGGAACGCGAGCAAACGAGCAAGAGTTAATGCAGTACCTCTGGTAGAAACAGATTGGAAGCGGACTGTTGTGTCGAAGCGGCGAAATGAGAATCGTGCGAGGGGGGAGTCCAGCAGCATAGAACCACGTCAATGGACACACGTTCACAAGTTCAAGCAAAGTCAAATTCAGGGGGTAGTCAGAACACAAGTGACTGAACGGAGGCATGTTATCGAACCCCCCAAAAAGGCATACCTACGGCGTCCAGACGGGCTAAAGACTGCGAGAAAACGGCAATGACGAGCCAAAGAGATGGCGATGCTGAGGCGACCAATCGGACTTTCATTGAAGAAGCTCCCGAAATCTGGTGCCGGGGCCGTTCCCGCGGACAAACACCCTGGTTTCAAGAAGCGTCTGGGTGAAATCCTTGGCATTGGCAAATGCGAGCTTCTTGGGCACCGAGTCCAGTTCATGGACAAGATGAACCAACACTTCCATTCCAGACGTCAAATACAAGATGCAAGCGATTTGGCGCTCTGCCTCAAGTGCGGCCCGCACCCGTTCATACTGCTTGGAGCTCTTCAGCGTGCGCTCGTATTCCAATGCGAAGCGTGCTCTAATATCTCCGACCCACACGTCGACGATGGCGTCGTAGTCCTTCTCGTAAGGAGAACGCGAAATCGTATTGAAGGAAGCAATCTCGATCTCCGATTGCCAACTGGCAAGCTGATTCTTGTGCGCAAGGGCGAGTTGGATTGCGTTCAATTCAAGGGCGTGAAACACCTGGGAGGCGTGAGGAAGGTGTTGTGTATTCGAGTGCAGGACGTTGGTGAACTGTCCATGATGCTCGAGCAGGATAAGGCCTTCTCTGGTGATCCGATATACCGCCGACCCTGCGCAAAAGACTCCACTACAGATGCTTATGTGACCAGACTTAATCAGCCGTCTGACGCGCCAGTTAAAGCTGTCTCGCGAACGATCGGAGCCGCCAAACCTCATCAGTTCAAACAACTGGCTGTGGCTGACGAACCGCGAGTTACGGACCTGACGTAGCAGTGGGATGTCGCGTTCCGGATTGATGACCAAACCACCTTTGGCGTAGCGCATGAACGGTAATCCTCAGTCAAGAACCGGGTCTCAAACCAATTCGAGTGCAGCGCCATGGCGCAGATTTGGCGCAACCGTGAGTTGCCAGATGCCGAGTGTGCTTCTGATCCAGTCGCCAGCCCTCATGAGCAACATTGTTTCCTGCGTTTCGCGGATATGGCTCACCGCGATGGGGATCAGAGACTCTGATTTCCAGTCAGAAGTTTCGAAGCTAACCGTGCCGAACCTGCCGTTCGATACGACCAACAGGAAGTAATCGGGCCGACACGATTGTCCGACTTTCCTTCGAAACAGCATCCGATTGCCGCCGCACGCAAAGACAAGATCGGTGCATTCGAAGATTTCCCCGAGAGCGCGGCCGGGAAACTGCGGGTTGAAGTCTCCCATGCCGTTGAACCGGATCAAGCCAGGAACGAGCCAGTAGCGTCTCATCTTGCTTCCGCATCGCACACCCGTAGAATTGAAGTACGCCGCATGTCTCGTGTAGCGATAACGGTCGTGCGGATCGCGGCCGAATCGTGCCCACCAGTTACTGCCGAATTCCAGGATCTTGACCAACATCATTGAGGTACTCCATCAGTTCCCGGTTGATGTCTTTCATGGCGCGAATGCGATCTGGCACTGAAAGTTTGGAGATACTGCCCACCCTTTCGACGACGGAGGGCGGAATATCCATCTTCTGCTGGGAGAAGTACTGGCACAGGTCGGCAAAGCGCGTGCTCTCTTCTGCGAACTCCTTTTGCTCAGCAGGCAAGGACTTCAGCCGTTGTTCGTACTGGTTACGGTCGTCAAACGGTGCCAACTTGTCGAGCGCACCGGAATGTCGGTTCGACCGGTTCTCTTGTTCGCCTTTCGACATCTCTAGGCAACTCCTTCTTGATTTCCTCGTGCCGAGCTACGCGCCTTTTAGACTGCGGTTCCTCTGTTGTTCCTCCTGGAGTCGCCGGTCTGACTCATTCAGTTGACGGCGCAAAAGCTTGGCTTCGTCCTGCGACCGGCCCAACTGTTGCTCCAGAGAATTGACCTTCATGATTAGGTCCACGTCCGGCTTGAACAGTCCGATCTGATTGGCTGGTGGTGCTGCGGTCGCTGCTCTCGCGGAACGGCCGGGAACCGATTTGGTATCGCTGCTCTTGATAGACGCCACTTGGCTCGCCGGTATGCCGGACGCTTGGCTGCTGACGGTCTCGACCGCGGAACGTTCCTGCGCCTCTGCAGGTGTCGATTGGGAACGGAGCGCGGAATCTCGCACCGCGGTTAACGCCTCCATCAAGCCGCGATTCCTCTTTGTGGCCTCCTCCACCTGGGCGTTCGCTCGCGAGAGGCTGCGCTCGTACTGTGCAAGCGTCTCCGCCGCAGTCCACTCCCGGCAGGTTTGCACTCTATGCTGATAAACAATGATGACGAACAGGCACGCCAGCAGCCCTAACGTAACCAGATTCGACCAGAAGTAGCCGTTCCTCACGGTTTCTTCGAGCAGCATTTTGCGGCCCTCGTCAAGACACTGTCCGTAGTCCTTGTCGGCGGGATTGATACTCTTCAAGGCGAAATCGACAAAGCCATCCTTTGGCTTTGAATACTGCGCATGGCCGGTAGGATCGTAGCCGGGACGGCGCTCTTGGGCGAAGCAAAGCAACGGCAGCATAGCCAAGCAGAGGCCAGCAAGCGCAGCCCGGGATGTTCGGTTCACATCCATGCCAAGCGCCCAGTACGCGCGGCCAAACGGCCATTGCGGCGAACGACTTCGGGGTCTTTGAAGCGCAGGTTCGCGCCTTCGACATGCGAAGCTGCGTGGAGCCTGGGATAAATTCGCGGTTCAAGTCCCGGGAACCGGTACTGGCGTGGCACCCGGACATGCAAATGGGAATGGAGTGTCCCGAGCCGGTTGTCGGTCATCAAGACCTCCATCTGGCCTACGGGCAGGTTCTTGATGTGCTCGTCCTGCGCCCGGGTGTCCTTGATGTCGGTTTCACTGCCAAATCCGACGGGTTCGTACTTGTCCTCAAACACTCCGGTGCGCTGGACGGTCAACGTGCGCCGCTTCTGCGGGACGCGCGCCGATGCCTTCAGGAAATACTGTGCTGTCTCCTCATCCTTGGTGCGCAATAACATGTTGGTATTGGGAGCCGAGGACACGTCATCTCTGAAGCCGCGACCCACGGTGAGTAGCTGCGGCAGTGCCTGCAGGGCGAACAGGAATGCAGTGTTTGTTCCGCGCGCAGTCTGCAATATCTGGGCAAAGTTCGAATAAGCAAAGGGCGCAAACTCGTCCAGGATAACGCTGACCATCGGCCGGTTCTCGCGTCGGCGCTCCTGCTCGTTCTCGTAACGCTTGCCAATCATCAGTTGCATGTTCTGCAGGAGCATCCGGCCAAGAGCCGTGACCGCTTTTGAGTTCTTGTTGGTATTTAGCGAAACGAACAGAATCAGTTCCTGGTCAATAACTTCGTCGAGCGACAGCATCTCATCGTAGGCGCCAGTGATGATGGAGAGTTCGTCCTGAAGAAAAGTCATTAGCTGGTTGAGCAGACCCTGGACCTTGGTGATTCGCTCGCGGTCTTGCAGCGACTGCAGCAACATCTTCGCTGACATGTCGAAGTTCAGGCGGCGCTGATTGCTGAGGCCGTCAAGCGTCTGTATCCTGGCGCGAGCAATGGCAACCTGTTCCCGCAGGACGACCGGGTCAAGCGCCATCACCATCACGTCGTAAGAGTTGTACCGCTTGCCGGTGTAGGTCAGAACGCGCGAGATGTCGGTGAGATAGTTGCCCTGATGGCCGCGGAAGAAATCTTCTTCCTGATCGAACGATTCGAACACGAGATTGGAATGCTCTTCGTACAGTCCAGCGTCACTGAAGAAGGGGTTATAGCGAACGGAGATGTCTGGCCGCGAGGGGCTGAGCACTCTCAGTTGGTGCATCCGGCCCGCCGCTTCGATGGCCGGCAGAAGGTCGGAGAGAAAATCCTGGTCTCCCTTGCCATCAAAGATCAGCATGGGAATGCGGTGCCGGTCTTCGGGAGGTCCTAATACTCGAAACAGGTCCTGGGTGATGATGTTCTTCAGAAGCGTGGTCTTGCCGGAACCGGTTGCGCCGAAAACCACCGACTGCATCACCCGCGTCGCGTCCGGCCACAACCAGGGCTTGCCATTGACGTCGTAGCCCAGCACAATTGCGTTCTGTGCGTACGCGCCCTCAACGGCCTCGCGGTCTCTTGCTTGGCTTATATATAAAGGAGGGTGGGGCCAACCTCTCTCCCTCCGTCTGCGGAGCGTCAGCAAGTACCAGGCAACGGAGACGCCGGCAACTAAGGCGAAGAACGCATAGAGGGAACCTTCCACCAGTTGCACCGACCGCACGTGAAAACGGCTCACCATGATGTAGGAGCCACCGGCGAGCAGTAGGACTGCAATGATGGCGATGGCAGCGGCGACGCTCTCTTCCTGGTTCTGGTGGAAGGCGCGCCGACCGAGCCGATATTCGTTTTCTGCGGTCATAACTGAACCATGCTGAAAAACAGGAATGTCCCGAAGACCAGCGCAAACACGATTGCCAGAAGCAGCAGAATCGGATTCACGCGGAGACGGCCGCGCCCATCTCGCGGCTTCAGAGGGTCCTCTACGAGTCTCAGCAAAGCATCGCAAAATCGTTCCTTCGGATCCTGCAAATGGAAGTCAATGAGCCGATCATGCATCTCGTCGAGTTGTGTATTCGCTTTCATCTCAGAGAACAACGGTCGCTTTTACTCCATCGCGAAACACCAACTGCACGACTGCCGGTG
>JBAQJU010000185.1:0-1592 GCA_049300475.1 Terriglobales bacterium | reverse complement strand
CCAGTAGGAGTTGGGGCATCCGTAATATGTGATCTATGATTTGTAGCCTTCAAATTTGAAAACCAGGCCTAGAAACACGCGCGAAGATTGTCGAGAGATTGCCAATCACAAATTACAAATCGCCAATTACAAATGCGCCTCAACCAGTTCCAGCAGCACGCCCCCAGCGCTCTGCGGATGAATGAAGATGTAGCGATGGCCGCCGGCACCAATCTTGATTTCGTTGGAGACGAGACGAACGCCATCCTGCTTCAGTTTGGCGACCGCGGCTTCGAGATCGGGAACACGCATGCACACGTGGTGCAGGCCTTCGCCGCGCTTGGCGATGAACTTGGCGATGGTGGAATCTTCGGAGGTCTCCTCCAGAAGTTCGAGACGCGTGTCGCCGACCGGAACCATCACGACGCGCACCTTTTCCTGCGCCACCGTCTCTTCCGGTAAGACCGCGAGCCCGAGCTTTTCGTAGATTTCTTTCGCGGCGCTCAAAGACTTCACCGCAATGCCGAGATGATCGATGCTGAACTCCATATCTGCTTCTCCGTAATCATTCTGTCTCTCCGTTAGCATTCCGCGCGTGAAACGGGACCTGCCTCGTTTCTATGCCTCGTTCACAATCTCTTCTACCAGCGAATATGGATCACGCTTGTGCTCGGCAACTTCGGCGGCGTAGCGGCTGAGCTTGGCATCATCAATCCGCGCGCGCGCCTTTTCGAGCATCGCATCGCGCAGCATTTCCACCAGACGTTCACGCCAGTTCTCGACATTTCTTTGCAGCAGCAGGTTCGCTTTCTTCAAATAAACCTCATAGCTCGAAATTGCGTCGGCCAGTTCCTTCGTCCCTGTACCATCGCTCGCCACCGTTTTAACGATCGGCGGCGTCCAGCCATCTTTGCGGATGTCGAGCGACTGCATGGCACGAATTTCGCGCTCGACCCGCTCCGCGCCGTCGCGATCGCTTTTGTTGATCACGAAAATGTCGGCGATCTCCATGATGCCTGCTTTGATGGTCTGCACATCGTCCCCCATGCCCGGAACGAGAATGACCACCGTGATATCGGCCAGGCGAACGATGTCAACTTCATCCTGCCCCACGCCGACCGTCTCAATCAAAATGCGGTCGCGGCCCGAGGCGTCGAGAACGGTCGTGACATCAGCAGTGGTGCGTGCCAGTCCGCCCAGCGAGCCGCGTGTGGCCATGCTGCGAATAAAAATGCCGGGGTCGGCATAGTGGTCCTGCATGCGAATGCGGTCGCCCAAAATTGCGCCGCCGGTATAAGGGCTGGTCGGATCGACGGCGATGATGCCGACCGTCTGATTCTCCTTGCGATAGTATTTGGCAAGCTGGTCGACCAGCGTGCTCTTCCCCGCTCCGGGCGCGCCCGTCAGGCCAATCACGCGCGCATGGCCGGTATGCGGAAAGAGTTCCTTGAGTAAGTCAGAGAAGCCGGGCTGCCGATTTTCGACCGTCGAGATGGCGCGCGCCAGCGTGCGGGGATCGCCCGAGCGCAGCAGGTCGACGAGAGTTGTCGCGGTGAGCGTCAAACAGAATAGTGTAACAACATAGCCAGACAACATGGCCGGACAATCCGAAC
>JBAQJU010000184.1:0-6599 GCA_049300475.1 Terriglobales bacterium | reverse complement strand
GCGCTTGAATCGGTCCAGATAATGCTCATGTGCCGGAGCGAAATATTCCGGCTGGGGAAAGTACGCGTGCGGGAAGGGTTTGCATTTGGATTCGCATTAGCATTAGCAAAAAGAGTGGCTGGAGGATCCGTCGCCGCGCGCGCTACACGTATGGTCGTAATGCCTTCGCCGGCGCCGCGAATTTCCACGTTCGAAGGCAGGAGCACCCCGGCCCGCGATCCAGTTGTGTCCTTATTTCTCCAACTCGCAATGGGGCTGGAGTCGTACGACCCTGCAGGGATATAAACCGCGCATGGACTGGAACCACAATCGCGAATGGCCGCCTGAATTTTCTCCACTATCGATGTGCCGGGAAAGTCGTCGGCATTTCGCGTACCCGTCGCCGATGCACCGGAATGGACTGGGACTGACGCGGGCGAGCGGCTGATCGTCTGGCCGAGAGCGCTTAGCGGTTCAACAACCGCGACGAGCAACAATGTGAGAAGCCAGGGAAAAAAATAGCGCATCAGATTCCTTGTTCTGAGACCAGCCACTCCACAAGAACCAGTGATCGAACTGAAAGAGTCTGGTGTGGCTGTCTTAAGAAGGAAGCAGCTCAGTGGCGCCACGAACACCCCAGAACCGTTTCTACTGGTACTTCCGCAGGCGCGAGCGTCAATGGTCCTTCGGGTTGCGAACCTGGAGGCCCAAACTCGATCCTCATGGTTTCGATCCGCATGGTTTCGCCACCAATCGTGCCAGTATACACAGTGGATTAATGGCGCGGGGCCGAAGATTCCGGGCTGGAACCGTTGATCCTTGAGGTCGCGGCGGCCCCTTGCAACTAGGATGGCTGGCGGAAGTCGGCACGGATTCCTCATCGGTGCGCTCTTTTTGGCTTGAGAGGGGTCGAATCGAGGTTGGTGATGGTCAAAAGCGAAAAAATTACTGGGCTAGTCCACATTTTCTCTTGACGGTCGATACTGGGAATAGCCACAATGCTCATTCGCGCCTTTTCCATGCGCCAGACTTTCACTGACAAAAATCTGCGAGATTGCTCCGTTCCACGTAAGCAATGAGGGGGACAGAGCACAATAGGGGCGACTGACTGTCTGGAAGCGAAATTGTTTTGCCCTTCGGAAGGGGGCAATCGAGGAAGCCCGGGCAGAAGTCGCCCCTTTGTAATTCGGCGCGGCTCCTCCAAACCGCGCTACCAGTAAGCCACTCGGACTGTTTTCCACTGGAATCCCATCTCCAGATTTTTTCTCGTTTTGCGATTTTGTTCTTGACAGCCATGGCAAAGGCTCTTTAGGATTCTCCCGCCTACCATATCGCGCAGGGTTTTTCCTTCCGAAACTGCATGGTGACGGGTGTTAAGAACCTAAAGTTCACTACCAAAAATTTGATCGATCCAATTCCAGTTGCCTTGCCGCGTGTAGGCGCTGTCTCGAAGGAGAGCAATATGAAGTTCCCTCGCATCCGCATTAGTGTGTCTCTCGTTACATTTCTCTTAATGTTCGTTCTCTTGTCGCAGGCGTTGTTTGCCAGAGTGACGACGAGCGCTGCTCCCACGCCTCGTGTCACCAAGAAGGTTGACGTCACGAAGCGCACGATCCTTCCCGGACATGTCTCCAGCGCGGTCCGCGTGGCCACCGATCTCGGGCGTCAGCATCCAGAGACTGCCTCTCCGGGCATGTTGTTGATCCTGAAATCCAGCGAAGACCAGAAGCGCGAAATCCGCAAAGTCATCGACCAACAGCAGGATAAGCGCACGGTGAACTACCATCAGTGGCTGACGCCGGGAGAGTTCGGCCAACACTTTGGCGTGGACGATTCCGACATTGCCAAGATTTCTGCCTGGCTCGCCTCCGAAGGTTTCACGGTGGACGAAGTCAGCAAAAGCAAAAGGGTAATCAAATTCAGCGGCAACATCGGCCAGGTAGAGCACGCATTCCAGACCGAGATGCACCTCTACAACTACAAGGGTGAATTGCACGTCGCGAACAGCAAAGACATCAGCGTTCCTGAAGCGTTCAGCAAAGTGATCGGCGGCGTCACCCTCCATAACTTTTATCGCAAAGGCAGTTTTGATCGCCACAAGATGATCAAGTTCGGCCCGAAATACACTTCCAGCAGCTCGGTCCATTACGTGGCTCCGGCGGACTTTGCAACCATCTATAACACCGCTCCTCTGCTCGCCCAGGGAATCAACGGAACCGGTTCGACCATCGCGATTGTGGGCCGCTCTGACATTCTGATGAGCGACGTGCAGAGCTACCGCCAGTTGTTCAATCTTCCTCCCAACGATCCGACCTTTATTCATGCTGGCCAGGACAACGGCACCGAGCCCGGCGACGACGGCGAATCTGATCTGGACGTGGAAATTTCGGGCGGCATGGCCCCCGGCGCCCATGTCGATTTCGTGATTGGTACGCCCACCTTGCTGGTGGACGGTATCACCAACTCAATCGAGTACATCGTCGAGAACAACCTCTCCGACATCATGAGCATCAGCTACGGCGAGTGCGAAGGCGACGAAGGCGTTGGCGGAAACGAATTTAACAACCAGGCATTTGAGCAGGCGGCGGCGCAGGGCATCAGCGTATTCATCGCCTCGGGCGACAATGGTCCCGCTGGTTGCGACGATCAAAACGATTCGTATGAAGTCTTAGGCTACGCGGCACCGGCGGAAGGTTCCACGCCTTACAGCGTTGCTGTCGGCGGCACGGAATTAGTCGGCGAGTGCGCGACGCCCGGGCCTGCTTGCTCTCAGTCCAACTACGCCAAGTACTGGAGCGCCACGACCAACGGTGATTATCTAAGCTCGGCCCTCGAATACATTCCAGAATATCCGTGGAACATAGCGAAGGGAGCCAACGCGACGGCAGACCCAACCGCAGACCTTGCCGGTCTTTGGTCGGGCAGTGGCGCAGTCAGCGCGTACTACCTGAGGCCTTCGTGGCAGCAGGGAGCCAATTCGCCGATTCTAACTGCGGCAAGCGATCCAGCCATGATTGCCTATCTGGCAGGTTCGGGCGGCAGCATTACGCCCGAGAGCCCCGGCTATTGGGTCACAGGCGTGACCCTCACCAACGGCGGCGGCAGCGGCTACACTCCTGGCTCTAGTTATACTGTGTCCTTTGCCAGCGGCACCTGCACGACGGAGCCGGCGACAGGGGCCACTACGATCGCCGATATCAACGGCTCCTTAACTGGACCAATTAGTTTCTATTACGGCGTGCAGGGCGGAACTGTAGCCGCTGGCCAGGGTCTCAATTGCACCGTGGCGCCAACCGTGACGTTCCAGGCGCCCTCATCAGGTGTAACCGCGACTGGTACAGCAAACCTCGGGCCGATGGCCCAGACACCACCGCTCGTCTCGGGAGTGCCGCACCGTTTGACTCCTGATTTCGCGTTGAACGCCGACGACGGACACGATGCGACCTTGTTCTGCAGCGAGGGCGTTTGCGAGTTCACGACTGCTGCCAATGGCCAGAACACCCTGAGTGATGCTGGATTGGTCGGTGGAACCTCCGTCGCTGCCCCCAGCATGGCAGGCATCCAGGCGCTGATTAACCAGTACAACGCCGTCAACAACCCCGAGCCCGGAAATCCCACCGGACGCCAGGGCATGCCCGGCTATGTTTACTACGGCCTCGCGGCAGCGCAGAATGACACCACTTGCGCCGCGTCCGCTCTGGTTCCACCGAACGACGCAAACACGACGAATTGCGCTTTCCAGGATATTCAGGCTGGAAATACCTACATCTGCGGCACGTCAACCTGCACGAGTAGCTCGGGAACCAAGATCGGTTGGCCAGCCGGTGTGGGCTACGACCTGGCATCAGGATTGGGTTCGGTCAATGCCTACAATATGGCCACCCAGTGGAGCAGCGTAGTGTTCAACAGCACCACTACTACTCTGAATGCTCCCGTGCAGAATTGCGGCACGCACGGTTGCGCAGTGACTTTGAGCGGGACGGTCGCAGGCAGCAACAATCCGACGGGCGATGTCGCTTTCATTGTCAGTCAGGGAGAAATTGGCGATCCAGTCAATTTGACGACTGGTGCCTTTGTCTATCCGGGATCGTTTGCGACGCTGAGCGGCGGCAGCTTTACTACGACCCTGAACAACCTGCCTGCGGGCGTGAACTACAACATCACGGCACGTTACGCCGGCGACGGCACGAACGCCTCCAGCGTATCGAGTCCGCAACAGATATCGGTGAGCTCGGAGCCGGTAACGATTACGATCACTCCGCAGTACATCAATCTGACCGCTTGCACCATCACCAACCAAAGCACGTTTACTTACGGCCAGTTGGTTTGGGCCCAGGTTAGCGTGGCGGGCACTTCGGGATATGGCGTACCGACCGGATCGGTGACCATCACCGACTCCATTAACGGAGGCCCCACGAACAACGTCACCACGGTGACGCTCGATTCAAACGGCAACGGTTACCTTATTGCGGGAAACATGGGGACAGCTAGTAACTCCTGTCTGTACGACTATCTTTTTGCTCAAGCGCCGATGTTGGTTGGCGGGACGCACAGCCTGAGCGCAACCTACTCGGGAGATAACAGCTTCCAATCCGGCTCGGCGGCTACTCCGGCGAGCGTCACCATCACGCCGATATCGCCGGGCACGCCAACCCTGGCAGTAGCCGGTACCAGCCCGGTAATTACGTCAGGATTCGCGACGCCCTTCACGGTTACCTTCCCGACAGTCACCGCTCTTTCGTCTGCATCCAACGGACAAACACCGGGCGCTTCGGGACCGACAGGTTCCGTAACGTTCACCGATACGACCACCTCTACGGTTCTGGGAACGGCGACCGTTAATCCGACCGTTATCTACACCAGCGGCAGCACCAGCACCAGCACTTACCCGAGTTGGACTTATGCAGCCGTCGCTCAGTTCACAACCACGGGTATCACGCAGACGGGAGCCAATTCGATCACCGCTACGTATTCTGGTGATTCCAATTACACCGGCGGCGTGACAACCGCAGCATCGACAGTCACCGTGGGCACAGGTACGGCAACAACAGTCACGGTGACATCGAGTGCCAACCCGACCACCTTGCGCGGGGAGCCGACGTTTACGGCCACCCTGACAGGTGCTCCTTCGGGAGGGGCGGTCACGTTCTATGACGCTACCTATGGCACCACGCTGGGAACCGGCAGTACGGTTGGAACCGCCCATACCAGTACGCTCAAGCTGGGTGCGACTCCTGCCTTTGTTGGTGGCGCACACAGTATCGTTGCGACATACGGCGGCGCGACCGGATTTACGGGGAGCACTTCGGCGCCCTTCAGTCAGACCGTGACCAAAGGCGCGGGTTCCATCGTACTCGCCACCAAGGAGTCTGATATAGCTGGCAATACCTACACCTTTGCTGGCGTGTATACACCTAGCGTTACCTACACGAACTACGCTCCGGTTCTGGGCGTCATGACGTTCTCCGACGCGGTCAATGGGGGTGCGTCAACTCCCATCGCCACGGCGGTGCCGAATCTCGTTGGTGAGGCGCAGGGCGGTTACGCTTTGTGGACAGCCTCGGGCTCAGCCACGCTCAGCACTCCTGGGACGCACGTGATTACGGCCCAGTACAACGACATAAACTACCTCTCCGCCGTCTCCAACTCAGTGACGGTCTACGTCACCAACACCGGTAATGCCAAAGGAATCTACTTCCCTCTACCCGGCAGCACGCTGTCTAATACCGGCTCGCAGACATGGAAATGGTTCCCGAATGGAGCATCTACGAACACTTCATACTGGCTGGATATTGGTTCCACTCAAGGTGGCAACCAGTACTACCAGTCCGGCAGCCAGGGAAGTGTTCTTTCCCTTTCGGTCCCCAATAACGTTCTGCCGACCAATGGCAGCACGGTGTGGGCACGCTTGTGGTCGCTGCTCAATGGAGTCTGGGGGTACACCGATGCTTCTTACACTGCGTATGGTGCGGGGTCAGCGGGCGTAATTACGTCGCCAACTCCTCCCGGACCACTGACTGGAAGCAGTGTGACGTTCAACTGGAGTGCGGGTGCTGGAGCAACCGCGTACTGGATCGATGCGGGCACGGCTCCGGGCAGCGGTCAGTACTTCTCTTCTGGCAACATCGGCAACGTGCTTACGGATACGGTCAGCAACTTGCCGACCAACGGCAGCACCGTTTACATCACCCTGTTCTCGCTGGTTGCCGGGAATTGGCTGAATAACTCCTACACCTACACGGCGTTCAATCAGGCGGGATCGGCGGGGATGTTGACGACACCGACGCCGAGTTCGACGTTGACCAGCAGCACCGTGACTTTCGACTGGACAGCGGGCGCGGGAGCGTCGGCCTACTGGATGGACATCAGCGATGTGGCGCCGGGCGGAAACGACGTCTATCAATCGGGGAACCTGGGCAATGTGCTGACCACGACGGTGAGCGGACTGCCGACGGATGGCTCCGAGTTGTATGTAACGTTGTATTCGTTGATTGGCGGAAACTGGGTAGCCAATGCCTATACCTACTACTCGTTGAATGCGACGGGCGGCTTGGCGGTGGTTACTTCGCCGACCAACAATTCAACGTTGAGCGGGAACCAACAGACGTTCACCTGGAGCC
>JBAQJU010000183.1:0-13867 GCA_049300475.1 Terriglobales bacterium | reverse complement strand
CAAATATACGATCCAGGTGCAGGAAAGAAATCCGAAGTTTCAGGCCATCAAGTCGGACACAATTACGATCACGGTAGCACAGGCTTCGCCCTAGCTATGAACGCGCATGATTTCGCGGAGCTTGTTGTTGATCCTCACCGCATCTTGCGAGGCTTGATCGATCAGTTGCACCCAGCGGCGCGAGTGCTCGGGCGGGCCAGCCTGGGTTATCAAATAGGTGGCTTGCACGATGGTTTCGAGCGCATTGCTAAGGTCGTGCGCCATGGCACGAAGTTCGCGGGCTACCTCGGTCGGGATTTTGTCGTCGGTATTTGCCATGTTCGGCCCTGGTCTCCGCCGGCCGCGGTTCCTCAGAAGGTGTCTATCCGAAGAATCGAGGCCGGGTGCGCCCTTCTACTTTAATTGACAGTTGGGCCGCAGGCATTAGATATTAGATGAAGTCCTCTTGCAAAAAGGGGCTCCTGCCGATTTTTTCAGTTGCGGATATGGCGGAACTGGCAGACGCGCTAGGTTCAGGTCCTAGTGGCCGCAAGGTCGTGGAGGTTCGAGTCCTCTTATCCGCACCAAATAGCAGCCGCGAGCTTCGAGCCACGCGTCGCGAGCAAAACTAATCGCCCGAAGTTTTGAGTTCTTACAGGTCACGGAAATTGCTGGCAGGATGCCGGCGCACGGTCAGGCCCCGGCGGAGAGGCGGTGGGTGCTTCGGCTTTGGGCGATTCCGTACTGACGTATTTTATAGAGAAGAGCTTTGTAGCTGATCTGCAGTAGCGCCGCGGCTTGTTTGCGATTCCAGTTTGTTTCCTGGAGAGCACGCGCGATGGCTTCGGCTTCGGCTTCGTCTTTCGCGCTGCGGCCCAGGGATTTCAGGCCGCCGCCGGCGCCTTCCGCGCCCGCCACTGCAGCATCGACCTGCAGACCTCCTCCGCCGTCGGAGCGAGGTTGCAGTTCGCTCGCCGCCAGCAGTTCGTCTCCCAGGACCAGGTAGCGCTTGATGAAGTTGCTGAGCTCGCGGAGATTGCCCGGCCAGCTATGGCGCAGGCAGGCTTCCATCAACGCGGGCCCCAGCGGCAAGGGCGGACGCGCGTAGGATTCCGACATGCGCGACATGAAATGCTTGAGCAGGATCGGGACTTCTTCCTTGCGGTCGCGTAGCGGCGGCAGCGAGAGAGTGAAGGCATTGAGGCGGTAATAGAGGTCTTCACGCAGGCGCTTGGTCGCAATCGCTTCGGGAATATTGATGTTGGTTGCCGCCAGGATGCGGACATCGACCTTGATTACGGTGCGGCTGCCCAGACGGGAAAATGTCTGGTCCTGCAGAACGTGGAGCAGTTTAGCCTGCAGCAGCGGAGGCATTTCGCCGATTTCGTCGAGCAGGATCGTGCCCTTGTTGCAGAGCTCAAACTTGCCGGGCTTGGCGTGATTGGCGCCGGTGAAGGCCCCCGCTTCATAGCCAAATAATTCGCTCTCGAGCAAATCGGCGGGCACGGCCGCGCAGTTCACCTTGAGGAAAGTGCGGTGTGCGCGTGGAGAAAGTTTGTGAATGAGCCGGGCCAGGACTTCCTTGCCCGTGCCGCTCTCGCCCAGCAATAAAACGGGAATATCGACGTTGGCGACCAGCGCGGCCTGGGAACGGATCTTTTTCATCGCCGGACTGGCGGCCACGAAGAAGACGTCGTCGCACAGTTCTTCCACTTCGCCCGCGTAGTTGTCGCCTTTGGCGCTGCCAATACACTGGCCGATGACCGAGTCGAGTTCGGCTTTCTGAAAGGGTTTGGTGAGGTAGTCGATCGCGCCCAAGCGCATCGCCTGCACTACCTTGCGGGTGTCGCTCACGCACGAGAGCATCACAACTTTGAGGCCGGGCTTGATCTGGCGAAGTTGTTCCAGCGTCTGCAGCCCGTCGATGCCGGGCATGAGCAGATCAAGCAGCACGAGGTCGGGAGTGAGTCCTTTCTGGACATGGGCTACCGCCTCTTCACCGGTAGTCGCGGTCTGGACCTTGTGTTCATCGACTTCGAGCAGGGTACGAATATAGCGCAGCATTCCCGGTTCGTCATCGACGAGCAGGATGTTGGCGGTGTGGCTCATGGACTCATTCCTCGATGCGGACTGCTAAGAATAGGTTTCAGGGGGATCAGAAAAGAAAATTTGCTGCCCGCGCCCAGTTCGCTTTCCACCCAGATTTTGCCGCTCATGCCTTGCAGCAAACGGCGGGCGATGGCCAGTCCCAGCCCCATGCCTTCGGCCGATTCGGAGCCCGGGAGGCGAAAAAAGTCATCGAAAATTTCGAGTTGAAACTCTGGACGAATTCCGGGGCCGGTATCGGACACGCTCACTTTGACGGCGTTGGGAGCATTGACCGATTGGCGTCGGCGGTCTCCGTTAGCGGCCGATTTCGTCACCGCGCGGCGCTCCCACATGTGGGGTTCAGCGTGGAGCCAGACCGTCCCCCCGGGAGGCGTGAATTTGCACGCATTCTCCAGAAGATTGGAGATCACGCGCTGAATTTTGGGCGCATCAAAAGCAAAGGGGGTTAACTTGTCGTTGGCCAGAAAGTAAAGTGCGACCCCATGCTCCTGAAACCGGTTTGACCAGATGCGGCAAACTTCTGAGAGGCAGGCGTTCATGTCAGCCTCGGTAAACTGCATGCGCAGTTCGCCGGTTTCGAGGACGGTGTAAGTCAGGAAGTCCTGAATAAAGTGTTGCAGGCGCTGGCCGCTCGAAAACATGTCAGCCATGACCTCGCGCTGGCGCTCATTGAGCGGTCCTAACTTCTGGCTCTGCAGGAGTTCAATGTAGCCGTTGAGGATCGCCAAAGGTGTCTTGAGGTCATGGGCGGCGGAGCCAAGCGCGTTCGTCGTTTTGCGGAAACGGTCGCGCAATTCTTCCAGTTCGCGGGCGATCTGCTCGCCTTGACCTGGCTGCGGAACCTGCCCGCCGGACACCGGGGACAGGCCTTCTTTCATCGAACTGGCGCCAGTAGACACGGCTGGTTTTTTCTCGCGCGTCGAAGCCATCAAGAATCAAATAAGACAGTATTCGGGGGAGAAAATTTTCTACGTTGGAACCGAGGGATGCCTCATGCTAAGGCAGGTGCAACAAACTGTCAATCGGAAAACAAGAACTGCAATGCATCATGGAAGCGAAAAACGTTGCACTTTCGTGTCTTGACTGATAGTCATAACTGCATCTGTTGTGAGCTAAGGGATTCCAGCAAATTCGGTGTTGGGAGCGCCGATTGGCGAGCCTGGCTGGAGAACAACGGGGTGACTTGGAGTTTGGCATCTCAGGTGCGACTATCGTGCCAGTCGATGCCTCTTTTGGGTAGTAGATTAAGCAACGTGGGGGACTGGGTGCTCAAGACGGACGACGCGCGAAAGTGGACACGTTTACAGCTTGCCATTCCTGTTTTTGTCCGGACCCGTGACGGAAGCGGCAAGGATTCACTGGAGTTTGCCACCGCAGTCAACATCTCGGCCGGGGGCGCTTTGGTCGTTGTTCGGCGTTCTTTACCTAAATCGGCCTTGGTTTCCCTGGAGATTCCAAGTGCGCCCATTGGACCGGCCCGCGGATTGCCGAGCGCCTCACGGGTAATCCGCGCCAAAACGATATGGGTTTCGCACCTGGACGATTACCATCTTCTTGGCCTAAAGTTTATTCGTCCTCTCAGCACGGATGGGGGAAGCCTTCCTGTCAAGCATCTGAGAAAAACCCTCGCCGCAATGTGAAATGTTTTCCCCACAAGGTACCCGCCTGATGTGGCACTTTCGTGCCATGCCCCACACCGGACCTATGGGATTATGATCTCTCTAAGTCGCTCGAAGATTTCGTAGTTAACCAGTCCCCCCTGGTCGTTATTCTCATCTCCCCCGTTTGGTGCATGGTGTGCACTTTTAGTGCACGGGGGTGACATCACCCTCACGGGGCTTAAGGTCATATGACGACACTTCCAATCACGTCTCTCCAGCAGTCGCTCGGCGAAGTTCCTCCCGACCATATTATTTTTGGCCACTCGGAAGCGGTGCAGGCAATTCGCGCCCAGCTTGCCAGAGTAGCCGCAGCGAATGTACCGGTGCTGATCACCGGAGAGAGCGGAACGGGGAAAGATATCATTGCCCGGCTCATTCACGGACTTTCTCCGTGGAAGGTTGGACCTTACGTGAAGGTCAACTGTCCGGCAATTCCGGGAACGCTGCTGGAAAGCGAACTGTTCGGCTACGAGAAGGGCGCCTTCACGGGCGCGTTCGGGATGAAGCCAGGCCGCGTGGAAATGGCGCACCGCGGCACGCTGTTTCTGGACGAAATTTCTGAACTCGACAGTTCGTTGCAGTCGAAGCTGCTGCAACTCTTGCAGGACGGCCAGTTCTGCCGGATCGGCGCACAGGAAGACAAGAAGGTCGAAGTTCGTGTCGTGTGCGCGACCAATCGCAACTTGCAAGTCGAGATCGAAAACGGAACCTTCCGCCAGGATCTTTTCTACCGCATCAACGTGGTCAATCTGCGCATGCCGTCGCTGCGGGAGCGGCGCGTCGACATCGAAGATTTGTGCAAGTATTTCCTGGAGTATTACAACCGGAAATTCAACTGCAAGGCGCGGCCGATCTCGACCGAGGTGCTGGCCGTGCTCCAGAAATATCACTGGCCGGGAAATATTCGCGAACTGGAAAACCTGATCAAGCGCTACGCCATCCTGGGGAATGAGGAAGCGATTACCAGCGACCTGGTGCATCGCGAGCCGGACTACCTGAATCCCGACATCTCATTCGATGGGCCGATTTCACTGAAGAAGCTGACCCGGCAAGCGGTGCGCGAACTGGAGCGCAAGGTTATCCTGAAAGTGTTGCAGCAGCATCACTGGAACCGGAAGCAATCGGCGCGCACACTCGGCATCAGCTATCGGGCGCTGCTCTACAAGATCCGCGACGCCGGATTGCCCTCAAACCGTGCGCTGCGCCTTAGACAGGCTGAGGATGCGGCGTCAAAGAGCGGCGCGGCTGCGGACTAAGTCACAGCAAGACCCAAGACCTACCGCCGAGGCGCAGAAACCGCCGAGAAGAATCTTATGGCTTTCTCGGCGTTTGTTTTTCGTGAGCATTGGCGATTTTCACCTCCGCAATCTGACCTCTGACCTCAGCTTTACGCCCAATAAGTGCGGTCCAGTGTCCTGTACTGGATTGCCTCCGCGATATGTTTCGGTTGAAGTTGGTCCGCGCCTTCAAGGTCGGCGATTGTGCGCGCAACCTTCAGAATTCTGTCGTGGGCCCGGGCGCTCAGGCCTTGCTGGGTCATGGCGCGTTCCAACAGGCGTTCGCAATCGACCGAGAGCGGGCAGAACTTGCGAATATCCTGCGATGACATTTGCGCGTTGCAGTAGAGCTTCGCCTTCGAGGAAGCGAAGCGGTCGAGTTGAACCTGGCGGGCGCGGATGACGCGTTCCAGGATTTTCGCGGAGCTCTCCGGCTCATTCGTGCTCCGCATGTCCTTGTAGTTCACGGCCGGGACGTCAATGTGGATGTCGATGCGGTCGAGCAACGGACCGGAAATTTTCGACATATACCGCTGAATCATGGGCGAGGTGCAGTGGCACTCGCGCGTGCGGTCGTTATGGAATCCGCAAGGACACGGGTTCATGGCGGCAGTGAGCATGAAGCGCGCGGGAAATGTCAGAGACATGGCGGCGCGCGCGATGCAAACCGTGCCGTCTTCGAGCGGCTGGCGCATGACTTCAAGAACAGTACGGGGGAATTCGGGCAGTTCGTCGAGAAACAGCACGCCGTTATGCGAGAGCGAAACCTCGCCCGGCCTCGGGATGGCGCCTCCGCCAATCAGGCCGGCATCGGAGATGGTGTGATGCGGTGAGCGGAATGGGCGCACGCCGACGAGTCCGGCGTGGGCGTCGAGCACTCCCGCCACGCTGTGAATGCGGGTTGTCTCCAGAGCCTCTTCGAACGTGAGCGGCGGGAGTATGCTCGGCATGCGCTTGGCCAGCATCGTCTTCCCGGATCCCGGAGGTCCGATCATGAGGATGTTGTGACTGCCGGCGCAGGCAACTTCGAGGGCGCGCTTGGCGGTTTGCTGGCCGCGCACGTCCTTGAAATCGACCAGGAAGTGTTGCGCTTCCCGCAGCAGTTGATCGCGATCGACCTGCAAGCGGGCGACGCCGTTGCCGGAATTGATGTAGTGGATGACATCGACCAGCGATTTGACGGGGTAAACCTCCACATCGCCGACCATGGCCGCTTCGCGGGCGTTGACTTCGGGCACCACCAGGCGCTTCACCTTGCGGCTGCGCGCCTCGAGGGCGATGGGCAGGGCTCCCCGAACGCCGCGCACACTGCCATCCAAAGAAAGCTCGCCGACAAAGAGTGCGTCGCTGATTTCTTTCTTGTTCAGGCCTCCGTAGGCGCCCAGGATACCCAGCGCCATGGGCAGGTCGAACCCGGACCCTTCTTTGCGGATATCGGCGGGGGCCAGGTTGATGGTGATGTGGGTAGGAGGAATGTCATAGCCGCAATTCTTCAGCGCCGCCCGGACGCGGTCACGGCTTTCGCGGACTGCGGCATCGGGCAGGCCAACGGTGTGGAAGTAGTCTTCGGTCAGCTTGACGCCGGAAACGTCCACCTCGACTTCGATGATGCTGGCGTTCACGCCATAGACGGCGGCACTCAGGGTCTTATAGAGCATAGGGAAGCCCGGTTACCAATAAAGGTCACAAGACGCACTTACGAACAGGCGTTAGCAAATCAAGCGCTACCGAAACAGGCGTTGCCAAAACACACAAGGAGGATGGCGCGGATGGGAGATCGCTGGGGACATCATAGCGTGAGGCGAACGAACTCTCTGTGACCGGGGTCACCCCGTTACCGTGATGGAACGTGCGCTGCATGAAACAGGCTTAAAGGCAGCGTTCGGTGCTACGCTAGGGCAATCTGGCTGAGATGGGTTCGTTGGAGGTCTGCACTCTCGCCAGCGGTGACCGGAATGCCCGAACAAGGCTCCACGCCAAAACGCTCCGAACCCACGCCCGGCCGGCTGGAACGCGAAGAGAGCCAGTTGTGGCGGTGGGCATTGGGTCTGATTGTTTTGCTGGCCGCCGCGGTAGCGGCATTATCGTGGCAGCAGTTTGAAAGTCTTCCCTACCGGCTGTGGGCAATTCCGGCCGGACTTTTTGTACTCTCCTTCCTGTTTGCCACGTATGCTTTTGGGCGCAAACGTGAAGTGTCCGACCTGAAACAGATTCTGAAGGGGATTGAGCAGCGCTCGAGCGTCGCGCCCTCTGAAGAACAACTGGACCAACTGGGCCAACTGATTTCCCGCTCCCAACGCAACTTCAAAGAGCTGATCGATTCTCTGGATGACGTGGCGCTGGCTGTCTCCCTCGATGGAACGCTGCGCACCGTAAACCGCCGAGTCACCGAGATACTGGGTGTGCCTTATTCCCAACTAGTGGGGCACAAACTTGAAGATTTCCTGGGCGGACCGCCGATCGCCGAGGAGCCATTCGACCTGGTGCGGTTCCTGGAGAAGCGCACGTGGACAGGAGTGGTTGCGGTCCAACTCAAGAACAATCCTAAGCGCTTCTACTACGATTGCGTGGCCAGCGCCATCGTCAAGGGCGATGATGTAGCCGGGGCGAGCGTGCTGGCGCGAAACATCACCGGGCAGCGCGAAAAGGAACAGCGCTTCACGCAACTATTCGAGACGCTGCGGGAAGGTGTGTACATCTGCACACCGGAGGGCAAACTGCTGGAGGTAAACCCGGCGCTGGCGGCGATCCTGGGTTATGAGACCAAGGAAGAGTTACTGCAGTTGCCTCCCGAAGCTCTGAAGGTGGATGCGAACGCGGAGCCCGTTTTGGGGCGAACGGGAAGCCAGAACGGCGGCACGCGGACGCGGGAAGTTCGACTGAAGCGAAAGGACGGCGGCGTCGCCGTCTGCCACGACACCTCCAGCGGCGTGGTGGAGGACGGACGAATTGTGCGTTACCAGGGAACGCTGGTCGACGTCACCGAGACCCGCGCCCTGGAGCGGCAACTGCGTGGGCAGGAAGAGTTCCGGCGGCACCTGCTGGAGAGTTTCCCGGATTTAATCGTGGTGCTGGATCTGACCGGCAAATACACCTTTGTAAGCCCGCGCATCCACGAACTTCTGGGATACGGGCCCGAAGAGCTGCTGGGCAAGAACATCGAGGACGCCGGGAGCAGTCCGCCCGAGTTGGCAAAACTCTATCACACGGTTGCGATCGGCGAAAATTCCCGTCCGTCCTGCGAGTGCGATGCGCGCCACCAGAATGGCGAGTGGCGCACCATGCTGGGCATGGCGAGCCCATTGCTGGATGCGGAGGGCAAGCCAGCGGGCGTGATTATTTCGATCCGCGACGTGACCACGGAAAAGAAGCTGGAGCAGCAGATTATTCAGAGCGAACGCCTGGCCGCCATGGGACAGATGATCGGCGGGTTTGCGCACGAACTTAATAATCCACTGACCAGCATCATGGGAATGGCGGAGTTGCTGCAGGAAGGCGGCGCCACCGAGGGCATGCGGAAGCAGCTTACGATTCTCCTCCAGCAGGCGCGGCGTGCCGCCGAAATCGTGTCGAACCTCCAGTACTTTGCCAGGCCGCCGGCGCCGGGACGCATCCAGGTGGATCTGAACGAACTGGTGCAGCGCACCGTTCACCTGCAAACGTATCCACTGCGCAAGAGCAATATCACGGTCGATTTTCTGCCGGAGCCATCGCTCCCTCCCGTGGTCGCCGATCCCAATCAACTGATGCAGGTGTTTTTGAATCTTCTGCTGAATGCGGAACAGGCGATTCGCGAGACGCGCGAAAAGGGGACGATCCGCGTGCGTCTTGGGCGAAACACCGAGTCGGTGTGGGCCGTGTTTCAAGATGATGGCCCGGGAATCGCCGCCGACAACCTGTCCCACATTTTCGATCCGTTCTTCACGACCAAGCGGCCAGGGCGCGGAACCGGGCTCGGTCTGAGTATTTGCAAGACCGTAGTCCGCGAGCACGGTGGGAACATCGAGGCGGCGTCCGCTCCGGGCGGAGGCGCGGTGTTTACGATTACGCTGCCGGTGGGCGCGGAGGCTGCGGCGGCGGAATCAGCCCCAGCGGCGGGCTAGAAAATAGAAAAAGATAAATCCAAATTGTCATCCTGAGCGAAGCGAAGGACCTCTGCATTTGAATGCTGCGAAGATTTATGGCCGATTTCCATCCATTCGATACCGCGCTGCTCGCATTCGTCCTGCTTGGGACAATTTGGGCACCGCCGTCGTATGCGCAGCAGGGACAGGCGCTTCATCCCCACTACAGCGTTCAATTTTTCCAATTGCAGGTGGAAAACCAGGATCTGCGCATGGCCTACCGTGACGTTCAGCCCACGGCCGCTGCTAACGGAAAGACCGTGCTCCTGCTGCACGGAAAGAATTTCTCGGGCTTTTATTGGGAGCCCACTATCGAGTTCCTGGCACAGCAAGGCTATCGCGTGATTGCGCCCGACCAGTTGGGCTTCGGTGCATCGTCGCGCCCGGATATCCATTACAGCTTCCACCAAATGGCGGAGAATACCAAGGCGCTCCTCGATCATTTGGGCATCCGGCAGGTTGATGTGATTGCGCATTCCATGGGCGGAATGCTGGGAGTGCGTTTCACTTTGATGTTTCCGGAAACCGTCGAGAAACTGGCGCTGGAGAATCCGATCGGCCTTGAAGACTACCGCAAACTCGTCCCTTACATTCCACTGCAACAGCAATATGCGGCGGAGTTGAGCCAGACCTACGAGAAGATGCGCGATTACCAGAAGACCTATTACCCGGGAGCATGGAAGCCGGAATACGAGGTCTACGTGCAGGATCAGGCGAGCGTTCTCAACACGGGTGAGTATCCGCGCGACGCATGGTCGTCCGCGCTCACGTACCAGATGATCTATGAGCAACCAGTCGTCTATGAAATGGGCGAGATCAGCCGCCCAACGCTACTGATCATCGGACAGGCCGATCGCACAGTCGTCGGCAAAAATCGCTTGCCGCCCAGCTTGCAATCCGTCGCGGGACAGTATCCCGAATTGGGCCGCAAAACTCATGCCGCCATCAAGGGCTCAACCCTGGTTGAGGTTCCGGATTGCGGCCATATACCACACATCCAGAAGCCTGAGCAGTTTCGCAATGCAGTAGTGACGTTCTTCGCGGCCGCGCCTTCATCGCGGTGAGGCCCTGTGCAGCGTAGGAATGCCGATGCGAATAATTGCGGATGCCCATCGCCTATTCGCAAAGTACGCGGCTGCCGGCGAAGAATCGTTTTCTGCTCGTACCCGCATTTTGGACCGCCCTACCGCTCCACCGCCATCGCAACCGCATTCCCTCCGCCCAAACAAAGCGCCGCGATCCCCCGGTGCACATCCCGCCGAATCATCTCGTAGATTAGCGTGACGAGTACGCGGGCTCCGCTGGCGCCGATGGGATGGCCGAGAGCGACGGCGCCTCCGTTGACATTGACGCGATCCATATCGAGACCGAGTTCGCGGCAAACGCCGAGCGCTTGCACCGAGAACGCCTCGTTCAGTTCGTAGAGATCAACTTCGTCTTTTTTCCAGCCGGTCTTCTGCCAAATCTTCTGCACCGCTCCGACGGGAGCCATCATGACCCACTTTGGCTCAACTCCGCTGGTAGCCTGCGCGACGATGCGGACCATCGGCTTCGCTCCCAATTCACTGGCACGCTCGGCGCTAGTCACGACTACAGCGGCGGCTCCGTCGTTCACGCCGGGAGCGTTGCCGGCGGTGACTGTACCATCCTTCTTGAACGCCGGCTTCAGCGCGCGCAGCACTTCGATCGTCGTGTCTTCGCGCGGGCCCTCGTCTTTATCGAAGATCGCCGGCGGCTGGCCTTTTTTCTTAGCGGGCAGTTCCACCGGAACGATCTGCGCCTTGAAGCGGCATTCCTTCTGCGCCGAGATCGCCTTGCGGTGCGAATTCACCGCAAACTCATCCTGCTCTTCGCGCGTGATGCCGTATTTTTCGGCGACGTTCTCGCCCGTGATCCCCATGTGATAGTCGTTGTAAATATCCCAGAGGCCATCGTGCACCATGGAGTCAACCAACTGTCCGTTACCGAGGCGATAGCCCCTGCGCGCGTTGGGCAGCAGATACGGCGCGTTAGTCATCGATTCCATTCCGCCCGCCACGACGATAGAGCCGTTGCCGGTCTCGATGGCCTGCGCGGCGAGCGCGACCGACTTCAATCCCGAACCGCAAACTTTGTTGATTGTCATGGCACCCACTTCAGGTGCGAGGCCGCCAAAGATTGCCGCCTGCCGCGCCGGATTCTGTCCGAGTCCGGCGGAGACCACGTTGCCCATGATGCACTCGTCGACCAGTTTGGAATCAACGCCGCCGCGCTTCACGGCTTCGCGCACCGCGATCGCGCCCAGTTGTGGAGCCGTCAGATCGCTGAGACTTCCTTGAAACCTTCCAATCGGTGTGCGGCATCCTGCGATGATCACAATATCGTTTGCACCGGGCATAAATACGCTCCATCGAATGATTCGTCGTCTACAAAACCGTTCATCATTATAGATTGTGGAATGCCTGCGAAGATTCGCGGGCCGCGCCCGGTGCGATGTTTTCGCGCGCGCGAGCTCAGCTGTGCGGAAAACTACAAACGAGGCGAAGTCGGAACGTTGAGCGCGAGATTTTTTCGCGCGCGCAGTGAGCAGGTGACTTTGGTGTCGAGTTGTGTGCGTGCACTTCGATCATTTTTCTCTTGACTTCGTTTCGCGTTGACTCTATACATTCAATCAGTTGCAACAAAACACCGTTGCGAAATTCCATGAAGAATGGAAAGGGAGAATAGATCCATGGCAACCAAAAAGAAAGCAAAGAAGAAAAGCAGCAAAAAGCACTAAGCAATTGCAATAAGGCAACCATGGGGACGCGATGAGCGTCCCCAAAGTTTTTTGCGAAGAGATTCCCGCGGTGTCCACTCTCCTCCCAACCTTGTCATCCTGAGCGCAGCGAAGGACCTGCTTTTTGGCGCGAGCCGCCGGAATGCTTCCTTCGCCTCAATTCACTTGCCGCGTGGACTTTTTCTGCGGGACGAATATGACCTTCTCGGTCGCCGGACACAAATTTCGATACGTGCAAAAACTGCACTGGTAGCCTGGTTTGGCGGGAAAGTTTCCGGCGGAGATATTTTCCGCGGTCTCGTGGACCTTGAGTTTTGCCTCTTCCAGATCGCCGCTATCGCGTGTCGTCACCACCACGCTGTTGTCTTCCAGGTTGTGAAGAATCAAACGATCGGCGCGCAAACCCCATACCTCTCTTGCCGCCAGCGCATACAGAGATAGCTGCAAGCTCTTGTCCGCATCCTCTTGCGACTTCGGCTTGCCGGTCTTGTAGTCGACGATCGAAACGCCGCCGGATTCCACGCGATCCATCCGATCGATACGCCCGGTCAACTTTGTTCCCGCAACCGGCAGATCGAATTTCTGTTCCGTTTGCAAAACCTCGGGCGGCGCACACGAGCGAGCCCACTCCAGAAACTGCGTGAGCTGTTCTCTTCCTTGCCGAAGATACAAATCATATTGATAACGGTCGGCGATACCGGCAGTCGCCAGGTCGGCGCGAAAATTCTCCAGCAATTGCTCGTCGCCGATCTCTCTCCCATAGCGCTGCGCGTCGTAGAAAGTGTGCAGCACGCGGTGCATGGCCGCTCCGTAATGCAGCGAAGCAGGCACATCCCGCGGCAGATGCCAGTCGCGTTCCAGCTTGAAGCGCAGCGGACACTGCTCGTAGGTGTCGATGGCGCTCGCGCTGAGTCCGGCCCCGAGGTTGGCAGCCGGCTCCCCCAGCAGCCAGGCGGCGACGTTCGAGCGCTGGAGGGCAAGCCGCTCTTCTTCTGCCGCGCCGAATAGTTCGTCCTGCACCGCGGCCGCCTGAAGCGGACGCCAGAATCTCTTGAAGGAGTCCGCGCCCATAAACTCGCGCAGGAATTTGGTGGGCCGCGTGTCCGTGCCCGCACCCTGCTTGGCGTAAATCGCCAGCGTGTCTTCGGCGCGCGTCATGGCAACGTAGTAAAGGCGCCGCTCCTCCTGCTCGTTGAGCACCTTGTCGTTATGTGCCGACTGCGAGCGTCGCAACTCCCGCGGAAAATCAACCAGCGGCTCGTGGTAAGCGCAGGGGAACGAAGTTGACGAGCCGCGCAGAATTGCCACGTGTGCGAACTCGAGTCCCTTGGCGGCATGCACCGTCATCAGGCGCACGCCGTCTTCTTTGCTCGGAGGTAGAGGAATATTGCTGCCCCGCGCCTGCCGAAAATAGCCCAGGTATTCCAGGAACTCGGCGGTGCGGCCGGTTTCCGTGGTCGCGTTTTTTCCCCAGCGCTCCACAAATTCGGCGAACGCATTGACTGCCGGAGTGCGCTGCAGCGAGAACTGCCGCATTACGATATTCAGAGCATCGGTCGCCGTGACCTCGTCTTCCTCCACGCCGGCATGGGCCTTTTCTATTGCCGCCAGCACGGCCGCACCGTGGGCGAGTTTCGCGAGCACATTGCGCAGGTCGAGTTCGTCCCGCCGCGCCGCTCTCATCGCGACCTTCAACTCCACCGGGTCGATGGCAAACTGCGGCAGCGCCGCCACGCGGAACACGTTGGCTGCGTCTTTGGGATTCACGGCCGCACTCAGGCACGCCAATACGTCGCGGACCTCCGCTGTATCCAGCACGTCGAGGCCTTCAATCGAAAACGGAATGTTGCGCTCCGCGAGTTCCTTGATCAGTTCCTCGCGATGGCCGTGCTGCCGGTAGAGCACGGCAAACTGCCTCCATTCGCAGCGGAGTTCTCGTCGCTTCCTCTGAATACGCCG
>JBAQJU010000182.1:0-3726 GCA_049300475.1 Terriglobales bacterium | reverse complement strand
GTAATCGCGCGGTTTTCTGGCTCACTCACGGCAGCGTCACCGAAAAGCGGCTTATTCTCTCAACGGTCGGATCGAACCTTGTTCTGAAAGCGAAAAGACTCAGTATTGACGCGAAGGAACCGTTCCGTATCCTAGAAAAACGGCAATCAATTTCTGCCTGGTGGACCTGGTCGGGATCGAACCGACGACCTCTTCCATGCCATTTCCAAGGGCGAATGAACACGGGCAGATAAGCAGTGACACACAGCGACACGCAGAGGCAGGGTTCATGCGGGTGTTAGGCATGTTCACTGCCCTTTGTGTGTGATTGAGCGACACTGCCGGATACGACCCGACACGGGCAGGGATGATAGGGTTACGACACAAGCCACGACACAAAATTCACACGCGATGCCGGGCTTAGTTGTCTGGACAGGGCGCGGCTCGCAGCCTGTGACGCCTTTTGTCCAAAATTCGCAGGGTCGAAAAAAGTGCCGTGAACTGGTGGTGGTAGTTTCTCGGTGCTCGGCCACCAGTACGATCCCGGATAGGTACTGGTTGCGGGCGCGGAAACGGCTCATCGTTTCTCGTTGTCGAGCAAAAATGTTTGACACCCGAAAATGATTTTCAGATGATGCCCTCATGGAAATCGGGAATGTGTTGCACGATTGGCGTCTTCTCGAAAGAATGACGCTTCAACAGGCGGCGGATCGTGTGGGACTACCACTCTCAACCTATCGCAGCATCGAAGAAGGAAACCGGGTGTACGACAGGACGATGGTGATCCTTCTCAGGTTCCTGTTCGAGTAACGCCTTACGATCACAGCCGAACGCTGCCAGCCTGAATCACAATCCTTTCAGAAGCTCCGAAAGTGTGGTGTCGAGGGCATCCGCGATCTTGCGGAGTGTCCGCAGCCCCGGCTCACGTGTTCCCCGCTCCAAATCCGAGATGTGGACCTCGTGAACGCCTGATTGCTCGGCAAGGTCAATCTGCCGCCAATTCCGTGCGCGGCGCAGCTTCCTGATGCGCTCCCCGGTCGCAGCACAGATGTCCTTTGCCATTCGTTCATGATCCGGTTAGCCTTTGCGCTATATTTAGCGCATACACTCTTTTGCGTTCCGAAAGGCAGAATCTCCCCGTGGTACCCCCAGAGGACTTGAAGAGAACGATGCGAGAGAAAACGGATGAGGAGCTTTTTGAAATCTTGAATGTTCACTCGCCGGATTACACGTCTGAAGCCATCAGTGCTGCCAAAGAGGAAGTAAGTCGAAGGCAATTCGGCGAATTAACGCGCCGCGATGTTTCGCCCCCTGAGCACTCGATGGTTGAAGGAACGCCTCCCTCACAAATGCCCGGATCGGCGCGCATCGAAGGGCTTTCCGGGATCGAATTTGAGAAAGTCATCGCTACTTTGCTCGAAAGGATGGGGTTTCACGCGCAGATGACGAAAGCGAGCGGAGACGGCGGGATTGATATTGAGGCAACGCTGGACAAGGCGATAGTCGGCGGACGCTACCTGTTCCAATGTAAGCGTTATGGTCCCGACAATGTGGTCGGATCGCCTCTGGTTCGGGATTTTTACGGCGCTGTGATGGCTGAGAGGGCAGTGAAAGGGATTTTCATTACAACTTCCGGTTTCACCGAACAAGCGAGAGAGTTTGCTAAGAAAGTAGGATTGGAACTGCTCGACGGGGTTCAGCTTCGGCGATTACTCATCTCTTCTGGGCTTTCAGAGAACTGCGATTTGAGTGCTGCACCCACAGCAGACGCCGAGTTTTTCGAGGTCGAGCGCCTTACGGAGTTGGCATGGCGGAAGCAGGGCGATGGGTACGTGCTCCCCGTGATGCGGGAGCGCCTGACGCTCTCGCGCGATCTGCGCGGCGAATGGTGGGTCCGTGGATCGCTGAAAGGCAAGCCTGTGGAGATTCACGCGCAAAACCTTGCGGGGGCATTCGAAGCGGCGGATCGGGAAGTAGCAGCATCGTGCGGTTTTGTACTGCCGAACGTGCGGCGGCATGATCAGCGGCCCACAGAGAAACAAGTGAGCCTGTGCAGGAAGTTGGGGTTGGATATTCCCGCAGGGGCGACGAGGGACCACGTGACGGAGGCATTGGACCAGTATTTCAAGCGCTGACCCTCGAAATGTACCCGTTACTGATAAGCCCGTCTGATCTGCCGTGGTGGGGTTGGCTGCTCTGCGGCATCGTCGGTATCGCGGTAGCGTTATTTTCGGCAATTTCTGCGGATACGGAAGATTACTTCGGAGCATGGACCTGGCTCTTGTGCTGTCTCATCGCTCTGGTTACTGGGCTCGGCGGACTTCTTGCTTTCGCCGTCGGGCTGATTCGGTTCGTGAAGTGGGTTTGGGGCTAACTCCCCGCTTTCACTCAGGCGGGAGTGCGCGGGGCAGCCCGGTTCCGGTTTGCACGGGGGGACGGCTCAGGCGCGTGTCAAATTGTCGGAGCGTTGCGCGGGGGCAAGCCGGGTGAGAAACGCGGACTGCAACTCATCGTACTCATACCCGCGAAAAACGCCGTTGCGGAATCTGATAGCGCACGGATGTACGTCAAAGCTGCCAAGCATCCGCGCGAGCTTGTGCGGTGACAACCCGCGCCAGGGCGATCCGGTCGCCGTTTGGAGCAACTGCATTACGCTCGAAGTGGCAATGCGAATTATTCGCCGGCCTTCCTTCGTGCGCTCCGGCAGGCAGGCGCGGAGATCGGTCAACAATTCAAGTGCAACATCCGGGCGTAAAGTGCAACAAGTTGGAAGCTGAGGGGCGACGTTTGCAGGTTCGCTTTCCGGTTCGAGACGGGAGCGGACGGCGTCAGTAAGTAGATTTTCAGGCATAGTCTGTTTGGGCAAACCTGCGCGAAAGCATTCACGGACAAGACAGCGACAGAAGAAAGACGGTTGCCGAGTTAATCGGAGCCTATGACCATCTTGCCAATTTGCCTGTACCATCGGCGGGACTGTTCAGCAAGAGAGTCTATCTCCTCAGTCGGCAAGCGACGGAAACCCTCCGTGTTTCCGCAAACGATCTCTAACCCTCCGATAATTCCGCTGTTCAAATTCCCAGCCTCGACGATGGCGTGAGCGCAGGGGAAAGGAATTGACTTTGGACACACATTCGCTATACGCTCCGATCTGGAACGTTGCCTTTGTGCGTCCCCGAATCCCCTCCCAGAGATCAGCGGGACCGATACGCGAAGGACAGATCAAGCAGCGTCGCCCTTTGCGGGCCCACTCTTGCGCGAATCATCGCATGGAGTGTGCTAGTTGAGCAAGGGAAACTCGGGGCGAGATCAATCGTCGCTTAGGCGCATAACGAAGAACTCAAAATCCAGTCGGTTGGCAAGGACGCAGGATTCCACTGTTACTCCGGCAGGGTGCTCACGGTTATCTTCCGGTGCATCAGTGAACTCGCATTCGCAACCACGAAGGTTAACTTCCAATCCGCTTGTTTTACCGCTTCCCTCTAGCCAGAACGCAATCACATCGTCCTTAGCATCGATCAGCGTACAAAATGCCGACAAGAACATCTCCGAGTCAGGCATTCGTAAAAGAACTCTCAAGCGTGCCCCTGCTTCTGCCCATCCGCGCAAAACCAAACACACTTCGTCTCCTGTCATGTTGCCTCCGATTCTGGTAGCGGTGCCTAGCTGGGCTGAAAGAAGAATGACAAAGCTGCGGCGTAGGCTACGAGAGTGCCATGAAGAGGCCCCCGAGTAAAGCTCGGAGGAAAC
>JBAQJU010000181.1:0-22503 GCA_049300475.1 Terriglobales bacterium | reverse complement strand
GATCAGCACGTCCGCTTTCTTCACCTTCTTTTCATTTTCAGGACACATCGGGTTGCCGCCGACCCAGGGATCGACGTAAAGCATCTTCCCTTCCGGAGTTTCGACGCGAAATGTTGCGTGGCCAAGCCAGGTTAGTTTGATTCCCTTCAAATCCATTAGTCCCCCAGGATATGTGCGATGCCGATGGTGTTGAGTGCAATAGGAAGCGTCGTGCGAAGTAGTATTTTAGTGACGTGCCGGAAAGTGCGCAATGCTGGGCGAATTATCGCCCATTGTGAGTAGCCAACTTTAGAAGAGCGCTGCTAGGGTGAGCCAAAAATTGCATTCCTGTCTTTATCATTCCGATCCCGCCCGAACTCGTGTATAAAATTGGGCTCGATGCCCAACCTCAAAGTTTTGTTGTCCCGCGAGCAGATTGCGAAGCGAGTCGCCGAACTGGGCGCGGAGATTGCCCGCGATTTTCACGGCCAATCGATTATTTTTGTCGGCGTGCTGAAGGGGGCAGCGATCTTTCTCAGCGATCTGGCCCGTCACGTTCCGCTCGATGCCACCTTCGACTTCATCGGCGTTTCCAGTTATGGCAACCGCCCCATTGCCAAAGAAGATCCGGCGGGCCACGCGGCCTGGGATTCGCTGGGCGAAGTTCGTTTGACGAAAGATATGGATCAGTCGCTGGCGGACCGAAATGTGATTCTGGTGGAAGACATTCTCGATACCGGCTTGACCTTGAACTACATTTCGAAACTGATCAAGGCGCACCAGCCGCGCTCGCTGCGCATTGCCGCCCTGCTCGACAAGCCTTCACGCCGCAAGCAGCCGATCCAGGCCCAATACATCGGTTTCACCATCCCCGATGCCTATGTGGTCGGCTATGGCCTCGATTATGCGGAGAAATACCGTAATCTTCCGGACATCTGCGTAATTGAAAATCCATAACAATTTGCGATTTAATTTGTAGCCGTCAAACCTGCATCTTTGATTTTCAAATTACCAACCACAAATTAATCGGCTGCTATGATGAAACCTCAAAGATGACGACTCCCTCCCAGTCCGGACGGCCTTATGAAGTGGAGCCTCTGCTGCTCGAAGTGGCCGACGTCGTCAACACCACGCTCGACCTGGAAACCACCCTTCGCCGCGTCGCCGAACTGGTGCGCAAGGTCATCGACTACGAAATCTTCGCAATCCTTCTGCTCAACGAACAGCGGCAGGAACTTTACGTTCGGTTTCACGTCGGATACCCGGCGGAAGTCGCCGAGCGCATCCGTGTGAAAGTTGGCCAAGGCGTCACCGGGCGGGCCGCCGAGACGCGGCAGACGGTGCTCGTCGCCGACGTCACGAAAGAAGATTCTTATATTTCCGCGGTGCCCAACGTGCACTCGGAACTGGCGGTTCCGCTGATCGTCAAGAACCGGCTGATTGGTGTGATTGACATCGAGGCGCGTCAAACAAGCTACTTCACCGAAGAGCACAAGCGCCTGCTAACGCTGATTGCGTCGCGCATGGCGGTGGGCATCGAAAACGCGCGACTGCATACGCGCATTACACGGCAGGCCCGCATCCTTCTCCTGCTGAACGAGATCGCGCGCGAGCTTACGTCGATCCTGAATCTGGATGAATTGCTCAAACGCATCGCCGAGCTGTTGCGGCGTTTGATCGACTACCAGATGTTCAGCATTCTTCTGCTCGACCCGACCGGAGAAAAGCTGCAGCACAGATTTGCGCAGCGCTTTGAGGAAAGACTGCATCTGAAACATGACATACCGCTGGGCCGCGGCGTCGTGGGCTACGCGGCGCAGGCCAAAGAAGCGGTGCTCGTCCCCGACGTGTCGAAGAGTCCGCGCTATATCGCAACCAATCCGGAGACGCGCTCGGAGCTGGCTGTGCCCCTAATCTATCAGGAGAAGGTGATTGGCGTGCTCGATCTTGAGCACATGCGCCGCGGCTACTTCACCGAAGATCACAAACGGATCCTGACGACTCTGGCAGCACAGCTGGCGATTGCCATCGAGAATGCACGTTTGTACGAGCAGATTGCGCGGCAGGAAACGCGATTGGAGCGGGAGCTGGCGCTGGCTCGCGAGTTGCAGTTTCGCTTGCTGCCTCATTCCCTTCCCAAAATGCCGCATCTGGAGGTGCAGGCAAAGTTTGTTCCCGCGCGCGCGATTGGCGGCGATCTCTACGATTTTGTGCCCTATTCTCTTTCGCGCCTCGGAATTGCGATTGGCGATGTGAGCGGGAAGGGCGCGCCCGCCGCCATTTATGCGGCGTTGGTGAGCGGCATTATACGATCCCACGCGCCGATTGAGCCCGGTCCGGCGGAGATGCTCTCGGCCGTGAATCTGTCGCTCGCGGAGCGCAGAATTGCCGCGCAGTTTGTTTCCATCATTTATGCCGTCTGGGACGATGAACGGCGTACGCTGCTGGTGGCCAATTCCGGCTTGCCGCTGCCGCTCTATTGGCATAACGGCAAGATTGAGCCGATCGACGCGACCGGGTTGCCGCTGGGACTGTTCGACGAAGCCGAATACGACGAACTGCACTTCAAGGCGAAGCCAGGCGACATGTTCGTGTTCTTCAGCGACGGAATTCTGGATGCGCGCAACCGGCATGGGCACTCGTTCGGCAGCGAGCGGGTGGAAGCGATCGTCGCGGGCTGTGCCGACAAGTCGGCGGATTGTGTCGTGAGAGAGATCTTCAAGGCTGTCACCGAGCACGCCGCGGGCGTGGAGGCCTTCGACGATCAAACGGTAGTTGCTATCAAGGTCAAGAACGGCGCGGGCAAAGGGAAGTGACAGGCGCAGCCAAATCGGCGGCGAAGCCTAAGTCAAAGTCAAAGATTAAGACCGTGCGCGCCCCCGCATTTGTATACCGCCGTACCGGGGCCGCTGCGCCGCTCACTCTTTTCTGTGAGAAGACCGACCTCCAGCTGCTGGCCGAGCGCCATGGAACGCCGCTTTACGTTTATTCTTCCAGGGCAATCCGCGATCGCCTTCATGCTTACACCCACGCCTTCCGTTCGGTTCCCCATACGCTGTGTTATTCGGTGAAGGCAAATTCGACGCTGGCGATTCTGCGTGAGGTGGCGCGGCAGAAGGCCGGCTTCGATGTAGTCTCAGGCGGCGAGCTGGAGCGAGTGTTGCGTGTGAAGCCAAGCGGGGGCGCAGCCAGTGTGGTCTTTTCCGGTGTAGGCAAGAAAGTGCACGAGATGGAGCTTGCACTTAAGTCAGGGATCCTTCTGTTCAACATCGAAAGCGCCTCGGAACTGCGCACGCTGGCAGCCATCGCTCGACGGCTGAAGAAGAAGGCTTCGATCGCAATCCGCGTCAATCCTGATGTGTCCGCGGAGACCCATCCCTACATTTCAACCGGGCTGCATCGGCACAAGTTTGGTGTGCCGATTCCCGAGGCACGTACGCTCTATGCGGAGGCTGCGAAAGAATCCATCCTGTGTGTCAGGGGCGTCAGCGTGCACATTGGATCGCAGATCACCGATGTGGGCTCCTTTAAAGACGCACTCAAGCGAGTCGCGGAACTGGTGCGCGAACTGCGCTGCTCTGGACATGACATTCGATATGTGGATGCGGGAGGAGGGTTGGGAATCTCCTATGAATCAACGGGGGAACCGTTTGCCGAGCAGGTTGCCGCCTATGCGAAGGCTGTCCTTGAGCCGCTGCGCGGGCTCAACGTTCATCTTTTGCTTGAGCCGGGGCGCTCCATCGTGGGGCCGGCGGGCGTGCTGCTGACGCGCATCCTCTATCGCAAGACGAACAACAGCAAACACTTTCTGATCGTGGATGCCGCCATGAACGACCTTCTTCGTCCCTCTCTGTATGGCGCTCATCATGAGATCGTTCCGGTGAAACTCCAAGTAGAGACGCGGCTTGCCGCGTCTCCCACTTCATTATCCGGCAAGATTTTCTCCCGCAATACAGAGGTGACGGACGTAGTTGGTCCGATCTGCGAGACCGGGGATTTTCTGGCCCGCGATCGTGAACTTCCCGCGATGGCGGAGGGCGATCTGCTCGCAGTCCTCGATACGGGCGCCTACGGCTCGGTGCTGGCTTCGAACTACAACACCCGAGGCCGTCCCGCGGAAGTACTGGTCGAAGGCGCATCCTCGCGAATTATTCGGAGGCGGGAGAACGTTCGTGACCAGATGCGGCTGGAGGTGTAACAGCGGCGTTCGGCGATCCCAAGTCAGAGGCAACGGCCCCCCTGTGAATCCCGTCCAATAGGTTTCGCATTCGCACGTGCTCGTGAGATTGGGCGAATAGAATGCGCCACGGAAAAGATCCGGAACGAATAGCACACGATGCCCATCGCTCATTTCTCGACGATTCTTATCTGGACAATTTCCCTGCTCAGCATCCTGTGCATGCTCCTGCGTCCGCGGGGGATTTCTGAGGTCTATTGGGTGTGCGGTGGCGCGATTCTTATTGTCATAGCCCGGCTCATACCACCGCACCAAGCCCTCCAGGCAGCATACGAAGGCGTCGATGTTTATCTCTTTCTCGCGGGGATGATGATTCTCGCGGAGCTGGCGCGCGAGGAACAAGTCTTCGACTGGGTGGCCGACGTCGCGGCGCAGCACGCAAAACATTCCGCTGGACGACTCTTCGTTCTGGTCTATCTGGTGGGAACTGTCGTCACGGCTCTTCTCTCGAACGATGCGACCGCGGTCGTGCTGACCCCGGCGGTTCTCGCGGTGGTCAGGCGCGCAAGAGTCGACCCCAAGCCATACTTGTTGGCGTGCGCGTTCGTTGCCAATGCGGCCAGTTTTGTTTTTCCAATCTCCAACCCGGCGAACCTCGTCGTCTTTGATAGGCATATGCCGGCGCTCGGCTCATGGTTACACATCTTCTTCCTCCCGTCGGTTGCGTCGGTGCTGATAACTTTCCTTTGCCTGCGCTGGATTTCACACAAGGAACTGCGCGGTGAATGTCAGCGCGATCCGAATCCGGTATCGCTTTCCGCGGGAGGAAAATTCGCGCTCGCGGCGCTACTTCTGGCAGCCGCCGCATTGATCGCTTCCTCCGCGCTGGGACTTGCGCTCGGTGCGCCGACCTCGGTCGCCGCCATTCTTGCCATGGCTGTCGTCACCTGCCGCGATCACACGATTACGTTGCGCGTAGTGAAGGGAGTGTCGTGGTCCGTCCTGCCGCTGGTCGCCGGACTCTTCGTGATTGTTGAAGCGTTGCAAAATGCCGGACTGTTGCGTTTAGGGCTGGCGGGGCTGCGGGCGCTCGCGCATACTTCCGCGCAAGTGGCCAAGGTAACAGCGGCGCTGGTAGTGGCTTTTCTTTCGAATGGGATGAACAACCTGCCTGTCGGTCTCACGAGCGGCGCCGCGATCCGGCACACCCCGGAGACCGGAGTTGTAGCACACGCGATTCTCGTCGGCGTGGATCTGGGACCGAATCTATCCGTGACCGGTTCTCTGGCAACGATTCTGTGGCTGATCGCGCTCCGCCGCGAGAAGGTGGAGATCACCGTGTGGGAATTTTTCAAGGTCGGCGTGGTCGCGATGCCATTGGCGCTCGTCGCCAGCCTGCTTGTTTTGTGGAATTGAACAACTTCCTGCGCGGCAATGAGCGCGGGCTATAGCGACTCGAGAAAATTTGTGACTGCCCGCAGCACCGGCTCGGGTTGCTGGATAAAGAGGGCATGGCCGAGATTACAAAAACGGACATGAGTGTGATGCGCTAACAGTTTCGAAGCCAGGGCCACATCGGCATCCGACATCAGCCCGCCTAACTCCGGGCTGCCTTGTAATAGCAGCGTAGGACAACCAATTCCTCGCAGCACGGCCTCCCCATCCCAGCCTTCGAGCACGGAACCGTCCAGGACCATCTCGTAGGTTTCGGGGTCGGCCTGCTGCACGGAGCGCGCCCATGCAAGCAGATAAGCTTCATCGTTGCCAGGAAGTTGGCGGATGGTGATGGTGTCGTCGGAACCGGCAATGGGCAGAACAATTTTTCCGATGCCGTCGGCGATGGCCTCAACCGACCCGCCCCGGCGTGCGAGGTCGCGAAGTCCTGCGAAGAGCGCGGCATACATCGGGTTGCGGAGTCCCGCATTGTGCCCGCTCGAATCTTGAAGTGGATTTTGGGGTCCCGGTCGGTGCGGTGGCCGCGCGACGATCATGTTGTCGCCAAGAATCAGGGCGCGCACCAGTTCGGGATGATGGGCGGCGATCCACATCGCAATCATGCCACCGAGAGAATGTCCGAAGATTACGGCTGGCTCTTGTACCCGCGCACGCAGAAAACGGGCGATGTCTTCGGCGTATTCGGTCCCATGGTATCCCCGCAAAACGCGGACGGATTTACCGTGGCCACGAAAATCCGGAGCGAAAATATGCCAACGCACGCTGAGCGCGGGAATCAACGACAGAAAAACCTGCCAGCGCCGGCCAAGTCCATGCAGCAGCACGAGCGGCGGCCCGTGGGACGGACCCTCGGCGTAGCTCAACAACACCTCACCCGTATCGAAGGTGTGCTCGACGATTCCGGGATGCTGTTCGCTCACGGGCTCACTTGTTCGTGCTTGCACGGCTGTCTCATTTTCCGGTTTACTCATCTTTATTCATCGGCCGGTAACTTCGTGTTTCGCGGTGCTCGCGTCATATGTCATCTTGCCTCCCACCCAGGTCTTCAGGACTTTAACATCGCGAATCCTCACAGGATCGATAGTCAGCAGGTCGTCACTCAGCAGGTGGAAAATGCGCAGAGACCTCAGCGGTCCCCCCACTTCAGTTTGGTGGAGAGGACTTCGAAGAACGTTTTCTGGAAGCGCAACAGCTTCACCGGATGTTTGGCTTTCATCGCCCGTACGAAGTCGCCATCCTGAAGGGGCATTCCGACCTGTCCATCGAGGCTGAGGTAAGCCTGTTCCTGGCCGGTTTTGACGCGGATCTCGATCTGGACCGTGTCCCGCACGACCACCGGACGGTGCGTTAATCCGTGGGGCGAAACGGGTGTGATGACAAAGGCCTGCACATCAGGCTTCAGGATCGGCCCCCCCGCTCCCAGCGAATAGGCGGTCGACCCGGTGGGCGTCGCGATAATCAGGCCGTCGGCTTTGTAGCTGGAGACGAACTCCGCATCGACATACAGCTCGAAATGATTCAGGCGTGAAATGGCACTCTTGCTCACCACGAGATCGTTCAAGGCGGCGTGGGTGGCGAGCGTGGACCCGCCGCGGACGAGCGTGCAGGTCAGCATCGAACGGCTGTCCACGATGTAGTGGCCCTGCTCGATCGCTTCGAGCGCCGGGTAAAGACCGGTCAGTGGAACTTCGGTGAGAAAGCCGAGCGTGCCGAGGTTGACGCCGAGAATCAAGGTTCCTGAGTTGGAAACGGCGCGGGCCGCGGAAAGCAGCGTTCCATCGCCTCCCAGGACGAGGGCCAGGTGGGGAGCACGCTTGCCGAGGTCGCCGCGAGAGACCACATGCGATGCAGAATAATAGACAGCGCTCTCGTCATCCATGACGACGGAGTAGTGGCGCGCCTCCAGCCATTTTTCGAGCGCCGGCAACACCTCCGACAACTCAGGCCGGTCGGGCTTGGAGATGATGGCAACGGTCTTTTGCTGCGTTTCGCTATGGGAGGCTTCAGGCATGTCTTCGATCTGGACTTTCGATTGTACCGAATCGAAAGCCCGAAGGCAGAAGCAAGAAGTCAGAATGCCGGAAAGGAGCTTCTCTCGGCAGCGGGGAAAATGCCGTGCAGGAGGAACTCGCGGTTGCCCTCTCCGCCGAGGATGGGCGACTCGATGCATTCAAGATTTGTGGCGCCCAGTTCCACTAGCGCTGCTTCCACCTTCTTCACGGCCGATTGCTGGGCCTCCTCGTCGCGTACGATTCCGCCTTTCCCAACCAATGCCCTGCCCACTTCGAACTGCGGTTTCACGAGGACAACGATCTCGCGCATCCGATTGGGGGCTGCGTCTGAGCAAGATGTGGCGGCCCGAATCACGGCCGGCAGCACTAATGTCGCAGAGATAAAGGAAACATCCATGGCGATGAAATCAAGGTCTTCGTCAACCTGATCACGCGTCAGGTAGCGTGCGTTGGTTTTTTCCAAAAGGCGAAGACGGAGATGATTTCGCAGGCCGAAATCCATCTGGCCATAGCCCGTGTCAACCGCAATCACTTTGGCGGCGCCGCGCTGGAGCATGCAGTCGCTGAATCCACCGGTCGAGGCGCCGACGTCAAGACACACCTTGCCGTTGAGATCGATATGCCAGTGCTCCAGAGCTCTTTCCAGTTTCAGGCCGCCGCGGCTGACATAGCGGAGATCGCCGCCGAGCAGTCGGAGCGCGGCAGCGGGGTCGACACATGCGCCGGCTTTCTCCATCTTTTGGTTATTGACCAGAACTTTCCCAGCGAGTATGAGTGCCTGGGCGCGTTCCCGCGAGGGCGTCAGCCCACGCTCCACCAGCAACTTGTCGAGACGCGTCTTCAACCGACCTCCTGACCGTCACTCGCCTCCGATAAACTGAGCCTTGAATCAGCAAGTATCGATTTTCCGCGATCCAGTTAGCACCCCCTACAGTGCAGACTGTAGAAGCGACTCTTTGACAGGAGGTTACAGGAGTAAGGCCGAGCTTTTCCACAAACTTTTCCACGGCGATGTTGAAAACTCAGCTTGGGATGCCGGAAATAGAATAGCTATCAAAGTCAATCACGTTCCAGATCATGAGAAAACCGCTTCCAGGCGGGCGGCTTGCAAGATCGGTGCGGAAAGAGCGTTGCGGAAAGAGAAAAGTGAGGCGGAAAGTTATCCGGCAACTTCCTCGAGCGTCTTCTGATCGATGTCGAAGTTGGCGTGGACGTTCTGCACATCTTCGCTGTCTTCAAGCGCTTCGAGCAACCGAATCATCTGTGCCGCCTGCTGCCCTTCCAGTTTGATATAGGTATCCGGAACCATACTCACGCTCGATGATGAGGGTGTGATGCCGGCCTTTTTTACCGCTTCCAGAACCTGTTCGTAGGCGGATGGCTCGGTAATGATCTCCCAGTTCTCGCCATCGTCCTTCAGGTCTTCGCCGCCGGATTCCAGGATGATATTCATCAAGTCGTCTTCCTTGGCCGCGGACTTCGGAACAACAATGTCGCCCTTCTTGTGGAACATGTAAGAAACAGCGCCAGCCTCGGCCATATTGCCGTTATTCTTCCCGAACACGTGCCGGATTTCGCTGACCGTGCGGTTGCGGTTGTCGGTGGAAATTTCGGCGAGCAACGCTACCCCGCCCGGGCCATATCCTTCGAGGACGAATTCTTCATAAGTCAGGCCGGGGAGTTCGCCCGTGCCGCGCTGGATGGCGCGTTTGATATTGTCGGCAGGCATGTTCTCCGACTTCGCCGCCAGGATCGCCGTGCGCAGGCGTGGGTTCATGTCGGGATCGCCGCCGCTTTTGGCGGCCATGGCGATTTCTTTAATAAGACGGGTAAAAATCTTGCCGCGCTTGGCGTCGAGCGCGCCCTTTTTGTGCTTGATGGTGGCCCACTTTGAATGGCCGGACATGGAAATACCTCGGATCTAAAAGACTTGAATGGCGCTGATTCTGCGTGCCTTTCGGTGCACGACGACGGATTCGCCTACGGAGGAAATCATTGGATAAACGACAACCTCGATCACAAAGCCTCGGCGAACGTCGATTATAGCACGCGGGCCTCGAATGAATATTTTAAGCCATGATCCTCCGTTGACAGGCAAGCAGTTCGTACAGCAGCATTTTTCGTTTTTCCTTACGGCGGAGAAATGAGCACCCGCCGGTAAGCCGGTCCTTGACACTTGCCGTATTCCTTACTATGATGTAAGGAATACTGGAGAGCACAATGGCGGTCGCAACCCTCACTTCCAAAGGCCAAATCACCATACCTTCCCGGGTGCGCCATGCCCTCGGGCTGGAGGCGGGAGACCGCGTGGAATTCGTAGAGCAGGGCAAGGGTCAATTCGCCATTGTCGCGGCTACCCGCTCGGTACAGGAACTGAAAGGATTGTTTCAAGGCAAGCGAAGCAAGCCGGTATCGATTGAGGAGATGAACGCCGCCATCGCGCGGCGCGCCTCCGGGTCCCGATGACGGTCTTGAGGATCGAACTGGGATGATTGGCCTCGACACAAACATTGTCGTCCGCTACCTTACTCACGACGATGCTGCCCAAACGGCCGCAGCCGTGAGAGTCATAGAATCACTCTCCCAGGATTCACCCGGATTCCTTTCCCTGATCGTCATTGCGGAACTGGTTTGGGTGTTGGAGGTTTCCTACCGTTTCAAGAAGAACGAAATTGAGCGGGTGCTGGACACTTTACTGCGAAGTAAAGAACTGGTCATTGAGCGGGCGGAAATCATCGCGCAGGCATTGCGAAAGTTCAGCGCCAGCCGCGCCGATTTTGTCGACTGCCTGATCGAGCGCTCGGGCCACGCGGCGGAATGTCAATACACCATTACCTTCGATCAGAATGCCGCTGGCGCCGCAGGCATGAAGCTGCTCCACTGATTACGTCAAGATGAGTGAAGGCAGGGCGTTGCTGTAGGCTAATCAGTTCTAACATGGCCCCCAAATCCCTCGACCGCCGGCTCTCCAGCCTCGACGCCGCTCGCTACCGGTTTGGCCGCGATGAGCCGGCTCGCGTCCTGCGACTCCTGCGTACGCTTGAGGCGGGACATTTCCCCGACCCGTCTTCCATGATTCGTTATCACGAAGCGCTGCTGTTCCTGCGAGCATTCCCTCACAGCCCAGCCCTGATGCGAGTAACAGAACGCATTCTCAATCATTTCCACGAGAAAGTCGAAGCATTGCGCAAAGCCGGCGCCGATATGGAGAACTTCGATCCGCTCGAAGTTTCCGGGATTGCCGGAACGACCATGGAAGACACGCTGAGCTACGAGGTTGCGCGCTGGCTGGTACGGCGAATGCCAGGAAAAGTCGAAATCGCCTGGGAGAATTACGAACCCGGCCGCGAACTCGGCAATACCGGCCCACGTTTCATGCCGCTGCTCGAAGACGATGCCTATGTCGAGGCGGACACCCCGTGGCGGCGCTGGCTGGAGACGGCTGGCAGGCGAAAGAGTGCGACTCCGGCATGGCTCATCAAACAGTGCGAAGATTTGCCGTTACCAGAACAACAGAAAGCTGAGTTATATGAATCGCTGCATGTGCCTTTGCGCTGGGATCTCGGCAACTCGCGGATCGCGCGCACACGAAACTGGCAGCCGGCGCGGAAAGTCTTCTATCACGAAGGCCCGCTGATCGGCCGCAGTCAGGTATCGCTCGCGGACGAACTGGCGCGCAAGCCCCCGACGATTACCCGGCTTTCCCTGCGGCAGGGACAGCGCGTGGCCGATATGATTCGCGACGTCATGCTGGTGCGCTACCGCGAACTCTACGGCACCACGCTGGCCGACCCACGCTCAGTAGTGCGGTCGGATTTGGGCCGCGGAGTGACAATCTATCTCTGGAACCTGCCGCCAGATCGTCGTCTGCCGCTGCGCGCTTATGTCGCGGGGTTCACGCTGAAGAACGGCGTGCCCATCAACTACATCGAGGCAATAGGCCTGTGTGAGTGGATGGAGGTCGGCTTCAACACCTTTTATACCTTCCGCGGCGGCGAAGCGGGATGGATCTACGCGCAGGTCCTGCGTTGCCTGTGCGCGCGCATGGGAACGAAGGTGGTTTCTGTCTATCCCTATCAGCTGGGGCATGAGAATGAAGAAGCCATCGAATCGGGCGCGTTCTGGTTCTACCGAAAGCTGGGATTCCGGCCGGGGCGGACCGATCTGCTGAAGCTGGTGGAGCGCGAAGAAAAGAAGATTGCCGCCGACCAGAAATATCGCACGCCTGCGCGCACACTGAAGCGGCTGGCCGCCGGTCACGTGTTCTACGAATTGCCCGGAAGCGAAGTGGGGGCCTGGGATACGTTCTCAACGCGCGACATCGGATTGCGAGTGAATCAGCAAATGGCGAAAAAATTCGGCGGGGATGCCATCCGCTTGCGCGAGCACTCAAGGCGCGTGCTGGAGCGCCTGCTGGGCATTAGCACGTCGAAGTGGACTCAATTGGAGAACACGGATTTCGATAATCTCGCACTCGTCCTGACGCAAGTATCGGATGTGCGTGGTTGGACGCGAGAGGAGAAACAAGACCTGCTCCAGGTCATCCGCGCCAAATCCAGACCAGATGAGATGCTCTACCTGCACCTCACGCAGCGACATGCGCGGTTGCGGATGGCCTTTCTAAGATCAGGACAGGCTTGGCGAACGTAGACCTCGGGCTATCGCCCTGGCGTATCGTGTCAGCTAACGTTCGAGCGCCAGCAGGTAAGCAGGATTGCTCGCGATCGCGCCTCCGAGGAACTGCCGGTCAACCTCGCGCATATCCCAGCTGATAACGGATACCGGTGTGATCTGGATGGTAACGTCGTCCATCGCCGCGAAAACCGCGCCCACCCGCGGATCCGCCAGCGCCGCTTCGCTCAGATACTTGCGATGCAGCCGGCCATTCCATTGCTGCGATGCTTCCCCAGTCAGAATTCTTGCCGTTCCCGCGATGTTCGTGCCGCGGGATTTATCTGCATCGCGAGCATCGATCATTAGCGAAACATGCGGGTTGGAGTGCGCGTTGCGGGCCTTACGGCTGCGCGACGAGGTGGCCACATAAACGCTCGCCCCGTCAAACAAATACCACACTGCCACCACGTGGATGGAGCCGTCCGGGGGATGACTCGCAAACGACGCGATATATCGACCCTGCAATAACTGTTTCACAAGGGAATCGGAAAGTGACGTCATAAAGATCCTCCGCTGAATCTTGAGCCCCTCGGACTCTTGCGCAATGAAAACCGCTAGAGAGTCTATCGTCACGGTAAAAACATGCAAGTGGAGAACATCAGGACGGACTGATGCGTGCCTTATACGCGTAAACCACCGCCAACAGAGGCGGCGCCAGCAGGAATCCCCAAAACGGGATCACAAATCCAAGAACCAGTGGAAACAGAATCGACGCCCACATCGGCACTCGCGCCACGCGGCGCATGATGTAGGGTTGCAGGAGCAAGCCATCGACCACCACGATCACCGCATAAAGAACGACTACATAAAGAGGATGCTGCCCGTCTCTCCAGTGAATGACGGCCGTGAGGACCGGCCCAAGCAATCCAAGGATTGGACCGAAGTGAGGAATGATCTGCAACATAGCGGCCACAATTGCCCAAAGCGGAGCCCACGGCACGTGGAGGATCCACAGGCCGACCAGCCACAAGACGCCGACGGCGAAAGAGTCCTGCAGCTGCGCAATTGCCCAGTGCTTAAGAGCGGATGCCGTGATTCGGACGTGGTCGGAGGCGGTCATCGCCTAATTAGAGTTCATCGGGCGCGAGACTCATTCTCAGTTGTTTCTGAATCTCTTCGAGCGATAAATGCGAAGATGCACACCGCTACGATGCCGAAATGCTCGGTGAAGAATGCCCAACCAACTTGAACCGTCACCTTTGACCGTGTATAAAGACTAAGGACGCATCCTGTCGGACGCAATCATACGCGTGTGGTGGATCACGCGCGGCAATGAACGGCCTCAGACAAGCGTCGAGCAGACCTTCAGTTTCCCTCAAAACGGTTTGCAGATACTAGCTGTCAAGCGGAAGTGGTGGAACTGGCAGACACACCATCTTGAGGGGGTGGCGCCGAAAGGCGTGGGGGTTCAAATCCCCCCTTCCGCACCAATCCAGATTTGAAGTCTCGATGCAGCAGACTTCCCTTTCGCGTAAGCCTCGCCATAACAACTTCCAGACTAAAGTAACCTTCCTCCCGATGACTTACTAAAGGAGAGTGTACGAAGGGACGGTGTACCCCGGTACTTTGACGTAATCACAGCCGGTTCCTAACATCGACATTACTGGACCGTGTATCCGGAGGGTGATCCGTGGAGGATTATTCCGGAGCGCGGCGTGAATAGTCTTGTTTTGGCGGGTGCCAGCAAAATGGGATTGCGAAGGCTGAAGATCAAAGTGGGCGGAAGCCGGTGCCAGGCGAGCGGATTCAGCTTGCTGGAGATGGTGATGGTGATTGCGATCACCATCATCCTGTCGCTATTCGCGGTGCTGGGACTGGTTCCCGTGATGAACCAGCAGCGCGTCAACAATGCATATAACACCACGATGGCGGCCATGCGTCTGGCGCGCGACAACGCCGTTTCCCAGCGCACATCGTACTCCGTCACGTTTTCCAACAGTGTTACGCCGAACACGATCGTGGTGACGCCGACACTGGTATTCGCCAATGGAAATGGCACAAACGAAGACTTGCCTACGGCAACTTATCAATTGCCCCCGGGAGTGACGTTTCTCGCCCAATCGGCACTGGCTTCGACGTCGCCTACTCCGGACAACTACGGAAACGGAACGGCGGCGATTGACTTCGGCTACCCGGCGCCCGGAACCGGCTCCGGAGGACAAACGGTCCTTTATTTCTGTCCCGATGGCTCGTCGCAGAATAGCGCGGGAGCGGGAAACTGCTCCGGGATGAACAACTGGAGCGGAGGGGTGATCTACATCGCCCAAAGTTCAAACATCCTCAGTTCGCGGGCCTTGACGGTGTGGGGTGGTACAGGCCGCATTCACGGTTGGCGGCTGTACAACAGCGGATCAAACTACACATGGGTGCGGCAATGATAAGCAAAAAGAAGATCGGCAAAAAGAAGATCGGCACAGAAAAGATCGTCATGAAAACGATTGTCCAGGAAATGACCAACAAAAGCAGAATATCTCGCGATGGAAAACGCGCGCAGAGCGGCTTTTCACTGCTTGAAGTCGTGATCTCAATGGCCGTGCTGACGGTAGGAATGGTGAGTCTGCTGGGCGTCTTCGGACTGGCCATGGCTTCGACCCAGACCTCGCAGTTGGACCAGATTGCCAAGCAACTGGCGGACGAGTCGTACGAGAGCACTGTGACGGCGCGCAATACCACGCAGATTAACTGGGACGACATTCAGAATGTCGGCTCCACGAATTGTACGATCACTGGCGCCAACAGTTGTGGCATCTTCCTGAGCGGAATGCAAGCGATTTACAACGCGGGCGCGGACGGAATCTACGGGACACAGGATGATGCAGCTGCGGGCGCGCAAACTCTGCAGGATCCGGGGCCAGATGGGGTCTTTCTGACAGCGGACGATACCTTCATCCCCTTGACCGGCTTTCAGCGCTCGATCGCGATTTCTGGGCTGACCGATGCGAACGGCAACACTTTCACCTCCGTACGCAATATAACGATCACCGTGCAGTATGTGGTTCCCCAGACCAAAACGCTGAAAACCTACATTCTGAGTTCCTATATCTCGCAGTTCAATTAAGAGGGGATCATGGGCGGTCGTTTAACAACACGCGAAAGAGGATTCACCCTGCTGGAGATGATGGTGTCACTGGCACTGGGAGCAATCGTGCTGGCTGCGGCCGGACAGATTTATATCCAGGGTGTATCCGCAACCTGGACGGTCTCACAGCGCGCCGAGATGCAGCAGGATTTTCGGGCCGCTTCCAACATGCTGACCACCGATCTAAGTCTGGCCGGGGCCGGCCTGGGCAATGGCGTGGCCATCGCCCTGCCCTCGGGAACTACTCCGAAGTATGGCTGCGATCAAACCGGCGCTTGCCACATCAATGGCGCGGCCGGGACGTATCCTCTCAATGGCGGAACACCCTACCTTTACGGGCTAATCCCGGGATACAACAAAGGACCGATACTCAATGCCACTCAGGGAGCCACCGATGTGGTTACGGTGGTGTACACAGACGCCAACTTCTATCTGAACTGCTACATACCGAAGGTGACTGCCAAGGGAGTGGTGACCTTCGCACCGCCCACGTCGCCCGCGACCTGGGCGACCGAGGGCTGTTTGCCGAATAGCAGCGTGGCCGCGCCCCAAGCGGTGAACGACACGGCGGCGGGACTTACGCCGGGCGACCTTGTGTTGATGACACTGGGGGGAAACACCATAGTGGCCGAAGTTACAGGTGCCGTCACCACCACGGTTACCGCGGGCGTCACCAAGTATGTGGTTCCGTTCGCCAACTTCTCTGGCACCACCGTCGATCCGCTGAAGATGAACCAGACACCCACCAACGGGGGCTTGAACACTGCGGCTCTCAACGCTGCCGGATCGGCCTCCGCGGCCCCCTGCGGAGGAACCGGGCCGTGCCGCCTTCTGGTGATCACGTATTACATCGACAACACCAGCACTCCGCCGATACTGATGCGGCAGATCAGTGGACACACTCCCATGCCAGTGGTGGAAAACGTTGCTTACATGAAGTTCAGCTATGACCTTTTCAACTCTGCCGCCGGGTCCCCTGCGGTGAACCAGCCTAACCCAGGCTCGGGCGATGCCAACGATACCGCATCCAATGGGCTGCTTCCGAACCAGATCACCAAAATCAACATTCAGAACATGGCGATGAATAGCACCCTGAACGGCTCCATGTTCGGGACCACCGGATATCAGAGGATGGACCTGCAAACATCGGTAAGCGCACGAAATCTGACCTTCACCAACAACTACAACAACTAGGCGCGATGGTGGCGAAGGCGATTATTTGTAACGGGGAGCGAAGGCGATGGGAATTGACATCATGAGCACATTCAGTTCAAAGAGCAAGGACCGGCGCAGTCAAGGATTCACGCTGATTGCCTCCTTGCTGATGATGCTGTTGCTGTCGGGAATTGCGATCGGTCTGATGATGATGGTCAACACCGAAGGCAGGGTGGGCAGCTCCGACCTCCAGAACAATCTCGCCTATCACGCCGCCGAGGGCGGCATCGAGAAGATGTACTCGGATCTGACGGCGGTGTTCCAGAACGCCCAGGCGCCCGCGCCCAGCGTCATCTGCGGCGTCGGATCCACCAGCAATGAACCGTCGATGGTCGGGGTTACCTGGACACAATATTCGGTGATGCCGGGAAGTACCCAGAGCTCGACTTGCCCGACCTCCCTGACCTCGACCTGGGGACAAGTGACGGCGGGCCCGAACAAGAATTTATGGGCGCAGATCATCCCGGTGAACATGCTGGTAACGGCATCCATGCTGGGCGGCCAGGAAGTGAGCATGGCCCGGAGCGCGCAGGTCGCGTTGATTCCGGTCTTCCAGTTCGGCGTGTTCTCGGACTCCGATCTTTCATTCTATAACGGTGCTCCTCTTGACTTTGCTGGCAGCGTCCACACCAACGGCGACTTGTATCCTGTCCCGGGCGTCGGTTCCTCGGTAACGTTTCACGCCAACGTGTCAGCGTATGGCAACATAGTCCGGAATCAACTGCCCAACGGATTCAGCTCACTCTCACAGTACAACGGCAGCGCGTACGTTTCGACCGTTTCCGGCGCTACCGGTTGTGCGTCTCCTCCGACCGCGCCGGCGGCATCGGGCACTTGCATCCTGATGGCGAGCCCCAGCGCGTCATCCCCGTACGGGGACGGCAGCGTGACTGGCGCGGGCAGCGCCAGCGCACAATCCGGCAGTAATTACAACAGCAGCAATTGGAATACTTTTTCCGCGAGCACCGCCTATCAGCTCATCAACGGAAACTACGGAAGCCAGACGACCCAAGGCACCGGCGCGACCAAGCTGACCATGCCGTTTGTCAGCGGCACAACGCTGCCGAACGAACTCATTCGACAGCCGCAATCCACCGACACGACCAGCCTGTCGCAATCGCGCGAATACAACATGGCTCAGATCCACGTGCTGCTGGCCGACGATCCGGCCGACTTGCCGGGCGGCGCCTCGGATTCGAATAACATCCGGCTGGCGAACCTGTCGGCGGCCCAGGCGCAGGCGCAAAGTGGCAGTTCGAGTTCTGCCGCCACCTATGAGTGGGGAATCCCGATCGCCACGGGAAACTTCAATGCGACCACGTTCGGAACGCCCAACGGTACCAACACCTATAACCTGTATTTCGCCGCCGCGTCCGACGACATCCCGCTTGTCTCCACCTGTTCAGGGACAACGTGCACCGGGGATTGGCCCTATGCGCCTCAAAATTGGACAGCCAACCCGAATCCATCGCAAGGTACCGACGGGCTCCAGCCCTCGCCGAACAGTCCGTCCTACCAGTTCAACGGCGCCGCTCCGCCGATCAGTCTTTGTCCGCCGGCGGGTCCATACAGCACATCACCCGCCGTTTCTCCGGCAATCCCTGCTAACTGTCAAACGACGGGTGCATATCCGTATTTCGTTCCGCCCAACGCCAGCGGCTCTACGGCCTATAACTCGGCATTTTCCAATGCCTGGAGCCTGATTGATGGCTATCTGCGGGTGGAATACAAAGATAACTCCGGCAACTGGAACCCCGTAACTCTGGAATGGCTGAAACTGGGATTTGCGCGGGGCCTCACGGCGCCAACCGCTAATGGAGCGGGTACTCCCGCGGGTGGAACTGCCAACCCCATCAATCCGAATGCGATCCTCCTTCTGCAGGAGCCGGCGGATCGCGATGCGTCAGGCACACTGAACACCACCGGAACTGTCCCGGTGTGCACCGGAACCACGGGAACGTCGCCGAACAAGAAATGCAAAACGTGGACCCCTGGTACACCGCCCGAGATCTTCGACGATCTTGCAGCGGCAGCTGTCCCGATAACGGGTACAGGCGGAGAATGGGCCTTTGGCCTCACTCCAGCGAGCCCAACCGCATCCCCCCAGTCTTCGGCGACGCCGCAGAGCATCACCCAATACAACTGGTATCCCATCAACTTCTACGACGCGCGTGAAGGCGAAGTTCGCGACAACGTAGTCGGGGACAACAGTTGCTCCGTCAACGGCGTGATGAACGCGGTCGAAATCGATGTGGGCAACCTGAAGTCGTGGCTGAACGGGACCATCTCCGGGCACGGAACAAGCGTGAATTCTTCCGCGCAGAATGGATACGTGCTGTATTTCTCGGATCGCCGGGGCATGCTGCGAAACCCGAATGCAAACTTCGTGAGAACAGGAGACGCCGGTCTGGAAGACGTGGTGAACCGTTCCAGCGGGCTGGGTACCCCGGATGGAGCGCTAGAGACACCTCAAACCGGAAGAACCTTTTCTCCCGAAGATGTCAACGAAAACGGGCTGCTCGATAACTGGGGAGCGAAGAACCTGGGACTGGGCTTCTGGAACGACGCTACCCACAACCTGAATACTCTGATCATGACGCCGACCTATCCCGATCCCTACGGCACAGCGGGTGGAAGCTCCCGCATTCTCAGTTGCCAGAACACCGCCCGCAAGAACTGGGTCAGCGGAGCCCGCCACGCGCTGCGACTGGTGGATGGCTCGCTCGGCAACGTGCCGCTGAGCCCTACCCCGATTACCGTGAACGGCGTAACCTACAACGGCGGATTCACCGTCGCATCGGAAAATCCGGTGTACATCCAGGGCGACTACAACACCAACGCGGCCGACTGGACGGGCGGGGTGGATCAGGCTGGGCATTCGGCAGCGGCCGTAATCGCCGATGCCGTTACCGTCCTCTCGGATGATTGGGTTGACTCGCAGAGCACGGAGGGTATTTACATTACGACGATTGCAGGGGCTACGGCGGCTACAAGTACGACGCGCAATCCTAGCCATGACGGCTATTACCGGCTGGCGATTGCGGGAGGGAAGAACATGACCTTCCAGCTGCCGACTTATACGACCCCCTTTGCACCGTATCAGGACTTTGGTACGGACGGAGGCTTGCACAATTTTCTACGCTATATCGAAAATTGGGGCAACCAGACCATTCATTACAAGGGCTCGCTGGTGAGCCTCTATTACTCAACCTACGCTACGGGAACCTTCAAGTGCTGCAGTACCGTATATGGGGTTCCGGCCCGAAACTACATTTTCGACAGCGACTTCACGGTTCCGGCAGGCCTGCCACCCGGAACCCCGTTATTCCGCGACGTGGAAAGCCTGGGCTACCGGCAGGTGCTCGCACCACGCCAAACCGGTCAGTGATTCACGGAATCAACTTAGTAGGTTGAACCCCCGATCCGAAAGGATCGGGGTTTTTCATGCTCGCCGTGAATGCCCGATTAAATAGTGAGTGTAAGCGGGGGGGGCCTTGAACTTCCGCAGTCACTTTCGTAACGTTTCTTGCCGGATTATGCATGGCTATACTGTGACATAGCTTGGTCCGTACCAGCTAAATCTGGACGGGTCTGGCGCCCGAGCGAGAGATATCCGATTGCAAGAGCGGCTCAACGAAATTAACCAGCGGCTGGATGAAATTCTCAGCGCGCCACAAAACGCGGCCCGGTCGGACGAGTTCATAACCTTGTTCGAGGAAAAACAGCGTCTCTCACAGTCGCCCAGCCCCGACCCAAAGAACCCACCTCGCGAGAATCAGCGCCGTGAAAACCAGCGTCGCGGTTCCTCAATGGAGGCCCGCCTCACAGCCCAGCCCAGGGGAGAGGCCCAGTCGGGCAGCATTCTCGCTAACGTTAATCGTGAACTTGCCAAGCTCGAAAGACGTGACTGGGAATTGTGGTGGATCGTCTCCGCCACCGGCATTCTTATGGGCGGTGGGCTGATCGCGATTCTCTTGCCCGCGGCCTTCATGAAGACGGAGAATTTCCACTTCGAAATTACGGTCCCGCGGCAACTGGTTGTCGGCTTGATGGTGCTGCTGATCTTGATCAACACCTATCTCGTGACCCGCCGCATCGATCTGCGCCGGTTGCGGCAAAAAATGGTTTCCAGCACGATTCAGAACGAACTCGTACGCCTGCAGTCGTTCACCGATCCTCTTACCGAGATCTACAACCGGCGCTCGCTCGAAGACCTTGTCAATCGCTATATCAGCCATGCGCGCCGCCTCGAGAAGCCGCTGACCTTCCTGCTGATCGACGTGGACCGGTTCAAGCAGATCAACACCCGCTTCGGCCACCTGACCGGCGATTTTGTGCTGGTTGAGATCGCCGGGCTGCTGCGTAATTCCATTCGCGGTTGCGATGCCGTGATCCGCTACGGCGGCGATGAGTTCCTCACCATCGTCTCCGATGCCTCGGCCGAGGAAGCCAGGAAAGTTGTCGAAAGAATGCAGGCCTCGGTGAATGACTGGAACAAGGGCGCCCACCTGGACGACTGCAACATCAGCCTGAGCATCGGCGTCGCGGAATGGACCGACGGCAAGACGATTGACGAAGTGCTCGACCTCGCCGATCAGGATATGTATGCCAAGAAAGGTGAGCCCGCTTCGCAGTCTCCACAGAAAACCCGCGCTGCGACGACAGCCTCCTGATACCCGTTACCTGCCGAAAAACCTGCCTTAGTGTGCCAGCAGATCGCAGCCTTCAAACGGCGCACCGTCAAGACGCTTTCCCGTCAGGCAGGCATTGATGCTCTTCGGCGCCAGACCAGCATCCGTCGCCCGAAAGTACATCACGAGGTCAGCCTTCCCTTTGTGACCCACGTCTTCCACATGAACATTTTCCGGGGACGCTTTTCCGGGCCCGAAGTGCAGGCTGGCGGGGTCGACCTGGCTGGCATCGAGATAGGACTGGTTACGTAAAATCACGTGGAACTTTTGCCCCGACGTGTGAATAGAGATTCTCGCCAGCAGGTGTCCCCATACCTGAATGTCCATCGCTCCCGCGGTGGAAGAATCTCCCTGGTAAGTGCTCTGCACTTTGCCGGCGTTCGAGAACACCCGCAAATGCTGGCTATCGGCGGACGAGCCCAGGTTGTACCAGGTGGCGCCCGCGTACGGATCGGCAAGAATACCAAACTGGATCGGAGTGCCCCCCGGGACCGACCACTTCATATCCTTGAAGTCGATCTGCCAGACATCCGATCCTTCCTGCTTGCTCGCAGCAATCGAAACGTCAGGACTGTCGGTCTTATTGCTGCCCTGTTCGAGCATGGCAGTCTTGAGGGCGGGCAGGTTGTGGCAATCGCATTCGGGAGCAGCCGTTTGGCCCGCCGGAGGCAGTTCAGGCGCAATCCCGCCATAGAGGCTGATCTTCTTAAACAGATCCCCGAGGCTCTGCGCAGACCCCGCCTTCGGGTCAGCGACCGCCCATAGGCGAATATGGTCGATCACCCAATCCTCCTTTACTGCGCCCGCCACAAAATCATCGGCGAGGAAGGCATTGGTTTCCTTCGACAGGCCCAAAGATTGACTCGACCCGGAAGCGGGACCGCGATCGACGATCAGCATCTGGGCGGAAAGGTCGGATGCGAAAGCGAAACAGGCGACGAGAAACACCAGGAACTTCAACATAATTTTCATTCCGTTGGTTTAGGATTGATTCAAGCGGACCAAAGTAACCGCCATAAGCGACGAAGCTAGCGAAGGTCAAGCAGAGGTAGCGCCCACATCGCAAAGACCGCCAGCCATATCGAACGCCCCACTACCCTGTTCTCCCATTTGACTCCGATCCGACCGAAGAATCAAGCAAGCGCCGTGAGATAGCGGATGACAGATAACAACGGCTCCCGCACTGTGGTCTGGCTGAAAACAACATCGTGTCGCGAGGGG
>JBAQJU010000180.1:0-4080 GCA_049300475.1 Terriglobales bacterium | reverse complement strand
CGAGCGCGTTCGAGGGAAAGACGACGCGCAATCCAGGAATGTGGGTGAAGATGCTCTCGCCGCACTGGGAGTGATAGATGGCGCCTCCGGTGAGATAACCGCCGATGGCGACACGCAGCACGAGCGGCGACGAAAAAGCGTTGTTCGAACGCCAGCGCATGAGAGGCAATTCATCGCGGAGTTGCATCATCGCAGGCCAGATGTAGTCGAAGAACTGGATTTCAATTACCGGCTTGAGTCCGCGCGTAGCCATGCCGGTGGCGCGGCCGACGATGGCGGCTTCGGCGAGCGGCGAATTGAAGACGCGGTCGGCGCCGAATTCGCTTTGCAGGCCGAAGGTGAGTTTGAAGACTCCACCTTTGCCCTTGACGAGCTTTTGCTTGACGTATTCCTCGCGGCTGCAGTCGGCAACGTCTTCGCCGAAGATGAGGACGCGCTCATCGCGGCGCATCTCGTCGCGCAGGGTGGCGTTGATGAGGTCGGCCATGGTTTTGGGCGCGGAGGCGGCGGGACGCTTGCCGTCGCCAGTGCCGGCTTCTGGGGCGGCAAATGCGGGGCGCGTGTCGAAGGCGGCGGAGGTGGGATCGAGGTCGGGCGAATAGACGAAATTGTAAATCGAGTCCGGTTGAGGAACGGCGGCTTCGAGGGCGCGATCGGCCGCGGACTGGACCTGCTCATCGACTTCGGTCTCGATCTGGTTGATGCCCTTTTCGTCGAGGATGCCCTCGCGCAGCAGGAACATCTGCAGGCGGGGAACGGGATCGCGCGCGGCATCGCGCTGGCGCTCGGACTCAGGGCGGTAGAGGCGTTCATCGTCGGAAAGCGAATGTGAGTAGGGACGAATGACGTGGGCATGCACGAACGCGGGACCGTTGCCGGAGCGGCAATGCTCGGTGGCGCGGCGGAAGGCGGCGTAAGCCACGACGGGATCGGTGCCGTCGACTTCCTCGAAATGGAAGTTCGGAAATCCGGAGACCAGGCGCGAGATGTTGCCGCCGGCGGTCTGCACTTCGACCGGAACCGAAATTGCGTACTCGTTATCCTGAATGCAGAAGATCACGGGCAGACGGCGGTTGGAAGCGGAGTTGAGCGCCTCCCAGAACTCGCCTTCGCTGGTGGTGCCGTCGCCGAGCGAGACGTAGGTGACCTCGTCGCCCTGGAACTGGACGTCTTTAAATTGGCGGTAATCGCCTTCGGCTTTTCGTGTGGCGTTGGGACGTTTCGAGAAATAGCGACCCGCCTCGGCGCAGCCGACGGCCTGCAGAATCTGGCTTCCCGTGGGCGAAGATTGCGTGACGATGTTGAAGCGCGGGTAGGCCCAGTGGGAGGGCATCTGGCGTCCACCGGAGCAGGGATCGTCGGCCGCTCCCATCGCGCCCAGGAGCATGTCAAGAGGAGTTGCGCCGAGGCCAAGGCAAAGCGCGCGGTCGCGATAATAAGGATAGAACCAGTCGTATCCGGACTTGAGGGCGAAGGCAGCGGCGACCCCGACGGCTTCATGGCCGGCGCCCGAGATCTGGAAAAAAATCTTCTGCTGGCGCTTGAGCAGGATCTCGCGGTCATCGATGCGGCGCGAGGTGAACATGATGCGATAGGCGTCCACCAGTTGCTGGCTGGTGAGGCCCTGGTAGTTGGCGGCCTTCTTCTGCTCGCGCTCGCTTTGTTTGGGATTGACTTTGGTCGTGGCCATTCTTTCCGCTCGCCCCAGTGCAGCGCCTGCCGGAGCCTATTGTAAATGCGAGGAGGCAGAAGTCGGAAGTCAGAAGTCGACAAGGCGGAAGTCAGAAGTCAGAAGTCAAATTGAAGAAGTAAAAACCTGAGTTCGCCGACCGGCCTTGAGTCCGCGAAGGCACGGACTTCTTCAATTTGACTTCTGACTTTTGACTTTGGCGGGGCCGCGCATCATTTATGCTGACAGCAGCATGATTCGTTTTCTGCGGCGGTTTGATGCGCGCTCGATTCGGCTGCTGATTTTCGATCTCGATGGCACGCTGATCGATTCGCGGCTGGACCTGATCCATTCGGTGAACGCCATGCTGCGGCATTTTGAGCGTCCCGAACTGGATGGCGACGTGATTGCGAGCTATGTCGGGGACGGCGCTCCGGCGCTGGTGCGGCGGGCATTGGCGGGCCGCGATGGTGAGGCTGGCGGTAATGGAGAGTCCGGCGAAGGCGAGGCATTGTTTCGCAGTGCGCTGGAATATTTTCTTGGGTATTACCGGCTGCATAAGCTCGACCATACGACGGTGTATGACGGGATTCCGGAGACGCTGGCCGCGCTGGCGGCGGGGGCGGACAAGCGTGTGCCACCCTATCACGCCAACGCCGGGTGTGGTGGGGATCCTGGCGTTCCCGACACAACACCAACGGCAAACGCAACAGCAAAAGCCGCGGACGGGGGCGTCCGCACCACACGCGTGATGGCCGTGCTGTCGAATAAGCCGGTGCGGCCGTCGCAGGATATTGTGCAGGCGCTGGGGCTGGGTGATTATTTCGTACGCATTTACGGGGGCAACAGTTTTGCGACGAAAAAGCCCGATCCGCTGGGGGCGCAGACTCTGCTGCAAGAGACGGGCGTCGCGGCGGAAGAGGCGCTGATGATTGGCGATTCGTCGATCGACGTGCTGACGGGGCGTAATGCTGGGCTTTGGACTTGCGGGGTGACTTATGGGTTTGCTCCGCATTCGCTGAAGGAAGTTGCGCCGGACGTGGTGGTGGATGGACCGCGGGAGTTGGGGGACATGTTGGGCTAGATTGAGGGGGCTCAAGGACGCTGACCCTGCTACGTTCGAGAGACTCTGCAATCCGCGGGAGACGCGGCGAGCCGCGTCTCTACGAGAAAGTTGGATGACGAACCAGAGCAATGGTTGGGATGACGAACGGCGAGAAGGTTGGGATGGCGAAACACGGGAAGGTTGGGATGACGAACTATGAGAAATGCTTCGGATGACTCACGATAATGCCTGGGGCTTTACTTCCCCTGAACTGCGCAGGCTGCGCTCGCTGAAAGATCCGCATGGGATTCAGCGGCTGCTGGATGCAATGCCTTATCACCTGGAGGATTCGGCGTGGTCTCCGCGGCGGGTTTTGCGCGAGAATACTTCGCATTGCTATGAGGGAGCACTGTTTGCGGCGGCGGCTTTGCGGGTGAACGGGTATCCTCCGCTGATTATTGATTTTGAGGCTGAGCACGATACCGATCACGTGCTGGCGATATACAAAGTCGACGGGTGCTGGGGCGCGGTGGCAAAGTCGAATTACACGGGATGCCGGTATCGCGAGCCGGTGTACCGATCGTTGCGCGAACTGGCTTTGAGTTATTTCGACGTTTATTTCAACCTGCGCGGGGAGCGGACTTTGCGGACGTTTTCGCGTCCCGTGCATATGAAGCGCTTTGATTATCTTAATTGGATGACGACCGACAAACCGGTTTGGTTTGTGGCGGAGTATCTGCTGACGATTGCGCATACTCCGCTGATTTCGCAGGCGCGGGCGAAGCGGCTGCATCGGCTGGATGGGCGGTCGTTTCGGGCTGGGTGCCTGGAGCGGGCGGAAAAGTGAGTAGGCAGCTCTCAGCTGTCAGATCTCAGGAACCCCTGAGGTATGGGAAACTGAATTTGGATGAGCGTCATTGCGTATCCTTAGCATGCGTTTTTGTCTTTGTTTGATCCTCGCTCTTCCGTGGATTGCGGGCTGCGCCCTTGCGCAGGATAGTGCGGGGACCGTTGTGGTTCCGGCTGCTCCACCGGCTCCTTCGGCCTCGGTCTCGCCTTCGGCTATTCCACCCAGAGCAAGCGCCCCGGGCCCGCCGGCCACTTCTCCCGAGTCCGCGCCGATTCAATTCGTGCCCGATGCTTCGGGGACCGTTCCACAGGAGCAGATCCGCGAGCTGTTCCGTTACGCGCAGGATCGCGAAGTCGAGAATGAAAAGCGGCTGCGCGATTACACCTACATCGAGCGGGAAGAAGAGCGCAAACTCGATGGCAAAGGCCAGGTGAAGAAGGTCGAGAGCCGGACGTCGGAGGTGCTGGAAATTTACGGCGAGCAAGTGGAAAGGCTGATTGCCAAGGACGATAAGCC
>JBAQJU010000179.1:0-8987 GCA_049300475.1 Terriglobales bacterium | reverse complement strand
GGGAAAGCCAGGTTCGAGACAATGCGGGTGCCCCAGTCATTCGCGCACTTTGCGAATGACTGGGTTCTCGACTGGCGCAAAGCTCTCGACCGGACGGCGCTTGATTTCCAGCGGCCACTCCTGAAACTTCACTCTTACCGGTCTCGTCTCTCCATAATAGTACGCTCGGAAACTGCTCCACTTCCACTGTTCCGGCCGCTCCACCAATCCTTGTTTCACAGGATTACGGTGCATGTAACGCAGCTTCTCGACGTGCTTGCGCGCCGCCGTAATAGCGATGCAGACGATTGGTCACGCGGTCAGAATAGTCACTCGGGCGGAAGCGTTACGGTGATCCAAGATACGGTCGGGTGGTGACGAAACCCACACATCGCAACGTGCGCGATGTGTGGGGCACCCTCGTTGTATTGGGCACCCGGCAGCTAGTCCGGCCGATCGATCTGCGCTTTCTGCAACTTGTCGGAATAATCGATGTATACCGCTTTCCACTCTGTATAGAAGTCGATGGCCCCGATGCCGCCTTCGCGATGGCCGTTGCCGGTGGCTTTGGTGCCGCCGAAGGGTAGGTGGACCTCGGCTCCGATGGTGGGAGCGTTGATGTAGGTAATGCCGGCTTCGAGGTCGCGGACCGCGGCAAACGCCTTGTTCACGTCTTTTGTGTAGATCGCCGATGACAGTCCGTACTCGATGTTGTTGGCGATGGCGATGGCATCTTCAAGGTCTTCGCACGGGATGATCGAGACGACTGGGCCGAAGATTTCTTCCTGCGCGATGCGCATCTTGGGATCGACGTCGATGAAGACCGTGGGCTCAACGAACCATCCATGCTGGTATTCGCCTTGGTCGAGGCGATTGCCTCCGGTCACCAGTTTCGCGCCTTCTTCTTTTCCGATCTCGATGTAGTTGAGGTCGGTCTTCAGCTGATTCTCGTTAACGGCTGGACCCATCTCTACGGTCTCGTCCAGGCCATTACCGACTTTGATCTTCTTCGCGCGGGCGACAAAGTGCTCGACAAACTCGTGATAGACGCCCTTCTGGACGATGATGCGGCTGGTCGCGGTGCAGCGCTGTCCGGTGGTGCCGAATGCGCCCCAGAGACCGCCTTCAATCGCGAGTTCGATGTTGGCGTCGTCGAGGACGATCATCGGATTTTTGCCGCCAAGTTCGAGCGAGCAATGCTTGAAGGTCTTGGCTGCCGTGGCGCCAACGATCCTGCCTACGGCGGAAGAGCCAGTCAGCGAAATGGCGCGCACCGTCTGATGTTCGGTGAGTGGCGTGCCGACTTCCGAGCCGAATCCAGTGACGATGTTGATGACGCCCTTGGGGACGCCGGCCTCGGTGAGCGCCTGCACGAGGTTGAAAGTCGATAGCGGGGTATCCTGCGCGGGCTTGATGACGCAGGCATTGCCGCAGACCACGGCGGGCAGCAGCTTCCATGACGATATGGCCATGGGGAAATTCCACGGCGTAATCATGCCGCAGACGCCGATCGGCTGCCGGACGGCCATGGCGAATTTGTTGGGAAGCTCGGAGGGAACGGTCGGCCCAAAAAGCCTCCGTCCCTCGCCCGCGTTGTAGTACGCGGCGTCAATCGCTTCCTGCACGTCGCCGCGGGTTTCCTTCAGGACCTTGCCCATTTCGCGCGTCATGTCGCGGGCGTATTCTTCTTTACGCTGCATGAGAATTTCGGCGGCGCGGAAGACGATTTCGGCGCGGCGGGGCGCTGGAACCAAGCGCCACTTGGCGTAGGCGCGCTTGGCGGCGTCCACCGCGGCATCCACATCGGTCTTATTCGAGCGCTGAAAAATTGCGACCACTTCGCGCGTATCGGCAGGGTTGCGGTCTTCGAAGGTCTGGCCACTGACGGACTCGACCCATTCGCCGTCGATGAAGTTCTTGAAAACTCTGGTTTTGGTGGTGCCGCCATCGATCACTGGCTTGGTCAGGGTATCGGTTGCCACAGAAGCCTCCTGGAAAAGTCCAGTCTCTATGCTAACAACGGGGATAGAGGGCGGCAAGGCAATCGGCCTGGGTAGTGGGTGAGTTTGCAAGACGCAGTCCCCCAGCGGCTGAACAGTTCGCTGAAAAAGTCGCGTTTCGTGAAAAAACGACCACCAGGGCTGAAGCCCGGCTCATTCAAGACGACAACGCGGCCCTGAAGGGCCGCTCTTCCACGGTTGTGCGATCATTTTGGACTTTTTCAGCAAACTGTAAAGCCGCGCCCTTTGAAGACAAATTCAAACTGACCCACTACTGGCCCTTGCCGTCTGCGAATAGCGGGCCAGTTGGGCGCGAACATCCGCCAGGGTGCAGGCCATCGTCCCATAATTACGGTCACTTTCGTAACCGTTACGCGCATGACCCAAGTCTGATACCCCTCTGCCCGGCGATATGATGATCTTAGCTTGAAATTATCCCGTATTCTCGCAACTTCGAATTGAGGTCCGCACAGGCTCGTGCCGAGTCGAACCAAGCCGAGTGTCTACGTCGCGTGGAAGACCGTGACGTATCGCAGCGTGGTGGTGGCGTTGCTTGGGGCGCTGCTGATTTTCGCGGTATTGATGCAGGTGATCTTCCCAAGATTTACGGACTCCACCGTGAAGGCAGCGGCACGACTGTCGACTGGATTGCTGGAAAGAGTTGCGGGTCTGGCGCCTCCCTTGAAAGCGCCGTCGGCGCCGGTTGCGCAACAGGCACACTTTACGGCGCTCGATGGCACCGTTCGCATCCGTCGAGGGAACGGTACGAGCTGGATCGCGGCCGACTACAACGTGCCGCTGGAAAAAGGCGACGTCGTCCAAACCGCGGGCGAAGGCATGGCCAAGATTGTTTTCAATGACGGTACGAACTATACGGTCAAGCAGGATTCGCTGATCGTCATCGAAGAAAATTCCGCGAACGATCAACAGCAGACCAACGTGGCCGTGGCGGTCACCACGGGTACGGTCGATCTGACGACAGCGACCTATGTGCAGGGTTCGAAATCGCAGGTCATTGTCGCCGGAGCCAAAGCCTCGCTGGCTCCCGATTCCGCCGCCATGGTGCACAATAGTCCGAAAGAAGACCAGCATGAGATTCTGGTCAAGAAGGGCAGTGGCAACATCGAACGCAATGGGCAAGTGGTGCGCTTGGCGAGCTGGGAAAAGGTGAGTTTCCAGAGCGGATCGAAAAGCATGGAACGGGCGACCGAAGTTGGTCCGCCCACGCCCATTTCGCCGGGCAACATGATGCCGGTTTTTGTGAATGCGGCCGAGAAAGTAAGGGAAGTGGAGTTTTCCTGGACTCCTATGCCGCACGCCGCCGGGTACCGCCTGCGGATCGCGCACAATCCGTATTTCTCGTCGTTATTGCTGGACCGCAAGGTTGACACGGCCAGCGTAGTGGTCACGGGCCTCCCCATGGGCGCTTATTATTGGTCGATCCAGTCCTACGACGCGTCCGGCACGGAATCGGTGGAGAGCGAAAAAAATCGATTTACGATTATTGCCAAGACGAAAGAGCATGTCGAGATGCGGCTGGAACTGGATCCTTTTGTTCAACATGGGCACGTAATTGAAGTGACGGGGCGAACCGAATCCGGCGCGCTGGTGATGGTAAATGGTATGGAGGTGCCGCTGGTGGGGGACGACGGCTCATTTCACTATTTCACGCCGCCTCTGCCGAACGGGGAGAGCGTGATAACGGTGACGGCGCAGAATTCGAGGGGCGGGGTCAACACTCGCCAGGCGAAAGTGGTGATTGAGTAAGGCAAAGCTTGACAAAGCTGGATTATGTGCAGGGTGGGTGCCGAAATGGCAACTTTACCCGCACGTGCAAGTAGAATAGAAATACCGGGAAAAGATTCCCGCTGAAAGTGAAGAAGGCCAGGTTCGAGGGGCGGGTAAATTCCCGAGGAAGAAAGAATTATTGCTATGTCAAACAACGGTTTTCATAATGGATCTTCGCGCTCCCACAACTTACGCTCGCTGTTCAGCATGTTTTCGAGCGACCTTGCCATTGACCTCGGGACCGCCAATACGCTGGTCTATGCGCGCGGCAAGGGCATCGTGGTCAACGAACCTTCGATCGTTGCGCTGAATAAGAACACCAACGAAGTCGAGGCCGTGGGCAAGGAAGCGAAAGAAATGCTGGGCCGCACGCCGGGCAATATTGTCGCCATCAAGCCGATGAAGGATGGCGTCATCGCCGACTTCAAGGTGACCGAGAAAATGCTGAATTACTTCATTCAGAAGGCGCACAACCGGAAGATGCTGGTGCATCCGCGGATCGTGATCGGCGTGCCTTCGGAGATCACGCAGGTGGAAAAGCGCGCGGTCATGGACTCCGCGTATCGCGCCAAAGCCAGCGAAGTGCATCTGGTGGAGCAGGCGATGGTGGCGGCGATTGGCGCCGGGCTTCCCATCACCGAGCCGAGCGGCAACATGGTGGTCGATATTGGCGGGGGCACCACCGACATTGCAGTCATTTCTCTCAGCGGGATCGTCTACTCGCGCTCCGTGCGCATGGCCGGCAATCAGATGGACGAAGCCATCATGAACTATCTCAAGCGCAAATATAACCTCCTGGTGGGCGAGCGCACGGCCGAGCAGATCAAGATGGAAATTGGCTCCGCCTATCCGCTCGACAAGCCGCTGACCATGGAGATCAAGGGCCGCAACCTGATTGAGGGCGTGCCCAAGACCATTACCGTCGACGACAGTGAAATTCGGGAATCGCTCAGTGAATGTGTTTCGACCATTATGAACGCCATTCGCGTGGCGCTTGAGCGCACGCCGCCTGAACTCTCGGCCGACATCAGCGATCGCGGCATCGTGCTCACGGGCGGGGGCGCGCTGCTGAAGAATCTCGACAAACGCATCCGCGAAGAAACCGGCTTGCCCGTCTCGATTGCCGACGATCCGCTCTGCAGCGTGGTGCTGGGGACGGGCAAGATGCTGTCGGACTTCAAGTTGCTGCGCAAGATTTCGATCGAGTAGAGCGGCGAGCTACGAGCTACGAGCCACGAGCGAAAAGCGGGTCCTTCGCTTCGCTCAGGATGACAACCCTGGCGGGATGGTAACCCTCGAATTTACCGAGGAAGTCATGACGGGTTTCCTGAGAACTGACAACTGAGAGCTGAGAACCGGTGTTATGGATGTGCTTGGCCGCTATCGAAACCTGATCGTGCTGGTGGGAGTGCTGTTTGCCCAGGTGCTGGGGTTGGCGGTGCAGGTGCGGCGCACCACCGACAGCGAGCCGACACGTCTGATCCGCGTATGGGCGGTGGGCGCGGTCACTCCTCTGGAGAAAGCGCTGGCTTGGGCGCAGACCTCATCGGGTGGAATGTGGCACAACTACTTCTATTTGCGAGGGGTTCGCGCCGAGAACCGCGAACTCAAGCACGAGATTGAGCGCATGCGTCTCGAACAGGCCCGCATCAGCCAGGATGCCGATCAGGCACATCGCCTGCAGGCGCTGCTCGCCTTCAAGGAGCAGTTCATATCGCAGACCATGGCGGCGCAGGTAATTGGATCAAGCGGCAGCGAACTCTCGCGTTCGGTCTACATCGACAAGGGAGAGCGCGACGGCATCAAGCCCGACATGGCGGTCATCAGCAAGGACGGGATCGTCGGCAAGATCCTGCGCGTCTATAACTCGACGTCGCTGGTATTGCTGATCGACGACCAGACCAGCGGTGTCGGTTCCATACTCGACAAATCGCGGCTGCAGGGCATACTGCGTGGTACGTCTTCGGGCGAGGTTGTTCTCGAGAAAGTTATGAGCGACGAGACGGTGCCGGTAGGAGAGCAGGTGCTCACCAGCGGCGGCGATGGCATTTTCCCAAAGGGTTTACCGGTCGGCACGGTTACAAAGGTTTCTCCGGGGAGCGATCTCTTTCTCAATATTCGGGTCCGGCCCGCGGCTGACCTCAACCGCCTCGAAGAGGTGCTGGTCGTAACCAAGGTGGACGAGAGGCAAGCCGAGCCCGAAAAGACGGTTACCGTGCGGGCCGCGGACATTCTCGCCGAACGCTTGCCCAGTGTTCCTCCAAAGCCAGAGACCGCTTCCGAAAGCGCTGGAAAAAGTTTGGGCGTGACTGCGAACGGCGCCGTGAAGCCGGCGCCGGCGGCTGGCTCTGCCACCGCGCAATCTGCGCTCAAGCCACAGTCGACATCTGAATCTGCGGGTGAGGCCAAGTCGAAGTCGCCCTCTGCTGGATCGCAAGCTGCGGCCGTTGGGAATACGGGTACTTTAAAGGCGGGCACGGGCTCGGCGCCCGGAACGAGTCCGACGAAATTGAACACGGGTGTGGCGACGCAAAATTCCGGTGCGACAAAAGTTAGGTTGCTGCCGACTCCGGGTGTTCCGGTTGCAAAGAAAAATGTGGCAGGGGCGGCTCCCTCTGCAACCGCTCCTGTGACGGGAACACTGCCCGCTACGGCCACAGGCGCCGCGAAGAAGCCTCCCGCCAAGGCGGTCAGTCTAACAACCAGCCCAGCCGTCGGGTCGAAGCCGCAACGCCAGCCGCCGCAATCCCAGTCTCCGCAACTCAAGCCGCAGGACGTACCGCAATAACGTGGCGATTACCTACACTTCGGGCGAGCAGGTTGAGGTTTATCGCTTTAGCATTCCTGCAACGATTCTGATCCCGCTGACCGCCGTTTTTCTGCAGGCGTGGTTGCCGCTGCGGTTTCATTTTTTCTCCATCTTCGATCTTCCTCTGCTGGTCGTCATCGGTTTCGCCACTGCGCGCCGCAACCCTCTCGCCGGACTTGTTACCGGCGGTTTGATTGGCATTTTGCAGGACGCGCTCACGCATCAGCCCATCGGTCTTTACGGCATCTCGAAAACCGTGGTCGGATTCGGAGCTTCCTCGCTCGGCATCAAGCTCGACGTTGAAAATGCCGGCGCCCGCTTTCTGATCACCATCCTCTTCTACGTCGTGCATGAGGTTGTCTACTTCCTCATTGCCCGGGGTCTGATTGGCTTGCAGATGCAGTGGAGTTGGCCTCACGAAATCGGGTCGGGCGCGGCCAACGCCGCGTTGGGCATCTTTGTGTACGCCCTGCTGGACCGCCTCAAGCAACGCACGTAGCTCTAGTTCAAGATAACCACAGGGTGCACGGGGGAACGCGGAGGAAGAGCAGATGAACTTGATCGCCCACCGCGCCATACTCTCAGTCCCGCGTCGCTACTAAGGGATCGACGCGCCGTCTCATGCCGAAGAAAGAATGTATGCCAGCGCAGCCGCCGCCAGGGTGGAGAAAAAATTCACCGCTTCGTTACTGAGCCATCCTCGGCGTTGGATGGTGGCTCCTAGCACGCTATCCGCCAGCATCCCGACAAAGCCTGATATCACGGGAATCCAGATCTCGGTGGGCCTGAGAATTCCGGCTCCTATTGCGACCGCTGCAATCCCAATGCCTGCGCCAAGACCCGCCGCGGTTCCCACGATCGTGATGCCTCCGTCGGTTCCCGCCGGAACTCGATGACCGGTGGTGATCAGGCGCGCCTGCTGGCGGCGTGATTGCCCGATCTCGCTCGCCACTGTGTCGGTTGCGGCCTCCGCCAAAGCCGCGATCGCGGCTATCATCCAGACCCTGTTTTCCGTGAGGCCGAAAAGTACCGTGCCCACTCCGGCTACGGCCAGGTTCGCTAGCACTTGGCGCGCATTCCGGCCTTCCTGGCGTTCGGCCAGACCCAGTTCCTGCTTGCGGCGGTAACCGAGGCGAGTGGTAGCCCAGGTCATCAGAAAGAGCGCGGCCAGCGTGGCGAATGCACCCGGACCGCCTCCCCAGAACAGCGCGAAACAAGCGAGTCCGCCAGCGACGGCGGCCGATCGATTCACCGCATGCAGGGCATAAGCCAGCGCCGCAAAGGCGATCGTTGTGACCGTGGCCACCGTCAGCCGTTCCGGGCTTACCGCCCATCCGTACATGAAATATGTAGTCAGCATTTTTTGAAAGGCAGTTGTAAGCTGTGAGCTGTTAGCTCTCAGCTATCATCTACTACTAGTGCTGTGATCACATGACTCTTTCTATGCGTGGCTGGCCGCGCCGAGGGCGGGGCGCCCTCGGAACCGCCGGCAAGGTGCCGGCGCTACACTTCCAGCGCTTGTGGTAATAATCTCGCGGTCCAAGTACTGGAATCTCGTGTCAGAACAGCCTGGAACTGAGAGTCCCGGAACTGGTGGCCCGATCTGCACTGAATCGCCTTTGCCAACACTATATTCGGTGCTCTTGTCCACGGGACCTCATCCTGTGGTGCTTGGCCTTTGGATTCACCCATCATCTGGCGGATCGCAAACGCTCTCGTTTAGGCTACACTGCTATACGCTTATCGGGATTCCGGCATCTCATTTTGCCCGAGCGAGCCTGAGCATTGCAGTCGGGGTTGAACAATTGTTCGGGCGAATGTCGTGGGGGGATCTATGGCAGCCTCTGTCTGGTCTGGTTATCTTACGTTTGGATTGATCTCCATGCCGGTGCGTCTGTTCTCGGGCGCGCGCAGCAGCGGTATTTCCTTTAACCAGCTTCACCGCACCGACCATCATCGGGTCAAGCAGCAGCTCATTTGCCCGGTGGACAACCAGGTCTTGGAGCGCAGCGACATCGTCAAGGGCTATGAATACCGCAAGGACGAATACGTCATCGTCGAGCCCGAAGAGATCAAGAAGATTGAACCGAAGACCGCCAAGACCATGGAGATCCTGGAATTCGTGAAGTCGAGCGATGTCGATCCCGTTTATTTTGAATCTTCGTATTACATGGTGCCCGAAGAAGCGGGTCGGCGTCCTTATGCCTTGCTGACAAAGGCGCTCGAGGAGAGCGAATATGTGGCCATCGCCAAACTGACGATGCACAACCGCGAGTACACGGTTTTCCTGCGCCCGCACAAAGGCGGGATGATGCTGCACACCATGTATTACGCGGAGGAAGTTCGCGAGGTCGAATCCTTCGGCGCGCCTGACGTGGAGATCAAGGACGCCGAAATTAAAGTCGCGCATC
>JBAQJU010000178.1:0-13274 GCA_049300475.1 Terriglobales bacterium | reverse complement strand
CCAGTTCCGTTTCGTTTCTTGTTGCTCATGGCTTTCTCCCCCTGGCAATCTGTTCGGCTTCGCGCAGTCGTTGCTTGATCAACTCCATGTCCCGGCGCGGCGTTGCCCGCCCGCTCTTCGATTTCTTCTGGAAGGCGTGAAGCACATACACCGTCCCCGCGTACTTCAACATGTACACCGCCCGGAAGGTGTCACCGCGATAATCCTTGATGACTTCCAACACGCCAGCGCCGCCGAAACCGCTTAACACCTTCGCATCCGGATGCTTGCCGCCGACTTGTGCGAGATACAAGGCATAGCCCACTACGTCCTGAACGAGCGCGGGGAACTCTCGCAAGTCTTTGAGGCTGGTGCCGACCCAAGTCACCGGTTTGAGCGGCGGTTCATCGGTCATGGCGAGTGTTATATTATAGTGATATCACTATATCTGTCAAGCAATTCGGGGGCTATCCTACTTTGAATCGCACCCCAAAGAGAACCGCAGGGCAGCACACACTTCATTCATCCGCGCGGGACTAAGCTGGGCCACGCGTTTCCCCAGGCGCTGTTGCGACACCGTAACTGCATTGTGCAGGTTCACCGCGCACGGAGACTTCATGCCGTCCTCCTCGTTCAGCACGACTTCCGATGGCACGCCGCGAATGGCGGAAGTGACGGGCGCAACCGTGACCGTGGATAGATAGGCGATGGCGCTGTTGCGGGTGAGCACGAGGGCGGGTCGTTTCTTGTCTGGCGCACCAAACTGGTAGAGCCGAACTTCACCCCGGGCTATTCTGCCTGCGGCTAATCGGGCGGCCACGTCGCCTCCGATTCCCAACTCCGCGCTTCCGCGCCGGCTTGCGGATGCCGCGAGTAGCCCTGGCGGTCGCGTTCTTCACTGGCCCGCAGTTCCAACTGGCGGAGATGTTCCCGCAGGGCGTCGCGCACCAAAGCGGACCGGTTTCGCCGGGTGCGCTTCGCAGCCTGGTCGGCGGCGTGTAACAGCTTTTTATCCAGCACGATTTGAACGATTTTTTTGTGGAGGACATTCCACAGTATACTCCACATAGGGACATTTCAAAACACGCTGTTACAGGACCTCATCCCCCACGGCAGCGGTGCTCAATCTCAAGGACCAGCGATGCCGCGCCTCCGAGAACCAACCTTCTCGCCAAAGCTGGCGGTCGGATTTCGCTGACGCCACCACTGTTCGCCGCCGCCCCTTGACTCCACGCGGTACAATTAAAGAAGAAGGGGAAAATTGCAGCGAGTCCGCCGCTCCCTGAAGCCTCTTGGAAGCCAGTCGTCTTCGATATTTTCATTCCGAGCGGACGGTACGCAGGAATCCCGATACCGATTGGTGATGGGGTCAAATCGACGGTAAACCTTGCTTTTTTAATACTTTGCAATTGTAGCTCTTTAAAATCAATACTTTGCAAGCCACGCCCGGACAGAAACTGGTAAAATGTAATGTTAAGTCTTTCTTATTGAATACTTTGACTATAACTTGTTTTTATTGAATACTTTGCAAGGAAGTTTTCTCTAAGTCTATGATTTCAATAGACCAGCCACAGGGGGGTACCCCGTCGAATTCTTGTCAACCAAGGGCCTCAACCTCTGCTAGAACTCCGAACTGAGAACTGATTCAAGAAGGTTTTCTCGGCGTCTCGGCGGTGAAAAACTATGCCCCTGCGAACCACGACGTTCAGCAGCATCAGTCCGCGTCAAATTCGGGTTATTGGCGTTCCTCTCGACCTTGGCCAGTCGCGCCGCGGCGTGGATATGGGCCCGTCTGCTGTCCGCGTTGCCGGGCTGGAAGCGCGCCTCGAAGCCATTGGGCACATTGTCGAAGATGCCGGCAACGTTGCTGTCGCCATCCCCGAGCAGAAGAAAGAAGGCGCGGCGAATGCCAAGTATCTCAAGGAAATTACCGCGACCTGCGTCAAGAGCGCTGACCTTGTTCTCAAGACGCTTGAAGCAGGAAAGGTTCCGCTGGTTCTTGGCGGCGATCATTCGCTGGCCGCTGGAACTGTTTCTGGCGTGGCTGAGTTTTACCGGCGGCAGGGGCAGAAGATTGGGCTGCTTTGGATCGACGCGCATACTGACATGAATACGCCCGAATCTTCTCCGAGCGGGAATGTACATGGCATGCCGCTCGCCTCGATTATGGGGCTGCCTCCGCTTGAACTTGGGAAGATTTACGATTTCTCTCCGAAAGTAGCGCCCGAAAACTGCGTGCTGGTCGGCATCCGCGACGTCGATAATTTCGAGAAAGAAAATATTCGCAAAGCGGGCGTCGAAGTCTTCACCATGCGCGACATTGACGAGCGCGGCATGCGCGCGGTGATGGAAGAGGCGCTGCGCATGGCCGGGCGCGGCACCGCGGGCTATCACGTCTCACTCGATATGGACTGGATCGATCCGGAAGACGCGCCGGGCGTTGGGACTCCTGTATGGGGCGGCGCGACTTATCGCGAGGCGCATCTGGCCATGGAGATTATTTCCGACCACGGACGCATGCTGAGCATGGAGATTGTGGAAGTGAATCCGGTGATCGACGAGCGCAACCAGACGGCCGACCTGGCGGTCGAATTGGCGCTTTCGGCGTTTGGGAAGAAAATTCTGTAGCGCGTGAGGCGTGAGATGTTCGATTCGCGGCAAAAATGCAGATCCCTCGCTTTGCTCGGGATGACAAGCCACGAAGCAGATCCCTAGCGAAAGATCTGCATTCTGCGGCGCAGAGCAGGTCCTTCGCTTCGCTCAGGATGACAAATTATGAAAAGGTTCTTACTGTACGTCTGAAACCTTGCCGTTCATGAACGTGACCTTGATGTCTTTGTAGACGTAAATCTGTTTGGCGCCGAGGTTGATGATCTTGTCGGGCACGCCGATGGCCGCTTTCACCTGATCAGGCGTTTGGCCTTTTTCAATCTGAGCGGGTTCCGGTGGAGGCGCTTGCTGCTGGGCTTGTCCGCCGCCGCCCTGATTATTTCCTTGGTCATTTCCATTGCCGCCTTGGTTGTTGCCGCCCTGATCGCCGCCGCCCTGGCTGTTCTGGTTGTCATCGATGGCGAGCAGGCCTCCGATTGCGTCCTCTACTTGTGGCGCGCTCATTTTGGCAAGCCCGCCCTTGGCGAACTGGAACACGACGTCGGCTTTATAGAAAGTCGTCGGACTGGTGTTATTGCACGAGTCGCAGGCGACGATGCTCATCACTACCTGATCTTTCTCGTCGTTCACCTGAATCTTCGACGGATAGACTTTTGTGCCCACCTGGAAAAATTGGGTCGTCTGCTGCTTGCCGAATTTCGACAGACCGAAGCCGCGCGCCTTCATACCCAGGGAGTTGGGCGCGTGCACAGTTCCATCCTGGTATTTTGTGGCGACGGACTGGTCGCCGTAAGGGACGCTGAGAATTCCGCCCTTCTTGATGTTGAGAATCGTTCCCGCCTCGATGACCGCGGCTCCGTTCGAGTCCTCGCCCATCTTGACCATGTTGTATTGCGCTTTGAGTTGCTCGTCCAGCGGGACCTGCGCATTCAGCAGGCTGGGCGTCAAGCCGACGAAAATCAAAGCGACCACCAGGACGGCCATGTCAATTTTGTGCCGCATTGCGAACTTCCTCCTCATGATGTTGTGCGCCCGTTTCGGGGCGCGCGCATCTCTCCATCTCTCGGGGATTCCTAGTCAAGCTATGTAATCTGCCGGGCGCGGTAGCGCTCAGTTCGGTTGCTTGGCCTCTGCCTCCGCCTGATCCGCGTCTTTTTGCGTCTGAGCCAGATCGTCCTGAACGTTCGAATCGGGCGCTGGCGGCGGAACCTCACCCGTTGTCGTCTTGGTGTCGGGAGCCGCGGGCAGCCCGTTCTTGCCGTTGTTGTCGGCCAACTTCTTCAGGCCTTCGTCCATGGTTTCGCGCAGGGTATTGTGCATATCCTGCAGGTCGCTGACGTCGATGCCGATGGTTGCGGCCATGGGACATTCGTCTTTCTTCGCGCTCTTGACGGTGGCATCGACCATGTTATCGTCGTCCGGTTTATCGCCCGTCCGGTAGACGACGTCGCCTGGGGTGAGTGCGCACTCGGTGCCATCCGAGGTCGTCAGATCCTCGTCGACCGAGACCACGAAGTAACGGATCTTGGGATCAAGCGCGGAGGGCAACTGATCGCCGCCAGCAGCCGAGTCCTTGTCTTTGTTGGCCGCGGCTTGCTTTTCGGCCGCGATCTCGTTTTTCATTTCGTCGGCGACTGCCTGTTTCACGTCGGCAGGCATCTGTGCACCACCGCTGGCTGCACCGCCTGCAGCCGCGCCCAAGAGATAGGAACGCGAACTTGATCCATAGGCAGATGCGAGGCTGGCGGCTACCAGGGGATCCGAAGACCAGAGCGATGCGATTATGTCGGATGACTCCTGCTTAAACTGCGGCTGGACGAGTTGTCCCTGATCGCCGCCGGCGGCCTCGGCCTGGGCGGCATAAGCGGCCTGCAGATTTGCGGAAATCAGGTAATCGGTGAGCCAAAGAGCGGCGAACGGATACACAGGATACGGCTGATAGTAGGCTCCGTAATAGCCATACCATGGCGCTCCACCCCAACCCCAGTTGTAATAGACGGGGGCTGGCCACGGGTTATAAGCCCATCCGTAGTACGCCGGTCCATAGTAATAGCCCGGGGCATAGCCGTAATAGGGATGGCCTCCATAGTAATAACTGCGATAACCGTAGGCGTATGCATGTCCGCCGCGCCAGTAGGTGCGCTGCACGTATTCGTGGCCGCCATGGCGATAGTACGCGCGTTGGCTGTATCCACCATGCCGTCCATAGGCAACTACCCGCCGACCGTTGTGGTTGGCCTCGACTCGGCGATTGCCATGCATGCCGTGATTAATCGTCATGCCATTGCGGGTGTGGATGGTGCGAACCTGACCATTCTTGCGGACGGAAACGGTGGCGCCGCTCCTGGTGGTACGGGTTGTCGAACCCGCAGGTTGATGGCGACTAGCCTGATTCGCTCCGGCTTGGTTGCCGCGATTACCCGCTTGGGCGCCGCCTGCCTTATTGCCTGCCTGATTGCCTCCGCGAGTGTTGGCATTGGTTCCAGCTCCGCGGTTTGTATTAGCGCCGGCTCCGCGGTTTGTATTGGCCCCGGTGCCACGATTTGTGTTGGCGCCAGCGCCGCGGTTCATACCGTTGGCGCTGGTTCCGCGATTGGAGTTTGCCGCTCCGCCTGGTCCACGGTTCATGCCGTTTGCACCCGTGCCACGGTTGGTATTGGCACTGCCGGCACTGCCCGGTCCGCGGTTCATGCCGTTGGATCCGCCGGGCCCACGATTTCCGGCCGGGGCGCCGGCATGCTGACCACCCGCGTTTCCGCCCGTATGGGTGGGCGCGGCCGCGTGCGGTGCAGCAGCATGCGATGCAGGAGCTGAGGGATGCGGTGCCGAGGGCTTCGGCTTATTATCAGCCGCAGCGCCCAGGGTTAGGGTGAATACGACCAATGCCACGGACCAAATCGCGAGGGTGTTTCCCTTACTCCAATTCATGAGCGACTCCTGAGAATGCCTGGTTTTTCTTTGACCCGCCGGTGGAACACGAGTCAATGCACAATTTCAGCGAGCCTTTCGTTCCCGGCAGTGGATTCTCCGATTAGAACTGCTGAGTCCAAACCCTGGGATGACGGCACGCACGGTCTTTGAGGTTCCGCCAATTTCACACCCGTTTCCCCGCGGTGTCAAGTAATACGCCGAAGTCGCGGGGGCGCTGGTTCAAGAACATCCAGGCTTCCGACCATCCAGTTTGGCGGTATCCATCCTGCGATTGACGCGAGAGCCGCCTTCGGCCCAGACTGATTCTTTATGGCAAAACTTCGAGTGGGCATTCTTTTCGGCGGACGCAGCGGCGAGCACGAAGTTTCGTTGCTCTCGGCAGCGTCGGTTCTGAACGCAATCGATAAAACAAAATATGAAGTCATACCGATCGGCATAACTAAAGATGGGCGCTGGCTTACGGCGGAACATGCCGAGCGGCTGCTCAAGGGGGACGCGGACAAGGGTCCCTTCGACTCCCGCTCAGGGCAGGTCCGCGCCACACAGGACAAGCATCTGCGGGCGGGCGATCCCGAGGCGACTCCGGGAGCGGCGGTGCTGGCCACGGGTGAAGCGGTGGTCGTGCCTCCCGAACCCGCGCGCCGCGGCGGCGCGGGACTTGCGCCCTTCCAGACGGCCAAGCTCGGCGCCGCGAATCTGGAAGGCGCCGGCCTCGACAATGCAGATGGCAGTGAGGCGCACCTTCGCCGCGCGGCCGATCGCGCCATCAACGTCGATGTCATCTTCCCGGTGCTGCACGGAACCTTTGGCGAGGATGGAACGATTCAGGGATTGCTGGAACTGGCCGACATCGCTTACGTCGGAGCGGGCGTGCTCGGGTCGGCGGCGGGCATGGACAAAGACGTAATGAAGGCGCTGTTTCGCACCGCGGGCTTGCCCATCGTAAAGCACGTGACCGTTTTACGCTCGGCGTGGGAGGGCGCGCCGAGGAAGGTCGAGAAGCTGGTCGAGAGCAGGTTGAAATATCCCGTATTCGTGAAGCCCGCGAACCTGGGCTCGTCGGTAGGTATTTCGAAGGCCCACGACCGCAAGGAATTGGGCCCCGCGATCGAGGAGGCGGCGAAGTTCGACCGCAAGATCGTGATCGAGGAAGGGGTGGGCGGAAAGAAAAACAAAGCCCGCGAAATCGAATGCGCCGTGCTTGGCAACGACGAACCGAAAGCATCGGTGGCGGGCGAGATTGTTCCCTGCAAGGAGTTCTACGACTACGATGCGAAGTATCTGGCCGAGGGTTCGGAACTGGTAATCCCGGCCAAGCTCACTAAGGCGGAGATGAAGAACGTGCAGGCGCTGGCGGTCGCGGCATTCCAGGCCGTCGATTGCTCGGGGCTGGCGCGCGTGGATTTTCTGATGGAGCCGAAATCGCGCAAGATGTTCGTGAATGAGATCAACACCATGCCCGGCTTCACCGCCATCAGCATGTACCCCAAGTTGTGGGGCGCGACGGGAGTGTCATATCCGGAGCTGATCGATCGCCTGATTCAACTCGGAATCGAGCGCCACCAGGATAAGAAGAGGAACCAATACACCCGCTGAATCGCCACTGATTCCTCCTCAAGCCAGGGCGGGGAATCTAAGAAAACTCTGATCAAGTGTCGACGGAAAGCGTAAACCACAGAGGACACAGAGGTGCACGGAGATCCCTGGGTCTTAAGCAGAGCTTCCCTAAGGCTTTGATTCCTGCAGGAGCACAACATCGGAATCGGAGTGGGTGCGAAGTATGCCGAGGTTCTTGCCGTCCGGAGACCAGTGCAGATCAGAAATCTGTTCGGAATTGAGGTTCGTGATCTTATGCCCCGGCGAACCATCCAGCGGCTGCAGGAAAATGTTGTCAATCCCATTTTCCCGGACGGCATAGGCCAGTGATTTCCCGTCGGGAGTGAATTGGAAGCCGAGGCCCGCAATGCCTCCGCTGGTGTTGCTCGTATCGACCTTCAGAAGGCGTGGGGCGCCTCCTGATTCCAGATTGACCAGTGCGATCTTGTCCTCCGGTTTCATGACGTCCGGATTCAGAGCCTCGACCAGCACGGCTGCAAGGGTCTTCCCGTCAGGAGAAAGCGCAGGCCGCAGCCCGGCAAGAATTGTTCCCTTTACAACCGACCCAGGAATCACCTCCGCTTTGCCCGACCCATCGACTGGCACGCGCCAGACTTCGCCGGCCGCGTCGTTTTCGAAATACACCCATTTCTCATCCGGCGAGCAGATCGGATAGCGCGAGGCCATATCGGTCAGTTTCACCGGGTTGGAGCCATCGATATTGGCGCGCCAGACGTTTCCGGCGCGCGCGCCTGCATGAAACGCCCACGTAAATACAATGTAGCGCGTGCCGCAAGCCGAAGGATCGATAATTCCGGACGCGGCATCGCCTAGCAGTTGACTCGAATTCGCCCCGTCGCGCCCCATACGGGAAAGGTGTCCCGACTCGCCAACCAGAAGATTCCCACCACTGTCCCATCCGAAGCCGCTCACCGATTGCCCCTGGGGCAACAGGGACGGCAGATCTGGCGACGCGCTACCCGTGCCCGGCACGATATACAAGTTCCGGATAGTCTTGATCTGGACCGTCGCTAGTGTCTTTCCGTCAGCGGAGGTAGTAAGTGTCCTGTAACTATTAGTGTCGCGAGTAATAGGCCGGAGCGCATTTCCGCCGCTGGGCAGGAAACCAATCTGTGCGCGCAGAAAATTCGGCCCCGCTTGCTGATAGTTGGCAATAATGCCGCTACCGTCAGGTGAGTATTTCAACTGGTTAACGGCTTTGTCTTCGAAGGCCGCAAGCTGCTCCACTTTGCTGTCGCTGAGATTAAACACGCCAATCGATCCCAAAGCCTTGTCGGAGGCGGGCTCTGACAGCGCGATCTGATTGCCGTCCGGCGACCAGGCTAGAAAACTTGGCGCACTGTTCCCCGGCGCAGGCACAATCATCAGAACCTTTTCGTCGTTTCCATCCAGGTTGGCGGATAGCAGGCGGTACTTGCCGACTTCGGGGTCATTGCCTCGAATGTAGGCGATGCGACGGCCATCGGGAGAGAATCCGATGTCACTGTCAATGTCGCGAACCAACACTTGCGGAGTGCCGCCCAGCACCGGCGTGCGATAAAGATAGAAAGTGGTTTCGAGCGCGTCTTCGGCTTTACGAAAATAGAAGTAGTTTCCGTCGGGAGAGAACGCCAGGCTGACGTAAGCGACGGGAGCCGGCGGAATGACCTGCGTATCGCTGCCGGTTGCCACATTGCGTAGCCAGAGGCTTTGCTGTCCCTTATCGCGCAGCACGCTGAGCACGTACTTGCCATCCGGCGAAATGGCCGCCGCTCCGGCCTTGCCCGAGTTAGTAACCTGGGCGATGGTGAAGTTCTGGAAGGGCGGGGGAACAGAACGGTGAAGCATGGAATAGACGCCGAATCCGGCGGCCAGCAGAACCGCCAGTGCGACGAGCGCTGCGGCGCCGACTCCCAATTTGTGCTTCTTCGCGACCTCAACGGCAGAACTGCTGGTGGTTTGTCCGGAGACATGCGCGGGCGGTAACGGCAATGCCGTCCCCGAAACCGGGCCGGAGACAGAATGTTGCCCACTCGCTTGCGAGCCGCTTTCCTGAGACGCCGCAACCGTTCCCGAACTTGAGGTTGGGCGATGCCGCGAGTTCGTCTCCCGTTTCAGGCGCTTCAGATCGGCTCTTATCTCCGCCGCGCCTTGATAACGAAGCTCGCGGTCTTTCTCCAGCGCCTTGTTAAGAATGCGTTCGAGTTCCGCGGGCACGTCGGGATTCAGGCGCACTGCGGACGTCGGTTCGGCATCCAGAATGGCTTTGAAAATTACCGCGGTGCTGTCGCCCCGGAACGGCATGGCACCGGTGGCCATCTCGTAGAGCACAGCGCCAAAGGAAAACAGATCGCTGCGGGCGTCCAGTTCCTTGGCCTGCGCCTGCTCCGGCGACATGTAGGCAACCGTGCCCAGCGCCGCGCCCGGACTGGTCAATTCCTCCTGAGGGATCGCGGCCGTCATGGTGTGGGCGGCGGCGACTTGACTGGAAGATCCAGCAGCCGTCACCACCTTCGCCAGGCCGAAGTCGAGAATTTTGGCGTGACCGCGCTTAGTCACGAAGATGTTCGCCGGTTTGATGTCGCGGTGGACGATGCCCTGGCAATGAGCGGCGTCGAGCGCATCCGTAATCTCGATGCCCAATGCCAGCACTGAGTCCATGTCCATGGGACGGCCCCCGATGCGGTGTTTCAGCGTCAGCCCGTCCAGGAATTCCATGGCGAGAAAGGATTCGTCACCTTCCCGCCCGACCTCATAGATGGTGCAGATGTTGGGATGGTTCAGAGCGGATGCAGCCCGCGCCTCGCGCCGAAAACGTTCCAGGGCCTGGGCATCTTGCGCCACATCGTCAGGAAGAAACTTGAGGGCAACGAAGCGACCGAGCGAGGTATCCTCGGCCTTGTAAACCACGCCCATTCCACCGCCGCCCAGCTTCTCAACGATGCGGTAATGCGAGACAGTTCGCCCAATCATCAGGCGCAAATCTTACGTGGATGAAAGGCTCAAGTCAACGAAAGTTCGCTCGGGTTCAGGTCGAAAGCCACAGCGTGATTTTGTCAGGATTCGCGCGTCATCATCATCATCGTGTCATCCATCCTCTGGCCCGGACGGTGACCAGCGCCCAGGGAAAAATCCAGAACAGGGAGAAGAACGAAAAATAGCTATAGAGAACTCCGTAAACGATGTCGAATGACCGCTCACTATGGAGGTAGTAAAGAGAATAGATAAAAGAAGTGATTCCCAGCGCCACCAGCACTCTGGGCAAAACCAGAGGATCGTTGAAGAACGTTATGCCCAACAACAGAGCCGTCAGGCACATCGCCGGAAAGCGCAGGTTGGTGATGGATGAGTCCAGCAGCGCGATGAGGCGGGCGAGAGGCGGCCGCTTCCAAACGACGGTGGCGAAGCGCAGTTCCTCTCGCACATAGCTTCGATCCCAGCGCAGCAACATACGGCACAGCTTGCCATAGGTCACGGGGACGATGGTGAGCACCATGGCCGCCCTCTGGTAGATGCTGTCATAGCCGAGGCGCATGATGTCGTTGGTGAGGGCGCGATCCTCGCCGATGGTGGCGCGGACGCCGAGAAAACTCTGCCTCAACCAAGGTTCGAGCACCGCTTTGACGGCGCCGGCGCGATAGGCGGAAAGCGCGCCTGGGCTGCAATAAACGGTCCCAAAGGTCGATTGATAGGCTCGCAGGAAATCGAATGCCAGCATGAATCGGACATGCAGCATTCGCGGGATGATGCCTCCATCCCGGTTGTAGACCAGAACCCGGCCCGCGACGACGCCGACACGTTGCCGGGCAAATGGTCCGGCCAGCGCCAGCAGAGCGTTGGGCTCGACAACGCTGTCCGAGTCCACGGTGACGAATATTTCGCCCGTGCCCCGGCGGAAGCCGGCTGCGAGCGCTTCTCGCTTTCCGCGGTTGCGCTCCAGTCGAATGGCCTGGACGCGGTCGCCATGGCGGGCGAGCGCATGCTGGATGTGCAGCCAGGTGTCATCGGTGCTGCCATCGTCCACGACGATGATCTCCAGCCGCTCCCGGGAATAGTTGGCGCTCGCGACTGAGCTGATGGCTTTGATGACCATAGCGCCTTCGTTGTATGCGGGGATGACGACGGTCATGCGTGGGGCGTTCTCGAACGTGGCCGGAGCATCAGGCCGGTAGGCAAACCAGAGGAGCGTTCGAAATGCCAGTAGCATCAATCCCATGGTGAACCACAGGATGCTTGGCCGTAACAGCGTCGCGCTGAGGCCATGCGCCTCCGCCGATCGCAGAATCGGAGTGAATGTCTGGGCACGGAAGTTGACGAAGACCAGCAAGCACAGGCTGGCCATGATAATGAATTTCAGGAGCAGATCGTACGCATCCGACGTCGATACCGCGGGGAATTGAACGCTTGGAGAACTGAGTTCATGGTTGCAGTCATTCACAGGCATCTTCCACTTTCCGAATAGTGTTGCGAATCAAGTATTGCGAATCGTTTGTTCAGAATGTTGGAGCGTGGCCAGATTGCCCCTGAAGCCAGATGGGAAGTCGGGTTCGGCAGTTCATGTACACTATCGTCCGCGACCAGCCCTGCGAGTGCTCTTCGTTAATCGAGATGATAACACCATGAACTCGCCACCGTGTTGTTGCATCCTCGTTGTGCATCGACGAGCGTCCTCAAGCGGTCGCGGGTGGGTGTCGCAAAGGTTGCATCCACCACGAACTGATTTACACTAAGCCCCTACATGGGTAGTGGATTCCGAGTTCCAAGCACGAATCCCGACAATATGGAGGAGAACCAATGCGAACATTTCTGCGAACACTTCTGCCAGCACTTCTGATCTGCCTTCTTGCGACAGCCGCCGCCCTGGCCCAGGGAAATCCGCCGAAAACCCCGGTTGTTCCGGCCCCGGACAATCCGCTCAGCACATGGAATAAGATCGCCTACGCACGGGTGAAGAATATCCTGCTCCGCTCCGCCGAAAAAGTGCCGGCGGAGGATTACAACTTCAAGCCCACGGACGGGGTCCGCAGCTTCGGCCAGATCGTTGGACACGTGGCCGACGCACAGTACATGTTCTGTTCCATCGAACTCGGAGAGAAAAATCCGGCCCCGAAAATCGAGCAGAGCAAAACCTCGAAAACCGATCTCATTGCCGCCCTCAAAGACGCCTTCGCCTATTGCGACAAGGCCTACGACGGCATGACCGATGCCTCCGCTACGCAAATGGTGAAACTCTTCGGGAACGACGCGCCGAAACTGGCGGTGCTGACCGTCAACAACATGCACAACATGGAACACTATGGCAACCTGGTCACCTACATGCGAATGAAGAACATCGTTCCTCCCAGCAGCGAGCCGGCGGTCCAGCCGCAGCCGAAGAAATGACAATCCACTGCTGGATTCAATGGCCGCTCGCAAGGGGTAGAACGCGCGCCACAAGCTCCCTGAGAAACTGATCCGAGTTCATAAACACTGCAAAGTGGCCTCCAGAAATCGGCGCAAATTCTTTTCGCGGTGCCTGAATCGCTTCGAGATATTTCTGGGCAAGCTCCGTCGGTGTGGTGAAATCTTCCGTTCCCTCGAAGAAAAAAATAGGAACCGCAAACTTGAGTCCGAGTTCCTTCATCGTTTCGGACCGCGTTTGGGGGACGAGGCGTTCTCCGCTCAAAATCTGGCCATCGATAGAATCGTTCAGATCTCGAACGGAATACCCGGGAGCGACCAGAGCAAGTCCAAGGGTCCCGTAGAGGAATCGATCCGCACCTTCGAAGCGGTTCGCCCATTTGCGCTGCACCCCGTAGCCCTCACCGTTCGCATAGGGCGGCGGACCAATGCTCTTCAACTCATTGAGGGCCTGCCGGTTGCCTGCAGCCCGAGCCTTTTTCAATAAGGCTTCATAAGCTGCTGCGTAATTCTGGGTTTCGTCGGCGACCTGCCCAGTGCCAACGTAGGCGAAGAAAAGGTCAGGGCTTTCTCGAATCATTCGGAGGCCAAGGATCGTGCCAAACGAATGAGCGACCAGGATTACTTTGCGCTTTCCCAAACGTTTACACAAGTATTCCGTTAATTCGATTCCATCCCGCGTCATGCGATCCAGCGTCATGGTAGACGCAACCGAAGCGCCAGATTTACTAAGCGTTCTTCCTGCACCACGCTGGTCC
>JBAQJU010000177.1:0-11890 GCA_049300475.1 Terriglobales bacterium | reverse complement strand
GCGAACGACGCTTTTTTCAGTGTTCTTCCGAAACGTAATTGCGATTCCACGCCGGAATTTCCACGACCACCTTGCCCGGCTTTTTAATCACAGCCTGGCATCCGAGACGCGAGTTTAGCTGGAGGTCCGCGGCCATGTCGAGCTTGTCCGCTTCGTCGTCTTCCATATCCGAGATCAGCTCCGCTCCTTCTTTCACCCAGACGTGACAGGTGGTGCAGGCGCAGTTGCCACCGCAGGCATGATCGAGCTTCACGCCGTAGTTCAAGGCAACATCGAGCAGGGACTCTTCCTTGCCGTGGTCTTTGTAAGGCAATTTGCCGTACTCGAAAGTGACGGTCTTGCCTTCGGGAAGGAAGGTGACTTCCACTGTATTTTCGCCCAGTGCATCCACGGTCGCGGCTCCGGTACTGTGACTTTTTTCGTTTGACATAACGCTCCAAATTTCAAGTTTCGAGTCGCGAGCATCGAGTTCCGAGCAAGCAACCTCCAAACTGTTAAGCTCTAGCGCACCCGATTCGAAGTTTGCTCGCAGCTCGGGGCTCGCGGTTCGTAGCTGTTTACTTAAATTCCGCCTTGGCCACCGGATGACCCGCCTGCTGACCTTCCTCGATCCCGGTGTCATCCATGGTCTTGCCCTTCAATGCGGTCGATACCGCCGTGTCCATCATCAACTCGGCGAGGTGCATGGTGCCTTGATTGAGCGCATCGATCGCGTCGCGAATCGCCTGGTAGTTGTCGCCCTCTTTCACCGCAATGAGAGCCTTCTCCAAAGTCTCGACCTTTCGGCGCTCGTCGCTGGCGAGCTCCTGCCACGCGTCGTTCTTCTTTCCCTTAGCGAGCGCGGCCAGAATCGTATCCGCCTCGCGCCGGGCTTCGATCACCTGCCGCTGCCGGAAGTCTTCTTCAGCAAAGTCGAACGATTCCAGCAGCATGCTCTCAACCTGTTCATCGGTGAGTCCATAGCTTGGTTGCACATCGATCTCCGCCTGTTTCCCGCTGCGCTGCTCGCGTGCGGAAACATGCAGAATGCCGTTCGCATCGATCAGGAACTTGACCTCGATGCGCGGCATGCCGGCCGTCATTGGAGGCACGCCCTTCAAGTCAAAACGCGCCAGCGACCGGCAATCACGAGCCAACTCGCGCTCGCCCTGCAGAACATGAATCGCGACATTCGTCTGTCCATCCACCTGCGTGGTGTAGTACTGCGTCGCCGACGCGGGGATCGTCGAGTTGCGGAGAATGATCTTGTCCGTGACGCCGCCCGCGACTTCGATTCCCAGCGACAGCGGTGTCACGTCCAGCAGCAGCATCTCTTTGGTGACTTCCGAGCCACCGCCCAGGATGTTGGCCTGCACCGCCGCGCCCAGAGCAACCACTTCATCGGGATTCAAATCCGTGTGCGGAATGCGTCCGAACAAATCCTGGACGAGCTGTCGCACCTTGGGAATGCGCGTCGAACCGCCGACCAGTACGACTTCGTCGATCAGTGCGGGCTTCAATCCGGCATCTTTGAGTGCTTGCTTGGTTGGCCCGACCGTACGGTCGATCACGGGCTGAATCATCTGCTCGAACATTTCGCGCGAGATCTCACGCCGATACTTCTTGCCGCCGGGCAAATCCACGTCAAGTTTCGCCGTAGGCTGCGACGAAAGCGCAATCTTTGCCTCGATCACGGCCTGCCGAATACGTTGCACCGCTTCGCCATTGCGACGGACGTCGAGCCCGAGATCACCGCGAATATCATCAAGCGCAATCGCGATGAGCAAGTTGTCGATATCGTCGCCGCCCAGATGCGTGTCGCCGTTGGTGGCGATGACTTCGAAGATACCGTCGTGCAGCTTCAGAATCGAAATGTCGAATGTGCCGCCGCCCAGGTCGTAGACTGCGACAATGCCGTTCTTTCGCTTGTCGAGACCATAGGCCAGCGAGGCCGCGGTCGGTTCATTCACCAGTCGCAGCACGTCAAGTCCTGCGATTCGGCCCGCATCTTTTGTCGCCTGCCGCTGTGCGTCGTTGAAGTGCGCGGGCACCGTGATAACCGCCTTTGTGACGGGCCCCCCGAAGAACCGTTCCGCATTCCGCTTAAGCTGGCGCAGGACGAGCGCCGAAATCTCAGGAGGAGTATAGGTCCGCTCGCCAATCTTGATGCGCAGAACCTCTCCCGCCAGCAGATCCTCCGCCAGCCGGAAGGGAAACAGCTTCATTTCTTCCTGAATATCTTCCAGGCCGCGCCCCATTAGCCGTTTCACCGAGTAGATGGCGCGGTCGGAGGTTTCGATCAGATACTTGCGGGCCCCGTTGCCAACGATGATCTGGTTATTCTCATCGAGCGCCACGACAGAGGGCACCAGGTTCAGCCCATCTTCTCCGGGAATGACGGCGGGCGAATCCCCTTGCATATAGGCCACGAGGGAGTTCGTCGTGCCCAGGTCGATGCCGACAATGTGATCAGAACTCATTTTTAATTTGTGATTTGTAATTGGTAATTGGTAATTCGTAATTGAAAATGGCGCTGCGCCTCCAACTTGCAAATTAGAAATTACCAATTACAAATTATTCCAGCGCCTCATTCACATCCCGCACCAGATTCCGCACGTAGTTCCGCCGGTTCAGCACATCCAGCATCCGGTCCCGGATCCTGATGAGTTCTTCTTCCGTTCTGGTATCCACGGCCGCGTCCCATTTCTTCCACTCACTCTTCAGCTCATTGAAGAGCGCGTCGTACTTCTCTTCCAGGGAGAGCTTGGCTTTCCCAATTTCTTCGAGCAAAGCGGGATCGTCTTCTCCGGCCTTCTTCTGCATGCGGAGTTCTTCCAGATGCAGGTTGAGTTCGAAGACTTCCTCAAGTAGATCAGGAGGAACGACCTGCTTCTTCAGTTCTCCAGTAGCTCGAGCCTTTTCCGTCGCCTGCTTGGACTGCTCTTCCAGTTCCACGCCTTCCAGGCGTAGCAGATATTCCGTCCGCTTGATCGGATCTTTCAGAGTGCGGTACGCGTCGTTGAGCATGGAGCTCTGTTCCAGGCTCCAGGCGCGCTCTATCGGCTGGGCCTGGGCAAAGACATCTGGATGCAGTCGCCGGCTGAGAGCATAAAACTCTTTCTCCAATACAGCGGTGTCGAGATCGAGCTTTCGCGGAAAGCCGAAGAACGTGAAGTAGTCCACCGGGACGGCGGGCTGTACTTTGCCGCACGCGCTGCAAAAGTGCTGGGCGCGCATGGTACCGCACGACCAGCAATTCGAGGTTGCCTCGCCCGGAACAATTAACGACGATTTGAAATTCGCATTTGCCATACAAAACTCGGGGCGGACGTTTCGCCCGCCCCCTGGGTCCGTCTAAATTGGACGGGCGAGGCACCCGTCGGTCCACTTACTTAGAGGAGCATAGCCCGTCTCCACGCGATCTACGCCGAGAACGAACTGCCGCAGCCGCAGGACTTGGTCGAATTCGGATTCACGAAAACGAATCCCTGCTGCATCAGAGTTTCCTGATAATCGAGAATCATCCCGTGCAGATAGATGAATGACTTCGGGTCCACGAACATGCGGACATCGTCGAACTGAAACACGCGATCCCGTTCGCGTGGCTGGGTGTCGAAGCGAATGTTATAGCTCAGTCCGGAGCATCCTCCGCCTTGCACGCCCAGGCGCAGCCCGCCCTGCTCGGGCGAAATGCCCTCTTTCGCCATCGCAACGCGAATCTTCGCGATCGCCTTGTCGGTGACCTGGATGCCCTTGGCGAGAGCTGCCGGCGGAGCCGGAGGAGCCACGGTTTTGAGTGTGTCTTCCATAAGTAGTTACGAGCTTCGAGCCCCGCGTTACGAGCAAGCAAAAGCTGCCGCCACGATTATGCGAACAATGGTTGCTCGAAGCTCGCGGCTCGGAACTCGCAGCTCTTCTACTGTGCCTGCATTTCGGCCGGCTTGGCCGCTTCCTGCTTCTTCTTCCAGTCGCCAATGGCGGCGCGAATCGCGTCCTCGGCCAGCACCGAGCAGTGAATCTTCACTGGCGGCAATGCCAGTTCTTTCACGATCTCCGTGTTCTTGATGGCCAAGGCTTCCTCGACTGTCTTGCCCTTCACCCACTCCGTGGCAAGCGAAGAGGACGCAATCGCCGAACCGCAGCCGAACGTTTTGAACTTCGCATCTTCAATCACGTTGGTCTGCGGATTGACCTTGATCTGCAACTTCATCACGTCGCCGCACTCGGGAGCTCCAACCAGGCCAGTTCCCACGTCGCTGTCCTTTTTGTCCATTGAGCCCACGTTGCGCGGATTGTTGTAATGATCGATTACCTTATCGCTGTATGCCATTTTTACTTTCTCCTCACCTCAAACTTTTACGGCCCCGTTTTAGTGCGCTTCTGCTGCCCACTTCACACTCTTCAAGTCCACACCCTCTTTCGCCATCTCGTAGAGCGGCGAAAGCTCGCGCAGACGCGCAACCGTCTCGACCACCCGGTCGGCGACGTAATCCACCTCGGCCTGGGTGTTAAACCGTCCAATGCCAAAGCGAATTGAGCTGTGCGCCAGATCGTCGCCCGTGCCCAGAGCCTTCAATACATAAGATGGCTCTAACGTCGCAGAGGTGCAGGCCGAACCGCTGGAAACCGCAATATCGTTGATGCCCATCAACAGAGACTCGCCTTCCACGTACGCAAAACTGATATTCAGGTTACCGGGCAATCGGTGCTCCATCGAACCGTTGATGTAGGTCTCGTCCAGGCGGCTCATGATGCTGTCTCGCAAGCGGTTGCGCAGGCCGGCGAGCTTGCAGGATTCCTGCGGCATTTCTTCCTGTGCGATTGCGCAAGCCTTGCCCAGGCCGACGATCCCCGGAACATTCAACGTTCCCGATCGCATGCCACGTTCGTGGCCACCGCCGTCGATCAGCGGCACCAATTGCACGCGCGGATTCTTCCGGCGCACATAGAGCGCGCCCGCACCCTTCGGGCCATACAGTTTGTGGCCGGTGATGGAGGCGACGTCGATGTTCATTTTGATGACGTCGATTGGCACCTTGCCGATCGCCTGCACCGCATCGGTGTGGAAGACAATGCCGCGCTCGTGGCACAACTTTCCGATCTCGGCAACCGGCTGCAACACGCCAATCTCATTGTTGGCCGCCATGATTGTGACAAGAATTGTCTTGTCGTCCATGGCGCGCTTCAGGTCATCGAGGTCGACCAAGCCGTCCTTCTGCACGGGCAGATAGGTCACGCGGAAGCCAAACTTCTCCAGGTGCTTGCAGGTATCGAGCACGGCCTTGTGCTCGGTGACCGCCGTGATGATGTGGTTGCCCTTCTCGCGGTACATTTCGGCGACACCCTTGATCGCAAGGTTGTCGCTTTCGGTTGCGCCCGAGGTAAAGATGATTTCCTTCGCGCTCGCGCCAATCAGCTTGGCGATCCGCTCGCGCGAAAGCTCCACCGCTTCTTCTGCCACCCATCCGAACGGATGATTGCGGCTGGCCGCGTTACCGAACTTCTCCATAAAATAAGGAAGCATCTCTTCCAGAACACGCGGGTCCATCGCGGTCGTCGCGTGGTTATCCATATATATGGGCAGCTTGATGCCGTCGGGGGTTGTTCGCTGTCCGTGTTCCTGACTGCTGGGGGTCGCCGTCTTCACATTGCTACTCATGATTCCGTTTCTCCTGCACACCCCTAAAGGGCGATTTATTTTCACTGCTCACGGCATCGCTCAAGCGATGCCCTGATACGACCTGCTCGAATCCATAACCTGCTCGAAACGCTGAATACCTGGCCGCCTTATGAAATCGTCACCAAGTCGGCCGGCTTCGGCTTCTTGATTTCGATCATTTCCGGCTCTTCTTTCATCTGCGAGATTTTGATGTTCTTCAAAACCTGCTCGATGCTTTCATTGACCTTGCGCAGCGGCTCGCGAATTGTGCAACGATCGCTCTGTCCGCACTCGCCGCGCACCGTTACGCACGAAGTAATAAAAAGAGGGCCGTCGATTGCCTTAATCACCTCGAACGCGGAAATTGTCCGAGGATCGCGCGCCAGCGTATACCCGCCATTCATGCCATGCTGGGACTGCACCAGCCCGACTTTCGCCAGCCGCTGCAGAATCTTCGCCAAAGCTTCCTGCGGAATGCCGTAAGCCTCGGCGACATCCTTGGCGCTGCACGAGCCACCATCGACGTGTTCGGCCAGATGCTTCATGGCCATCAATCCGTAGTCGGCTTTCTTGGTCAGCTTCAGCATAAATACGACTAATATAGTCGTATAGAAGTACGACTCTTTCGGTCGCCTTTTATTCTAACCGCCCCACCCACTTCATGGCAAGCCGGATCAGAAAACGGTCAAAATTTGGCAGCGAACGGTAAGTTTCAGATGGTAAATGGCTTACGCACGCGAGGTTGCCCTGCGTCGCGGACTGTCTTCGATTGGCACCAATTCGGGTCGCTTCACGTGACTTTGGGCACTTGACATCCGGAACCCATCCGCACCAAAATACGCCAATTCCTTAAGAGATACGAACGCCCCATCTCTACAGGGATAATCCCGACGCTCTATGACGCCGAGCCCGCCCTCGCAGCCCACTCCCAAGAAAGTCAGCCCGGAGCTATGCAAGCATCCACAGGTCGAGATCGTATCCCGCGACGAAGATACCGAGTACGTGGAGTGCAAGGAGTGCGGGGATGTATTCGAATCCAGCGAGTTCAGGGATATGGAGATTGAACAGAAGAAGGGCCTGGACGAGGAATAGATCTCTGCGGTACACAGTTCGGATTAAGCCCTCACTACTTGACCGCAATCAGAAGATTCCCTGCTCGATCAAGCCGGAATTTCTTGCCCGGAGGGATGAGTGTCGTGGCGCTGTACTCGGTGATGACGGCAGGCCCCCGCAACGATCGCTCTGGTACCAAAGCACCGCGCTCGTAAACCGGAGTCGCCACACTTTTTCCTTCAAATATTACGTTTGCGCGCTCGACCGGTAGCGCTCGGCCCCATCTGCGTGCACTCTTCTCTGCTTGTGTAACGCGAAGCTTCTCCGTCTTCACTTTGGCCCGCAGGCGCAATGTGACAAGCTCGATCTCTCGCCCGGCATGTTGATATCCGTAACGGCGCTGATGTTCTTCGTGGAAACGGGCGACGACATCTGTGCCAGCAGGCACGTTGAGTTCGTAGCCTTGTCCGCGATACCGCAGGTCGAGGCTCCTCTCATAATGGGGAGTGCCATGCCAGCGTTCCGCAGCGAATTCCTTCTTTGCCGTTGTCTCCAACTTCCGAAATTCTTTCCCGAGTTCAGCGCGCGGTAGACGACCGCCAACTCGCCAGAGCAGCGTGCGCGAGAAATCCTTGACCACATCGCTCACCAGAATTCCGAAGGCGGAAAGCGCGCCGGGCCGCGCGGGAATGATGACAGTGGGAATTGCTAACGCTTCGGCCAGTTCACAGGCATGCAAACCACCCGCGCCGCCGAAGGCGACCAGCGCAAACTCGCGCGGATCGTATCCGCGCTCGATGGAGACGACGCGCAGCGCCCTCTCCATGTTCGCGTTTACCACGCGCACCACTCCTGCGGAGAATTGCTCCAGACTGAAGCGTGATCCCTGTTTCTTCAGCCACTGCGAAGTTATACGTCGCGCTCTTTCGACGTCGAGTGTGAACTCGCCGCCGAGAAAGCGGTCGGGCCTTAGGCGTCCCATCAGCAGATGGGCGTCGGTCACGGTGGGTTGCGTTCCGCGCCCATAGCAAATTGGACCCGGATCAGCACCCGCTGATTCCGGACCCACGCGCAGCAGGCCGCCGGCATCGAAGCGCGCCAGCGATCCGCCTCCGGCGCCAACGGTATGGATCTCAAGCATGGGCACCCCTACGGGAAGCCCGGCCACTTCCGACTGGCCGCCGACGTGAACTTCGCCTTGGACCGACGCAACATCGGTCGAAGTCCCTCCCATGTCGAACGACAGAATCTTTGCGCAGCCGCTGCGAGCGGCCATGGCTGCCGCGCCTACCAGTCCGCCGGCAGGACCCGACAATACGGTGCGCACCGGTTCCCGCGCCGCTGACTCGAGCGCGGTGATCCCGCCACTCGATTGCATGATAAAGATCCGCGATTTGCTCCGGCCTCGCCGAGCATTTGCTCGAGCACTCGCGCCATTTCCCAATTGCTCGTTCCCCAATTGTTCAGCGCGTTCCGCCAGGCGTTCCATATAGCTTTGCATGAGCGGTTGGAGGTAAGAGTTCATGACGACTGTGCTGGTACGCTCGTATTCCCGAAACTCCGGAAGAATCTGGTGCGATACCGACAGCGGCTTGCCTAGATCGCCGACGGCCGCGGCCACTTGCGTTTCGTTCTTCGGGTTGGCGAATGAGAACAGGCAAGAAATTGCGATGGCATCCGGCTGAGCGCGCAACACGGCCGCCCGTATTCGTGCCAATTCTGCCTGGCCAGGGCGCTCCAACACCCGGCCCTCGGCATCAACCCTCTCTCTTACGCCGAAGCGCATGTCGCGAGCGACGAGGGGCGGAATGCGATCAAAAAGGAAGTCGTAAAGCCGGGAGCGCGCCTGCCGCCCGATCTCAATCACGTCTTCAAATCCAGAGGTAGTGATCAATGCGACCCGCGCACCCTTCCTCTGCAGCAGGGCGTTGGTTCCGACCGTCGTACCGTGGAGCAATGTGACCCCGGCCTCGGCGCCGATTTTTTCCAGAGCCTTGGCAATAGCGCGCGACGGATCGTCCGGCGTCGAGAACACTTTGAGAGTCCTGAGGCGGCCGCCCTCCACCCATACACAGTCGGTGAAGGTTCCACCGGTATCGATGGCAACCCGGAGTGCGGGCTGGGATGCTCGGCTCATGAACAGGGAAGACTACCATGTGTATGCCTCTCGCACAGCGAACCCGGAGCACTCGCGTGCTGACGAGCCTCACGGCTCGTGTGGTGACGGGCCTGTGGCCCGTCTGGGCGAAGCGAAGCCCCGCCACCACACACTGTGCCCGAAACGTAACCGCTATCCACGGCCGCTCTGCCGTATCCTGAAGACGTGTTTCTGACGTCGTTATTCCGGAGTCTTCGGTTCTCTGCGGAGAGGTCCAGGTGAACGGGAAGACATGGAAGGCCTGGCTGCTGCCGGGCGGGCTGTTATTGGCCTGCGCGGCGGGGCTCGCCAATAGCCCGATCTTCGCGCAGATCGCGCCTTCTCTTGGCTTTTATTACGTCGCCGTCTTCGCCGCGGGATTGTTTCTGGCCTGGCGATTCCACTCCAGCCGCATTCTATTTTCCTTGCTGACGCTGCTGCTCGCCCACCGCGCGGTCGATTTCTTCTCCGCCGGCCGCGCATGGATTGGGCCTGGCCGCACGGCCGCGATGCTCGCAGTCCTGCTGATCCCCCTTAACTTCATCCTGTTGGCGTTGGTGCGCGAGCGAGGTCTCGTAATCGCGGGAATCGCTCCACGCGTCGGGTTGCTGTTTCTTGAGTCGGTGGTCGTAGCCGTACTCTGCCGCCCGGAAAATAGCGCCGTGAGTTCAAGTCGGCCCAGCATGGGCGAAATTCCCATCTGGATGCTGCTGAGTTTTGTGGTTGCGACCGCGCTGTTCGTCCGCCGTTTTTTGCAAACTCGCAAGCCGATCGAGCCGGGCTTTGCATGGTCCACGGCGGCGGTTTTTGTGTGGCTCGAATTTGCTCCCGTTGGAAAAGTGGGCGACGCATATGTCGCCACCGCTGCCCTGATCCTGGCGGCCTCGCTGATCGAGACCTCCTACGTACTCGCCTATCACGACGAACTGACCGGCATTCGGGGACGGCGGGCATTCAACGAGGCGCTGCTCGCACTCGATCAGCAATACGCCATCGCCATCGTCGATATCGACCACTTCAAGAAGTTTAACGACACCTACGGCCACGACATTGGCGATCAGGTTCTGTGCATGGTTGCGGCGCACATCTCCAAGGTGAGTGGCGATGGCCGCGCCTTCCGCTGCGGTGGCGAGGAGTTCGCCATTATCTTCCACAGCATGTCTTCCAAAGATGCACTTGAGCATCTGGATTCGTTGCGGAAAACCATTGCGAAATCCATCTTCCAGATGCGTGGCGCCGACCGAAGAACCGAATCTCGAACGGCCGAGTCCGATCGCAGACGGCCCGCGAAAAAGAAAAGCGTTGCCATCGGCCTCCGTTCGCTCTCCGAGCAGTTGTCGGTGACGGTCAGTATCGGTGTGGCCGAGCCCAGCACTCGCAACCGCCAGCCCGACCAGGTGATTCAGGCTGCGGATCAGGCTCTCTATCGCGCCAAGCAAAAAGGACGCAATCGCGTCGAGTTCGCTTACACTGCCCCGCTGAAGTTGGAAAAAACCAGGCGCGTCAAAGCGTCTCATTCGTAACTTCGCCAGCTTGACTTTGGTGCCTCAACCTCGCTAGAGACCGCTACCATTCCCGCAAATGGATTAGAAACAGAATCACCGTGGCTCCCAGCGGCAGCAACAGTCCCGCTCGCAGACTGCCCGTGACCTGAGAAGTTATGCCGACGAGCCACGGAATGACCGCCGGGCCCACCGATGCGAGCGAAAACATGAATGCCCCAATGCTGCGAGCAGCCATGCCGAATCGATGCGAGAGGCGTGCTACCGTGATTGGATACAACGTCGCAAAACTGAGCCCCGTAATCAAAGCGCCCACGATTACTCCAGCCAGTGTGGAAGACCAGAGCATCAACACGATCCCGGCCGATCCCGCAGCAAAACCGCCACGCAAAACTCGCCGCTCCGGAACATAAAGCAGAAATAAGGTCCCCAGGGCCCGGCCAACCGTCAGGGAGGCCCAGAAAAACGCCGGCATCAGCGGCGCAATTTCGGCTTCATGCGGGCCGAGCCGCGAAACATAGGAGGCGATCCATCCCCCCACCGCTGTCTCCGCACCCGGATAGAGAAAGAACACGGCCGCGAAAAACCAAATCGCCGGGTTCCTGGCAAGTTCCCGCCAGCGGGACGGGCCCTCCGACGAACGTATCGCCGCAGGGAAAGGTAACCCGCGCATCACCAGCGCCAACAACAGCAGAAAAAGCGATACCGAGCCCAGAAAGAATGGCAGCAGCCGGTGCGCGGCCGTCCACGCAACCATCAGCGAGCACAGTACCGCGCCGACGCCCCAGAAGAAGTTCAGAAGGCTGACCGCACTGGTGCGCGAGTTCGGACTTATTTCGGCAATCAGCAGATTGTCGGTAGGAATAATCAGACCCAGACCGAGTCCGTAAACCGCGACCGAGACCATCCCCAACCTCACCGAGCCCACATACAGTGTGGCCGTACCACAGGCCATCAACAGCAACCCCAACAAAAATGCGGGGCGAAATCCTAACCGGGAAAGTAGAACTCCTGATAACTGCACGCCCACCAGAGCGGCCAGAAACTGCACCAGGAAAAGATTGCCCGCCTGCGTGTCATTCAAAGCCCAGTGATCCATCAGAAGAGGGAGCATCGGGCCGAGCAGTGTGGTCAGTATCCCAGTGGGCAGAAACGCAAGCTGCGCAGCGAGAATCAGCTTCCGATTGGAAGGAGCCGGAACGTACCCGACGGGAGCGGTCACCATGCGAAACTCGTGTCCTCGATTGCAGTGTTGAAAAATTTCAGGATAACGCATGGCGAACAGATTGCCGGCGGAAAGGAGGAGGAACTCTAAGAACCACTGCCCACGGAGCCACGAGGGCAATCTGCGGCGTCACGGGGAGAGATCGATCGCGTCAGTGGTAAAATAAACGCACACGCCGGAGAGGTGGCCGAGAGGCTGAAGGCGGCGGTTTGCTAAACCGTTATACGGGCTAACACCTGTATCGAGGGTTCGAATCCCTCCCTCTCCGCCAGTTGTTTTATCTCCCGTAGACATAGGCGTTTACCTCGTGCAACCTTTCAATTCGACTACATAAC
>JBAQJU010000176.1:0-4014 GCA_049300475.1 Terriglobales bacterium | reverse complement strand
AGATCAAAGCGGCATCGAGCGCGGGGAAACGCTTTCAACGAGTTCGCGGAAAGAAAAAATCGGAGTTTTTCCGCAACCTCTGAAACTCGTGCCCTTCCCTGTCTTGCGCTCTCAGATTTCCACTCTTAGCGGGCAGAAACCTGACGTTCGGGTAGGTATGGCACGAAAGTGCCATCCGGGGTCACCCGTGTGCTATTGGGCGGAAGCCATTGTTAACGGTAGTTTAAGAGGACACGACGGCAAACCGTTGCTTGGAGTGCGCAGAGTTTTGCGTGTCCGTCGGCCGGAGACGAGACTGTGATCAAGATAATCCGTCAACTGTGGAGTGAGGAAAGCGGTCAGGACGTCGCCGAGTACGCCGTGATGCTAGCAGTAATCCTCGTAATTGTGATTGGCACGGTGCGTCTGATTGGCACCAACGCCAACGCTGTGTTTTCGCAGGTCGGAAGCCAGTTGTTGCCCCAGTAACTGTCCACCTCGCCGCTTATGCAGGGCGGCGGCCTTTCCGTGGTTTTTTCCCGAGCGCATTCCCTGTTTTGAAACTCGGTTTGAAGCCGAGACGCTTCCGCCCGAATTTGCGTTTCGAACGCCGGTAATTCCGAGCTGCGGCTTAATGGTCCGAGGGAGTTGCCGCTGCCGTTTTCTCCGGTGTAGCGGGAGCTGTCTTCTCGGTGCCGAACCTGGTCAGGAAGAGGGAAAATGGCGTCACTTCAAATGGCATCTTTTCGGCTGCCGAGGTGACCGCCACCGGTTTCGTCTTGATCAGTTCAGCTTGATCGGTCCAGGGGTTCACTCTGACGCGGCCTCCCAAGGGAAGGGCCGCGATCTGGTCCACCTTCTTGGGGTCGAACTGCGGAGAGGCGGTCATCAAAGCGGACATGCGGGTCGCGTCCCCATTCAGGAGGCTGTCTCCGAGATGGGCGCGGATCAGATTCTTTAACTGCGGAGCCCGCGCCTGCACGGCCTTGAGGAACAGGCCGGCATTGCCGAGTTTGTCTTTGTAGGGCGAGTTGTTGAGCAGTTCGATCGCCTTCTTGTCGGCTGCTTCTTCTTCGCTGCGATCGCGGGCGAAATCCATGCGCTGAAAAGTCCGTTCATCGGGGAAGAACATGCGATCATTGAACGCCATCTTGGTATTCAGGTGGTGGCCGAGAGCGATGTGCGCCAATTCATGAGTCAGGATCATGGCCAGCGCCGCTTCGTCGGGCAACACGTCGATCATGCCGCGACTAATGACGATGGTGTGGCCAATCGCGAAAGATTCCAGCGGCGTGGTCAGCAGGACGCGGACCTTGATTTCGGGTTGGAACTCGAGGTTGTTGGTAACCATCACGTTGTTGACGACGGTCTGCAGAACCTTGTCGATATCACCTTCCGGAGCCAGCAGTCCAATCTGTTGCAAGCGGTCAAGCACGTTGAATTCGGCCTGCCGTTCCCAGGCGCGTTGGGCTTCGATGGGCGAGGCATCCTGGGCTCCCTGGCTCTGGTCCTGGACGGTCTGCGGCGCGTCGACCGTGATCTCGGTGAATTCCGAGTTGCGGCGGAAATCTTTCAGGTTATAACCCCAGAGGCGGGTCTGCGCCTTGTAGTTGAGGGTCTGGCCGAGCTTGTATTTGAGGTCGGACTCCTCCGAATAAATCAGGGACGGCAACCAAACACCGGGGCGAAGATTCTGGCGCCAGCTGTCGAAGTGCAGGTAGTAGGCGGCGCGCGGATGAGGATAGTAGGTGCCGTTGAAGCGGACGATATTGTAGTCCTGATCTTCCACCCAGACCCGTCCCAGAAAACGTCCATTGCCGGCGTCTTTCTTGGGCGCGACATCGATGACAAGGCAGCGCACTTCGCCCAAAAACTCGCGGCGGACAAAGGTGAAGTCGTAATACTTGCGCTGAAAATCCTCGTCGAGGATCACCATCTGCGCAAATCCGAGCGGCAGGAACTTCATCGAGTAGACATTGCTCAGCTTGCTGAGCATGCGCTTGCCGAGTCCGGCGGTGGTCGGAGAGACGAAGGTACGGTCGTCGGCCGCCCCGCTGCTCATATCCAGCCGGCCCAGGAAATAGACGTCGCTCACCGGTACGGGCGCGTTCAGTTCCTTGTCTTCCTTAAGATTCTGGAGATAGGTCTCCACCAGGGGATGAAGCTGCTTCATCTGGGCGATGAAGAAATGCTCGCGTTCAATCATGCGGTCGACGACCTGGTCGAAGCTGGCGGCGGCAGTCGAAGCCTGTTGCGTAGCCTCGTCGCGAGTCGAAAGCTGCGGCTCCTGGGGCGGAGCCTGAGCGAGCATGAAGGTTGTGCAGATGAGGGCGCAGAGTAGAGAAAGAGCGATCAAAACGACAGGGGAGTGGCGCATTTTTCAGTTCCGTTTCACTTGGGATACAAATCAATTACGACGTAAGTTGGAAAACAATATGCAACACCGCCTGAAAATCGGCGGGATGCCCATCCTTCAAAGCCGGCTTGAACTGAATTTTCTCGGCGGCTTGAATCGCAGATTCATCCAGCCCGTGACCCAGCCCTTGTACGACTTTCATGACCTTGATCTGTCCAGTTGCGGTGAAGACGACATCGAGCAGAACCTCGCCTTCCACCTTGAGCTGGCGTCCTTCTTCAGTGTAAACCGGACGGGGCTTATAAGTGATCTCAGCCGGGACCGTTTTCACGGCGGGCGCGGCGGATTTCTTGGCCGGAGCGTCCGCGACCACGTCCGCGTCCCCGAAACCACCCTGACGGACGGTACCACGCGAGGCGGAAACTTTGCCCGAATTGTCACCCGTGGCAACCCCGTTGCCAAAGCCGGCGCTGGCGATCACACCGCGTGCTCCATGCGATCCACCCGTGCCATTGCCGTAACCGGGGCCATTGGGCATATCGAAGCTGCCCGCCTGCGCAATCGTAATTGGACGGCCGTGATTCTCCCGCGCCGCTACGCCGTTCGGATCTCCAAAGCCGCCGGTCTGGACATTCTGGGGCGCCGCGGCCATGTTCGGCGTGGCCGAGCTTCCGTTGGAAAAGACGTTGGTCTTGACCAGTTGCTTCGGGATAATCGGCTTCACGTCCGGCAGCGCTTCTTTTTCAGCCACCATGGTTACTTTCGGCGGCTGAATGTCAGCAGGCGGAGGCGTCTTGTGAGTCACAAGTTCAGCCGGAACGCGCAGAGCCTGCGGGCGCGGCGTTACGGCCTGCGCGATTTTAGGCTCGGGCGCCGGGAAATTTTTGACCGGAGCTGGTTCTTGCGGGATTGGAGGGGGTGTATCCACCAGCCGGACAAAATGGTAATCGTGCACGGGAAGAACAAGAACTTCAGGGTAGGCGATAGCCGCAATCAGAAAAAACGTCATCGCCAGCGACTGTACGCCGTAACTGAGAAGCAATTTTCCCCACGGCGGGGGTTGGTCGGGAAGAAGTCCCAGCGTGAGTTGCGCAACTTGAGTATCCATGTCCGGCACCTCAAAATAACTACCCGCCGGCAAGTTTGCCAGCAGAAGCGCTGAACCCCACGAGCGGCAGTTTCAGAACTGCGGAGAAGGTTCGAGAGAACCACACTTCCGGTCATGTGAAGTGCACGTCGAAGGCCATTTTCGACGAACACCCTTCACTATAAGCTGCGGCGAAACGGCGACTTACATCGGGATGAGCCTATCCTAACAGACCGAAAAGGCTCCCTTGCAATGTTTTTCCTATGGGGGAGGGAAAATTCGGAAAGGGAATGGGAAGATTCTCCCGCACTGGCGGGGCATATCACGTTAGCCTCCAAACCGCGATATCCTGCCCCAAAATGCTGCTAACATGCACTTCTGGGTGCGGTTCAAGCTAGCCGGGCAGCGGCGTGACAGGCTGCGTGAACGTTCTCAGTAGCGCCTAAAATGCGGCCTCGGGCGCTGAAGCGCGAATCTATTTTCAGCGACTTAGCGGCACGAGTTCCAGAGGTTGCGGAAAAACTCACTTGGATTTTGGCGAGAAGTGAGTTAGAAGCAGGCCTGCGAGGAAACGAAGACCTTCAGGAAGAAG
>JBAQJU010000175.1:0-5781 GCA_049300475.1 Terriglobales bacterium | reverse complement strand
GAATCAGAACAAACAGGGGCCTAAGGACAACCTTTGATGGTAACAAAGCGGAGCAGAATGCGTAAATGAGAGGCGGGAACGAAGGACTCGGACTGCATATCAGGCATTGAAATATCTGAATGCAGTTTGGCCTATCCGCAGAGTGCCCGGCACGCGCTTTTCGAGGTAGCGCCTTTGGGCATCCCCGTTTGCTTCTTTGCCGACAAAGCCTAGTCGCGGACCCTTGTGGGTTGCGACGAATCCGGGAAAGTTTTTCCGCATTGCCTCGCCAGGGGAAGCGTCTAACCAGGTCGTCGGCACAAAAACGCCTTTGACCACCCCTTTCACGCAACCAAGTACCAAATCAACATTCTCGGCCCTTCGTCGGCTTAGGCGCCAGGCGTATCGAGTGGCGTCATAGACTGTATTGTGCTTGATCATCTTTGCAATGGAGACCAGGAGAAGACGATCGCTTGGGGCAAATGTCTCAATTTCCTTATTCATAAAGAATTCCTCAAAATCCTATTCATTGGACGTCGGAAACGAAACCCAAATCATGATACCGACGTGATCTCCACATACGTATCGGTGTTCCGCCACAGAAACGGCACGCGGGCGAGCCAATACTTCGCTTTAATGGCGCGGCGGACGCGAGGAGCATCTTCGAATGGCAAGAGGCGGGCCGTGGCAGAAAATTCCGGCCCGGTAATCTTTCCGCGAATCGTGCAGGGAGCGATTTTGACCCGCGCGTTATTGCGCAGACGCTTGACCTTGCCGAGCTTGCTGTTGGTCATGAAGTAGAGCCTGTCGCCGTCTTCGGCAAACCAGATGGGCGTATAAACGGCGACTCCGGTTTTGCGGAAGGTGGCGAGCGAGAGGTAGCGCTGTCCGTGTATCTCGGTTGGGATCGGCATCTTTGATATTGTAATCACCCGGCACAACGACGTGTGACACGCTTCACCGACAGATTTGATTTTCCTGCCCACTATGCGTGTCGTATTTATGCTCGCGAGGAGTCCCTATGATTCGCAAAGCGATAATTTCCGCGGCGATTGCCATGTTCGCGGTGGGATCGATCCTGGGTCTGTGCCAATGCGAGTCTGAAAAAAGGACTGCTCGGGCAGTAGATTCCAGTGCCGCGGCAGATACCAACCAATCAATGCAGGCAGGGCGCGAAACATCTCCGCCGAAAATGTGAAGCGGTTGGTCGAACTGGCGCGCACGGTGCCTTACAATTACGCTTGATCGAGCGGTGGGGGACATGGAGAAGGAGAATCGCTGGCAGCAATGGGAAGGTCGCAGCATCGATGGGAAATTTCTCTTAGGGAATTATCTGGGTGGCACCGATGGGTGTGGTGTATTTCGCGCGCGCGTCGTCGAAGGCCGTGGGGGTGATCACCGGCTTCGCATCGAGGAAGAACCCACCGGCCTGGCGATCAAATTGGCGGACGTGGCGGATGCAGAGAGCCAACTGCGCCAGTGGAAAGCTGTAAGCGAACTGACGCATCCGAATCTGATCCGAATCCTGGCGGTGGGACGTATTGCGCTGGAGGACGCGGACGGCCGCCGGGAATTGGTGTACGCGGTCGAGGAACTTGCGGAAGAGAACCTGGCGCAGATTCTTCCCGAGCGGGCGCTCACGCCCGAGGAAGCACGCGGGATGCTGGGCCCGGTGCTGGGGGCGCTCGAGTTGGTGCACGGCAAGGGTCTTGTGCATGGACGAATCCGGCCGTCGAATATCCTCGCGGCTGGGGATCAGGTGAAATTGTCGAGCGACAGTTTGCGGAGGGCGGGCGAAATTCCGCGCAGACCAACCTCGCCAACTGGGCCTTTGCCAGCAACGAGCGCGTTGTACGATGCCCCGGAAGTGCTGACTGCGGGAATCTCGCCGGCCAGCGACGTATGGTCGCTGGGAATAACGCTGGTAGAGGTGCTTACGCAACGCGTCCCGGCGTGGGATCCGGCGCGCATGGAAATGAGCGGGCCCGCTTTAGCGGATGACATTCCGGAGCCATTTCGCGGCATTGCGCGGTGCTGTCTGCAGGTGGATCCGGCGATGCGGTGCGGAGTGCTGGAGATCGCCAATCGCCTGGAAGGCCGGCTGGCAGGAAAGCCAGCGCCAGCAGCAGCTGCCCCGGTCGGGCCAATCGAGGCGGCTCCAAAGAAAACGGCGAAGGGGCCGTATTTGCTGGTGCTGGTGGCGGCCATCGTGGTGGCCATCTTTCTAATTGTGCGGCCGCGGCCATCGAGCGGGCCATCCGAGGGTCAGACTTCGTCCACTCCGCCGCAAACAAGCTCATTGATGCCGCCGGGTCAGACTACGCCCGTCGAGCAGCCAACGGCCCAGTCGCCTTCGACTGGAGTGCAGCAGCCACCCGCACCAACCGGCGCGGGTCAGACGTCTCCGGCACAAGAAGAAACGAAGCCGTCAGGTTCGGAAGCGGCGGGAGCGGCGGAGCCGAGCGGCATGCAGAAAGCTGCCGCCGGCGAAATTGTCGAACAGGCGATGCCGCAGGTATCTGCAGGTGCGCAGCGGACCATCCATGGCAAGATCAAGGTGCGAGTGAGAGTGCAGGTCGACGCGGCCGGCAACGTGACGGACGCGAGACTGAAAGAAGCAGGTTCGAGCCGGTACTTCGCGCGGGCCGCCCTGGAAGCTGCCAAACGCTGGAAGTTCGCTCCCGCACACGATGAAAACCGGCGCGCTTGGACATTGTTGTTCGGGTTCACCCGGACACGCATCGAGACGTCAGCGACCCGCGCGCATTGATCCTACTCAAAGCGAGCCTGTCGCCTGCAGCAGCAGAAGAACTCCAATGATTCCCAGGCCGAAGTAAAGGTATTTGTAAAAAGTATTTCCGTGTAGGCGATGATTGATCGCTCTGCCCAGGAACACACCGACGAGCGCGACCGGCAGCGACAGCAGGTAATAGTGGGTTACGGTGTGCGTCCAAAGTCCGGCGACCCAATAACCACCCATGCCGATGATGCTGGCAGGCAGAAAATATCCTTGCAGGGTTGCACGGAAGTGCGGCGCCGACCATCTCCGCATGGCTCCGTAGATAACCAGCGGTGGGCCGTTCATTCCGTAGGCTCCGCCCAGCACTCCGGCGAAGAATCCGGAGACGATAAGCCATCCGCGGTGATCCTGTTGCAACTCCAGTGGCACGCGTCCGGTGGCCTGGTGGCCGAATAATGAGTAGATGGCGAACAGCAGGATGATCACCGCCAGCGTCCCTTTCGCGGCGCGCTGGTGACTGCTCGTCAGAAGCAGCAGTCCGAGCGGAATCCCAAACAGGCTCGCAAGCAACAACCAGCCCGCGCTCTGGATGTGAATCTTCTTCCAGTCCTGCGCGACCACGATGGCGGCGACTGTGATCGAAACCAGGACCGCGAGCGGCGCTGCGACGGCGAGCGGAATGCAGAAGGCGAGCAGCGGAACGGCGACCAGCGCTTCGCCAAATCCGAAGGCGGATCGAATCAGAGTGGCGACAAAGATGATGGATAAAACGTAGAGGGAAGTGACGTTCATCGGAGGGTCGTTTTTTGGGCTTTTCGAGTCTAAACGGTTGCTCACGCTTGTGACAGAGGCAGCGAATGACGGATCTTGTTCGGCAAGCTGGGGAACGCGAACGTCTTCAGTTTGGGCGGTGAAGTTTACTACTTTTTCATCCATCCCCCCTGAAGTTGTCTTTGAAAACAAAGGAGTTAGCAAGCGATCCTGCCTTAGTCTTTGAAGAATAAGGACTTACGAGTAAAGGTATTATAATCAACTGTTTACGCATGATTCGGCGGAATGTTGAGGTTATTTTGACCTCGTTCTTCTTGCTATGTTATTGAAAACTAAATACTTTAGTGGACTTCTTTACGGATTTCTGCCCCATTCAACGGCCCTGCGGCGTGGCAGACTTCATTAATTCCACGAACATTTTGTCGAACCTTGGCAGGTTTAAATCCATCTGGATCTCGACCGGCCGCGCGTTCAACTTTGGATTGTCTTTGTCGGTCCAGGTCAGCGTGTTTCCGTAGGCTGCGCCGTGATCGATGTCTACGCTCAGGTAGCGCGTCTCTTTTCTGGTGATCAGGGTCGGATCGATCCAGGCGGCGGCTGCGAGTTCATCCCACATGTAGGAACCGCCCTGGTCGGCCATAAAGTACTTCACTACGTATTGAGCGGCAGGGCTGTTGCTCTTTGCGATTTCGGCGACCATTTCGTGAGTGATTCTGGTTTTCACGGAGATATCAACGGGCGTGCAGACGATCTTTTTCCAGGGCGCTTCCAGCACGCTCTTGGCAGCCTCCGGGTCGAACCAGAAATTAAATTCGTGGCGCGGACTGCTGGTGAACTCCGGATCGTCGGTCTGCGGGCTCAGGCTTCCGCCCATAAAGACCAGGCCTTCGGCCAGTTCGGCGAAGTGGGGATCGATCGCGTTGGCGAGCGCCAGGTTTGTCATCGGGCCGCCCTCGTAGATCGTCACTTCATGCGGATACTTGTGCACCATGCGGATCAGAAAGTGAGCGGCGTCCTCGTCAGCGGGCTTAGTGGTGGGCTGCCCCTCAGGCAGCTTCGGAATCACGTCATGCTCGTGCCACCAGCGGTCATCCCAGGCGCCGGCGAAGGCGACTTTGCCATATCGATCCTGCCACAAAAGAGCTTCGTTGCGGCGATGCACGAGCGGAAATACGGCTCCGGGGACGACCGGGATATCGGTGCGTCCAATCAGTTCGAGCAGCCGCAGAGTATGCGCGACCTCTTCGTCGCGCCACTGGTTTCCGCTGACGACGGTGATGCCCAGTACCTCCACTTGGGAGGATTGAATCAACGTCAACAGCGTTTGCATATTGCTGCCGCCGGGGCCGGAACAATCCTGATTGATGACGACCTTGCGGCGGGGCTGCGCGAATGCGGTGGTGGACGCAATCAGGAAAAGGAAAACTAATCGCTGTAGTTTTGGATTCCTCATCACAAACCTCTTTGAGTAGTGGTCTCTGAACGGCTGATGATTCACTTTACAGGGCTGGCTTGAGTCGCGCTACGTGCGATTACGAGCGCCAAGAAGCTGAGTGCGGAAGGGTTCGGATCGAAGGTAGGTGAAATTGGCAGGCTTTCATTGGGCGGCGCGGCGGAAGAGTACCACTTTGCACTCCAAGCCCGAGTTCTTAGTGTAAACGCCTGTTAACGACAGCCCGTCCTTCACATGCCCAAAACGGGGTGTAAGCTTAGAAGCGATGGGAAATCGCGAACTGCTCGCTGTTGTGGTCTGCCTCTCAGCAATCTCTTCTGCGCAGGTGTCTGGGAAGTTCTATCTGGAAAAGCAAAACTACGCTCTCGGCGAGCCAATTTTCGTCTATTTCGAAGCGCGCAATGATAGCACGCAAGCTAAAAGGCTTTACTCCGCCGATCCAAATGGTGATTGCACAGCTTTCTCTGTCAAAGTATCGAGCGACAAGCCCCCGTCAACTTTTTCATGTGGGCGAGGGATCAGTTGCCTGTCTTCCGACATCGAACTCATGCCCGGCGAGAAGCATACCGAACGAATATTGTTGAACTACCGACACGAAATTACCGCCAATTCCTATTGGGCGATGGTGTCACGTCCTTCCCAAACGCGTGGTCCTTGGCGCCCTGTGAAGGACATGCCAGAGGTGTCAGCTACGCTCTATTTTCATGTGGACAAGAGTTCAACTCCGCCGAAGGCCGATTTCCAGCCATGGGTTAATCAACTCATCTCACCCGATCCAATCAAACGATTCGAGGCGGCACGCGTCCTTGCCAGCGTTGCTCCACGATCATGGGAAGAC
>JBAQJU010000174.1:0-8830 GCA_049300475.1 Terriglobales bacterium | reverse complement strand
CCCGAAGGGTCAGATTGCAGAGATTCGGTCCGTCTATTTCTCCGATCCCGACAATTGACAATCCCGCTGGAAAGCGGCAGATCATGGAAATCAGATGCCAGGTCGCGGAGATCGATTCCCGCCGTCTTCCGGGTTATACTCTGCATACACCGCTTTGCGCGCCCCCGTCGATTTGAGGCCAAATCATGGATTATGCGAAGCAGCGCAAGCACCCGCGCTTCCTGGCAAAGGTTCCTCTCGAAATTCAAGCCGAAGGCGGCAACTCTCCTGTCCGCTGTGCCACGGCCGACATCAGCCTGGGCGGCTGCTACGTGGAAACCATGTTCCCGTTCCCCGTCGGCACGAACCTGGAACTCAAACTGCAACTCGAAAGCACGCTGCTTATCGTCGCCAAGGTGGTCGCCCACTATCCGCTGGTCGGCAACGGTATCCAGTTCGTAAAAATGCTCCCCGAAGATGTCGAAGAACTCCGAGCCTTCCTCGACTCTCTCGCCAAAAAGGAGAGCGCACAGACCGAAAAAAATTGAGGGTCGCGAGGTTTTACAGCGGTAATTCTCTTCACCCGCAGATTGTGGATCGAATTGTTCTTACGTCGCAGCCAGGCTCTTCAATCTCAGGCTTCGAATCTCCGGCCTGAACTTATTTCGCATACAGATTCTTGACCACCTCGCCGCCCTTCATCACAAACTTTACCCGCTCCAGCGTGGTCACATCCGCCAGCGGATCTCCATCGACGGCGATGATGTCCGCCCACTTTCCCGCCTCGATCGTCCCAACCTTATCCGACCACCCCAGCAGGTCCGCGTCGTTCACCGTTGCGGCCTGAATCGCGCCCAGCGAACTCATTCCCAGCCTCACCATCACCGCAAACTCATGCGCGTTCAGTCCATGCGGATACACGGCCGCATCCGTGCCAAATCCCACTTTCACGCCCGCCGCGAACGCACGAGCCACATTTTTGCGGGCCGCCGGCATCACCTCATGCCCCTTGGCAATCAGTTCCGGCGGAGTGCCAATCCTCTCGGCGTTCTCGAAGAACCAGTCCATGAGATAAAGCGTGGGCACCAGATACGTCCCACGCTTCTTCATCTCCGCAATGCCCGCATCGTCGATGTACGATCCATGCTCAATCGAATCGACGCCCGCCTCGGTAGCCCAGAGAATCCCCTGCGCGCCATGCGCATGCGCCGCCACCTTTCGGCCGAGCCGGTGCGCATCCGCCACAATCGCCTTCATTTCTTCCAGTGTGTACTGCGAAGCCTGAGGATTATCGCCATGCGAAAGCACGCCGCCGGTGGCGCAGATCTTGATCAGGTCCGCGCCGTACTTGATGATCTCGCGCGTCTTGTGCTGCACGGCCTCAACGCCATCGGCCACACCGGGGTTAGTCTCGTGGTATTCAAAAGGCAGCAGATTGTTGTCGCAGTGCCCGCCGGTAATGCTCAGCGGAGGTCCGCTCACCAGCATGCGCGGCCCCGGCACATCGCCGGCATTGATCGCGTCGCGCAAAGCAACATCCGCATAATTGAAAGCGCCCACATTGCGCACGGTAGTAAATCCCGCTTCCAGTGTCACCCGCGCATTGTGCGCGCCGATCAAAGCCTGCCGCGGCACCGAATTCGCCAGCATTGAGTACCCAAAATTCGGATTCATCGTGAGATGGGTATGCGCATCAATCAAGCCCGGCAGCACCGTAGCATTCGATAGATCGACGACCTGCGCTCCCGCGGGGACGTGCGCATCGCTGCCGACACTGGCAATCTTGCCGTCCTGGATCACAATCGTCTGGTTGGTCAGCGTCTTACCGGTCTTAACGTCCAGCAGATGCCCGGCGCGAACCACCACGGTTTTCGCGACCGGCCCATTCGACTGCCCCAACATCGTTGCTGAGATCAAAACCGCGAGAGCGAACACGCCCGCTGCGAGCGGAGACACCGACCATTTCGTAGTGCTCATATTCATCATGTTCAGAAGCCTCCAGATGAAGTGATGAGTACCTTACAATCTCCGCGATGCCGCTGACAACTGACGTCCAAGGATCAGGCGGCCATGGGCAAGCGCACGCACACTCCGTGCCATCTGTGCCCTCCGTGGTTTACGCTTTTCTTTGAATTGGTAATCAGGCCGGGAGCGGTCCAGAATCACAGCGCCGCAATAACGAAAAATGGTCAGCCAATCTGAGAACCAACTGCCGTCCGGAGTTCGCGCCATCGCTGCTGTCTTCACCCTCTGCGGTATTTATCTGGCAATCCTCGGAGTCCTTATGCTCGCGCACCCGGGCACAGTCTCCATGTCGGCCGGCGCGCCGCTCCTGTTCGGCCTCGCATTAGCCGGCCCGTACATGTTTCTGCTGATGGCCTTCGTAGCAGGAGCCGTAGCCTGGGGCTTGTTGAAGCGAAACAACCTCACGCGCCACCTAGCCATGCTGATCGCCATAGCCGGTGTTGTGATGCTGGTGCCGTCGGTGTCCGCGGCCACGATCACGGTGAATGCAAGAGCCCTGGCATTCGGAGGGCTGGGAATCATCGTCCGCGTGATCGTTGCCTGGTACCTGGGACGGAAAGACGTGGCAGCGGAATTTCATGGAACCCGACTGTAGCGCCGGCGTCCTCGCCGGCGGTTCGGTGGGCGTCCCGCCCGCCGGGAAGCATCCACACTGTATGCAGGTACAGCGCTGCTGCGCGGTCCGAAACTACCCTGGTTCGCGCCCACACCTTTTCGTGCTAGCTTCCGATAGCGATGGTTTTGCCTCGGGAAGGCATCTGCATAGCTAGGAAGTTAGAATCGATGCCGTTCCTGCCTTGGTGTGGCGCAGCGGTTCACCGCTGCGATAAAAGTCTATTCTCAGAGCCGGCTCCAGCCGCTGAGGGTAACTGCCAGCCACGTAGAACTTCGTCACGGGATGCAATAGCCGGCAAGGCATTGCGTCTTCAGTGTTTGCGAGGAATGTCGTATATTAATGTACGTACATCAGTATGCGTACAGTGTTCCACGTGGAACACTTTGCATGAAACGTCATTTCTTCGCCGCTGCCGGCTCCCCGACTCGCTCGCTCACCTTGAACGTCATCTTGCCCGCCTTCTTGTCGGCGTCCACCATAACGTGATCCCCATGCAGCACCGCCCCGTCGAGAATCTTCAGCGCCAGCGGATCCTGCACCAGCTTCGGAATCGCCCGCTTCAGCGGCCGCGCGCCGAAGTTCGGATCGTAGCCTTCGGTGAAGAGCAGCTCTTTCGCGGCATCGGTCAACTCCAGAGAAATCTTGCGATCGGCCAGCAGCCGTCGCAGGTCTTCCAGGCGCAGGTCGACGATCTTCACGAGCTGCTCCTTGCCCAGCGGCCGGAAGATGATGATGTCATCCACGCGGTTCAGAAACTCGGGCTTGAAGTGGCCGTGCAGCGTGTCGAGCACTTGCTTCGAGGCGCGCTCGAAAGCTTCGTCGGAGCGAACGTTTCCCGACTGCAGATAGGTCGAGCCCAGGTTCGACGTCATGATAATCACGGTGTTCTTGAAGTCGACTTTGCGGCCCTTGCCGTCAGTCAGCCGGCCGTCGTCCATGATCTGGAGCAGGATGTTGAACACGTCCGGGTGAGCCTTTTCAATTTCGTCGAAGAGCACGACCGCGTAGGGATGGCGGCGCACCTGCTCGGTGAGTTGTCCACCTTCTTCATAGCCGACATATCCGGGCGGTGCGCCGATCAGGCGCGACACGGCGTGCTTCTCCATGTACTCGGACATGTCGATGCGGATCAGAGCGCGCTCGTCGTCGAAGAGAAATTCGGCGAGAGCACGCGCCAGTTCGGTCTTCCCGACGCCCGTCGGCCCCAGGAAAATGAATGAGCCAATCGGACGCTTGGGATCGCTCAACCCAGCACGCGAACGGCGAATCGCATTCGCGACGCGCTCCAGAGCCTCATCCTGTCCTATGACGCGCAGGCGCAGGCGATCTTCCATGTTGATGAGTTTCTTGACTTCGCCCTCCAGCATCTTCGAGACGGGAATACCCGTCCACTTCGAGACGATGCGCGCGACGTCTTCCTCGTCCACTTCTTCCTTAAGCATGCGATGGCTGGTCTTGCCATCGATCTGCTCGGTGATCTTTTTTAGATCTTCTTCGGTCTGGCGGATGAGGCCGTAACGGATCTGAGCGACGCGTTCGAGGTTGCCTTTGCGCTCTTCGGCTTGCTCTTCGAGTTTGAGCTGCTCGAGTTTCTCTTTCAGCGCGCGCGCTTTTGCGATCACATCTTTTTCCTGCTTCCACCGGGCCTTGAGCGCGTTGGACTGTTCGCGAATTCCGGCCAGTTCCTTGTCGACCAGCGCTAACCGCTCGCGCGAGCTGCGGTCGTCTTCTTTCTTCAGCGCCTGCTTTTCGATTTCAAGCTGGGTGGCGCGGCGTTCGAGCTGATCGATCTCTGTGGGCATGGAGTCGATCTGGATGCGTAGTGACGCAGCGGCTTCGTCGATCAGGTCGATCGCCTTGTCGGGCAGGAAGCGGTCGGAGATGTAGCGATGCGACAGTGTGGCAGCGGCGACAATCGCGGAATCTTTAATCCGCACGCCGTGATGGACTTCGTATCTCTCTTTCAGGCCGCGCAGGATGGCGATGGTGTCTTCGACGTTCGGTTCGCCCACGAAGACGATCTGGAAGCGACGTTCGAGGGCGGCGTCTTTCTCGATGTACTTGCGATATTCGTTCAGCGTGGTCGCGCCGATGGCACGGAGTTCGCCGCGGGCGAGGGCGGGCTTGAGCATGTTGGAGGCGTCGATCGCGCCTTCGGACGCCCCTGCACCGACGAGCGTGTGCAACTCGTCGATGAAGAGGATGATCCGGCCCTGCGCGTCTTCGATCTCTTTCAGCACGGCTTTGAGGCGATCTTCGAATTCGCCGCGATATTTTGCGCCCGCCAGCATCGCCCCCAGATCGAGAGAGACGACGCGCTTGTTCTTCAAAGCTTCGGGTACGTCGCCCGAAATGATGCGCTGGGCAAGGCCTTCGACGATGGCCGTCTTGCCGACACCCGGCTCGCCGATGAGCACAGGATTATTTTTCGTGCGGCGCGAGAGCACCTGCACGACGCGGCGGATTTCTTCGTCGCGGCCAATGACCGGGTCGAGTTTGCCGCGGCGGGCTTGCTCGGTGAGGTCGCGCGCGTAGCGTTCGAGCGCCTGATATTTGCCCTCTGGATTTTGATCGGTGATGCGCTGCGATCCCCGCACCGCGGTCAGCGCCTTCAGAATGGCGTCATGCGTGGCGCCGTGGCGCGCGAGCAGTTGCTGCGCCGGGTCTCCCTGATTTCGATCGCGCTTCAGACTGGTGATCGCGAGCAGCAGATGCTCGGTCGAAACGTACTCGTCCTTGAAGGTGTCTGCCTCCTTGAATGACTTTTCCAGAAGCTCGTTGATCTGCGACGACATGGTCGCCTGGTGGGCGCCGCTGCCGGAGACTTTGGGGAGCTTTTCGATCTCCTGGTAGATCTCGGCGAGCACGGCTTGCGGGCCGATCCCGATTTTTTCCAGCACCGGCGGAACGATGCCTTCTTTGTCCTCAACGAGCGCGGCCAGCAGATGAATGGGCATGAGCTCGGGATTGCCGTGCTCGGAGGCGAGCTCGCTCGCGCGCTGGACGGCTTCCTGCGCTTTAACGGTGAATTTGTCCCAACGGATTGCCATGGGTCACTCCTTGCGCTACTCAAAGCGTAGCGGGATTTTGTAATTTTGTAATCGGGTAATTGCGCAATTTGAACGGCCCGCCTGGCGCTGCTGTTCTACTATCCGAGTGCGAAATCGCAAAAACAAAAACGGGAGGGGCCTGGTATGCCTCCTCCCGCCGAAAAGCCAGCTGAGCTTCGCTCGGCTGGACAGCCGAGGGCGGCTGTCTCTACCTGAGTCTGGAAGACGGGGCAGAGCCCCGTCACCACACGAGCCTTGCTTACGCGGCTTTGCCGACGCCCTTCGGCTCTTTGCCTTCGAGCGTCTTCTGGCTGCCCGTATTGGACGAGCCAACGTTTACTTTGATCTGCTTCGGTTTGGCTTCGGCCTTCTTGGCCAGCTTTACCTTCAGCACGCCCTTGTCGTAGTCGGCCTGGATATTTTCCGGGTCGACGGTGGTCGGCAGAGTGAAGGTGCGGGTGAAGCTGCCATACTGGCTCTCGACGCGGCGATAGTTCTCCTCTTTCTCTTCTTTTTCGAACTTGCGCTCGCCATGAACGGTGAGCGTGTTGTTCTCGATGCGCACATCGATGTCTTTCTCGTCGATTCCCGGCACTTCGATCTTGAGCGTGATGTTGTGCTCGTCTTCGTAAACGTCAACGGGCGGTGCAAAGGTCGTGTTGTTAAGAGCCTCTTCCTGTCCACCTTGAGTGTCGCGGAATAAGCGGTTCATGCGGTCTTGAAGGGTGATGAATTCACGGAACGGATCCCAACGGGTAAGTACGGTCATTGCAAAATCCTCCTACTTGAAAATTCTGAGGGGAACGCTACCGCTCCCGGCGCTTTGTCATTAGCGTGATACAATAATAAAACATGAGTGTATTATTGTCAAGTATTAAGTTGTCATGAGTTTTCAATTGTTTACGTGCATAATCATGCACTTGAGATAGCTGGTTTCGGGCACGCTCAGAAGGATGGGATGGTCTTTCGCCGCCCCCCGGTTTTCCAGGAGACGCAAAGTCTTGTGGGCATCGCGAGCGGCGCCGGCCACGACTTCGAAAAAGTCGGACGCACTCACGTGAAACGAACAGGAGCAGGTGACTAAGATCCCGCGGGGGCCGAGCATCTTCAGAGCGCGCAGGTTGAGCTCCTTGTAGCCGCTGAAGGCCTTGTCAAGGTCGCGTTTGGTTCTGGCGAAGGCGGGCGGGTCGAGGACGACCGTGGCGTATTTTTTCCCGCTGGCTGCATAGTCGCGGAGGAGGTCGAAGGCGTTGGCTTCGATCCATTCGATTTCTCGACCGTTAAGGGCGGCGTTTTTGTCGGCCATTTCGAGCGCGGGCCGCGAGCTGTCAACGCCGGTAACGCTTTCACACCTCTGAGCCAGATGAAGGGCAAAGCCTCCCTGGTAGCAGAAGACGTCGAGGGCTTGGCCTTGTGCGTACCGGGCTGCGGCTGCGTAGTTCTCGCGCTGGTCGAGAAACGCGCCTGTTTTCTGGCCTTCGAGGCCGTCGTACTGAAATCGAATCGCGTTTCCGGCCTCCGCATTCATGGCGACGGTCGTCGAGCTTTTCTTGCCCCATAGCATGCCGGACTCGCGCGGCGGAAGTTGTTCGAGATCGCGGATACGGGAATCGACACGCTCGACGATTCCGGCGGGTTGAAGTTCTTCGACGAGCGTTTCGACGATGGCTCCGCGAACCGGCTCGTCGTCCATGGCCTGGGTGAGGATCTGGAGGGAGAGGACGTCGTTGTAGCGGTCAATGATGAGTCCGGGAAGAAAGTCGGCCTCGCTGAAGACGATTCGGTAGGCGTCCGTGTCAGAGACCACCAGCTTGCGATAGCCGATGGCGGCGCGGATGCGTTCGGCTATGAGGGTCGGCAGGTCGGTGATCTCTTCCTTGCTCCCTGCGATCATGCGGATGGCGATCTGCGACGAGGAGCTGTAGAGCGCGGTTCCGAGAAATTTTCCACGCTCGTCGGTTACGCGAACCAGCGCGCCGAGTGCGACGCCCTCGGCGGCGATGTCAGAACGATAGACCCATGGGTGTCCGGATTTGAGGCGCGCGGTGCCGCGTGGGGAGAGGGTTACGACTGGCAAGGCGGAACTGCGCTCCGCATGGACGGGGCCGAGCCCCGTCCCCACACGAGCAGAACCGGCGGACTTTTTCGGCATGAGGCGATGTTACATGGCCTTCACCCTCGGGGCTAAAGCTTAAATCGTTTTCGACGGCTTCGGCGTGCAGCGAAGACGCGGCCTTCCAAGTTCTTGAGTGCTTCAAGACGCTGGTGTTTGGAACACGTTTTTCGTGCCGGGAGTAGGGTCCTTAGACTCCGTGGCTGCGACGCTTTGCGCCCCAGCCACTCCGCTCAGGATGACAGACGATCGTTCTAACCGCGGAGGGTCGCTGACTTCAATGAGAATTCTCCAACCGCTACGCTCGATAGGGTAGATCGCTGCTCCGCAACTTGCGGGGCGGGCGTATGGACGAAATGCTTGCTGTGACCGCTCCAGTCATTACCTTCTTCAGGGCGGTCTGAAACTGATCCATCTCGGGCGCTGTGCCTACCGTGATACGCACGTAGGTCGGCCAGACTGGCCAGATGCGTCCGATGTGGACATTTTGCTTGGCCAGGGCGTCAATGACTTCTTCGCCAGCGCGCTTGGTATCGAGCATGAAGCAGTTGGATTGCGACGGGATATAGTGATATCCGTTGCGGTCGAGCCAGGCGAACACATCGCTTCGGATGCCCGCATTAATGCGCTTGCGTTCGGGCACCAATTGGCTGTCTTTCAGGCTGGCGGAGGCCGCCGCTACCGCCGTAATCGGCATGAAGTTCCATCCGCCATAGCGCTCGACATTTTCGATCAGCGCGGGCTTTCCGAAGACGGCTCCGCAGCGCAGGCCGGCCATGCCGTAGATCTTCGAAAACGTCCGCAGGACCAGAACATCCTTGTCGGCTTTGACGAGATCCATGGCGGACTCTGTGTCGGAGAAATGGATGTACGCCTCGTCGACCAGCACGATCGAATCTTTGGGTTTGTTCGCGATCAAGTATTCGATATCGGAATGACTGGTGACCGTGCCGGTAGGATTGTTCGGATTACAAATGTAGAAGACTCCGGCATCGGGGCCGGCCGCCAGCATGGCGCGAACATCGTGCGCATAGTCTTTAGCGAGCG
>JBAQJU010000173.1:0-9838 GCA_049300475.1 Terriglobales bacterium | reverse complement strand
TATTTGCCAGGCTTGCTTAGGTCGTATTCCTTGTTCAGGATCAACTCCTCTTCAATTTTGTCGCCCGGGTGTGCAGTCGCGGTAAGAACGCTTCCACGCCAAGGATGGGGATCCTTGGCGTGCATCTTAAGTCCATAGGGCGTCTCGGCGACGGACTTACCGTCGCTGTCGCGCATGTCTATATCGAAAACGGGACCACCCCTCGCCGGTCCCCCCGCCCCGTAGAAGATATCTTTCTTCGTGGCATTCACGAACACAACCTTTAGCTTCACATCGGAGCCAACAGTCGCGACTTCATTTGGCGTACTGACGGCAACCGTGAACCAGGGTTCGCATGCTGGCCCTCCTGCGCGACGTTCATTCCGCACAGTACAAAAAGCGCCGAAAGCAATAGGAGCCGCACTCTCACGTGGTCCTTATCTTCATGGACCCTATCTTCATGGACCCTTTCTGTTTGTTACGGAATGCGCCGGCATCCGAAGAGCGAGCGTGGCCCAAGGCGCAAAGCCGAAAGTCCAGAGCCCAGAGCCCGTCCTATCCCAACTTCGCATTCATCGTGATCTTCGCGTTCAGCACCTTCGACACCGGACATCCCGCTTTGGCATTCTGCGCTGCCGTGTTAAATGCTTCGGCTGATGCGCCCGGTACCTTGGCCACCACATCCAGATTCACAGAGGTAATGGTCCAGCCCGCCTCAAGTTTCTCCATCGTCAGAGTTGCCGAGGTGCTGATGCTCTCCGGCGTCAGGTTCGCGCCGCCCAATTGCGCCGACAGCGCCATCGAAAAGCACGCCGCGTGCGCGGCCGCAATCAGTTCTTCCGGATTTGTCCCGGGAGTGTTTTCAAACCGCGTAGTAAACGAATAGGGGGTGTTCGACAAAACGCCGCTGGCCGACGAAACCGACCCTTTTCCATCCTTCAGTCCGCCCTTCCAAACCGCACTTGCTTTCCTTTCCATTCCAATCTCCTGTTGTAAAATTTGTAAAAGTCAATTCTCTGCAAATTCGCAACCATGTCGTTCCCCATTGTAGAAGGTAAGTCGGCGGTTTGGTCATTGCGCGACGACACGGACTAAAGCCCGCACCATTTCTGCCGATGAACAGAATGGTTGAGTCGGCGTCCTGTTGATCTATTGCGGTCTTTCCCCCGCCGGGTTTTGAGGTGCTTTCAATGAGCGCGGTCGGTGCAAAACGCGGCCAAAGCGGCAAGCTGATCTCAATAGAATCGAAGCTGTCAAACCTCAGATCCGTCGTTCAGCAGTCGCTCTCCGTCTATTTCATCGACACCGCGAACCGGTTCGTCTCCGTCAAATTTACAAAAAGACTCACCTTCGGTGACATCGAGAACTATGCTTCCGCTCTGTGTGCCGATCCCCAGTTCGATTCGGCATTCTCCGAGGTCGTCGATTTGCGCGAAGTCAAAGAAGTTGCCCTCAGTACCGAGGAACTTATCGCCCTGGCCGATCGGGTCGATCCCTTTTCGCCTCGCGCCCGGCGAGCCTTTGTCGCTCACAGCCCTGCCCAGATCAACGCCGCGCAGTTGCATAGGATCTTGCGGCCGGAAGCCGGCAACGTCCGTGTCTTTTTTTCCATGGACGAAGCGGAACAGTGGATTGCGGCAGGAAGCTAACGTACACGCATTTCGCCCGCCTAGTAGAAATCCGAGCAGCTAAGATAAAAGCCGCACATTTTACAAACCAGCTTGCAACTCTGGCCGCGCAGTTCACTCCCGCAGTTTGGACAGAACATCGATACATCTTTCTTTGGATCTGCTCCCGTCGCATCGGAGCAATCGGCGAAAGGGTCGCTCGACGCCTGGGTAGCCTTCGGCAAATTAGAGGAATGCACAAAACTCATAATTCCGTCTTTGTAGCATAGATCGAGACCCGCCGAAAGATGGATTCCTGGGTCCTTCTCGCTCGTTCATGCGCGACTTCCGGGCAAGCTACACCTCGCACCGCTTGCCAGCACCGATCCACATCCCGATGATCCGCGTCATGCTAGACTCGCTCCCTGATGACGACGCGCTATAACCTCATTGCCGGCCAAAGCGTCGAGCGTCTCGCCGCATTGAGCGACGGAATCTTCGCGGTCGCCATGACGCTTCTGGTGCTCGATCTGCGCATTCCTGCCCGCGAATCCGTTCACAGTGGCTTGGAACTTCGCGCCGCTCTGGGCGGCCTTGCTCCTCAGTTCGTCGCCTACCTGATGAGCTTTATCACGCTCGGAATTTTCTGGGTTGGCCAGCAAACGCAACTCAACCAGCTCGCGCGCTCCGACCGCAGTCTTTCCTGGATCCACATCCTGTTCCTGTTTGCGGTTTCCATCATGCCGTTCTCGACCCATCTTCTCTCCGAATTCATCTGGTATCGGACGGCGCTCCTGGTCTACTGGCTCAATATTCTGCTTCTCGGAGCCGCACTCTACTTCAGTTGGATGTGTGCGATCGGAACTGGCCTGGTCAAAGACGACATGCCTCCCGAAGTTACCACCGCCATCAAACGCCGCCTCATCATCGCGCAGACGTTGTATGCCTTCGGCGTTGCCCTCTCAGTGTTTAGTACCTATTGGAGCATCTGATTCATCGTCCTCGTGCAATTGAACTATGCCATCGCGCCGCGCCTGCCCAGGCGTTCGCGCGCATAATGAGAGAAAACTCACTGCCATTCACTCTGCCATTAAAGGTGAGGAGCGCGCATAATATCTGTTCGGGGATTCAATTTCATCTAGGGTCCGTTTTCTCTAGAGTTCGGAGATTCGCATGAGATGGTTGCTGGTTGCGCTGGCGTTCGTGGGTATCGTCGTTTCCGCGCTGGCGCTGCGTGAGCATTACCGTACCGATCCTTCGCCCTGCAGCATCAATGAGCACTGGGACTGCGGCATCGTCAATCACAGCCCTTACGCCATGCTGCATGGAATTCCCGTGGCCATCCTCGGCATGGGTGGATACCTGCTGTTGGGCCTGCTCGCCTTCCGAAGAGCGTACCCGTGGATGGCGCCGCTGGTGACGGTCGGTCTACTCTTCGCCGTTCATCTGGCCGACATCGAAAACTATGTGCTTGGCGTCTGGTGTATCTACTGTGTCATTTCGCTCGGAATTATTTCTCTCATTACGTTGCTGGTGTTCGGCACAGTGATCGCCGGTGCGATGGGTCAGGGCAGTACCCCGGCTCATTGATTTGCAGATCCGGTTAGGTTTGTGCAGACCCGATTAGGTTTGTGCAGATCTGATTAAGCCAGCTTAAGGCTTGATGTGAGGGGTGCCCGATCCTGGATTGCCTTCTTCCAGGTCGGTCCCTCCCAGCTTCCACGCCACCTGTCGCAGCATTCCCAGCCAGAGCTCCGCATCGGTCGAATTCAGATTCATGCGCCGCACCATGCGCCGCAACTTCTCCTCGGTGGCCGGAACTCCTCGAGGCTTCACGTATCCGCTCGCTCGCAGAACTTCAAACAACAACTGCGTCAGGCGCTCGATATCGCCGCCGTTGGCCGGCTCTTCTTCGCTGGCAGGCGGACTCTTCTTAGGCGGGCTCTTTCCCGCCACCAGCTCTTCGGTCCGCGCCAGTTCGTACAGGCAGATCGCCACCGCCTGCCCGAGATTCATCGACCTGTGCTCTTCCCGCGTTGGAATCCGCATGAGCCAATGGCAATGACTTAGATCCTGATTTGACAGCCCCACTTTTTCCGAGCCAAACAGCAACGCGACCGCTCCCGTTTGCAGCTGCCGCGTAATCTCCGGTCCGCCCTCTTCCAGCCTTCGGAGTTCGTGGAACAACTCCCGCCGGCCAGCGGCCGTGGTTCCAACCACCAGCCTGCAATCCGCAACCGCTTGCGTCACCGTTGCGCACTCTTCCGCATTCGCCAGCAAGTCCGCGGCGCCCACCGCCGACCGCGCCTCGCGAAATGCCACATCATACGGATTCACGACCCGCAAATGCCGGCATCCGAAATTACTCATGGCGCGCGCGGCCGCTCCAATGTTGAGCGGATTCCGGGTCGCGACCAGCACCACCCGCAGATTGTCGAGTTTGCCAGCCATGCAATTCGTTTCGAGGTTTTCTTTCGATACCTCAAGCCAGGCCCATGAAGCCCGAACGAAAATCTCGTTCGTGGCTCAATCGGTCATTCTACCCGGGCGCGCCGACAAAGCCTTATCGTCTCCGCCCGTACATGCGACTTCTGCCCTTGCCGAGCATCCAATCATCAGTGCTAGGATAGATGGTTCATCCCGCCCGCATCAGCCCGGGATGGAACGTACATTTTTTTGGGATCGGGAGGATGAATGGCAAGCAAGACAACTGAAACTGGGGGCGTGCCGAAGGTACCAGCGTCGAGCCACGCGATCGTCGAAGTTACTGACGCGAATTTCGATTCGGACGTATTGAAGTCCGACAAGCCCGTGCTGGTGGATTTCTGGGCTGCGTGGTGTGGTCCCTGCCGCGCCATCGCTCCTATCGTCGAAGAACTCGCCAGTGAATATAAGGGCAAAGTCACGGTCGGCAAAATGGATGTGGACCGCAACGGGGCCACGCCCATGCGCTACAAAGTCACGGGCATCCCTACCCTCCTTGTCTTCAAGAACGGACAGGTGGTCGAGCAACTGGTCGGCTACCGCTCCAAGGATGACATTCAGAAGGCTCTCGACCGCCATCTGGTTTGATCCAGCGACGACGATTATGCGATGGAGTGACGGGCGTGCACGCCCGTCCAGTCTGCTGATCGCAAGGTAGCGCCTCCCCGGGCGTGATATTGCTTCAGTCAATAAAGTAGTTGACAAAAGCAACTATTGGCGTCACGATGTCGTTATGGCGTCGTCGCGTGCCCCATCCCTTCTCACCCCGGAGCCGCAGATCGCGGAGACCATCGAAGACCCTGTCTCCGCTATCCGCCACTTCAATCGTTTCTACACCGGCCAGATCGGCCTCCTCCAGCAAGGATTGCTTTCAACCACGTTCTCTCTGACCGAAGTACGCCTCCTCTACGAGATCGCGCATCCTCCGCATGGAGGCATTGCCGCCGCCGCGCTCTCTACCCAATTCGGCCTCGATCCCGGCTATCTCAGCCGCATTCTCGCCCGCTTCGAAAAACGCGGCTGGCTCCATCGCCAGCCCTCTGCTACCGATCGCCGCCAGTCTCACCTGACCCTGACCGCTAAAGGCTCCGCTACGTTTCGTCCGCTCGAAGAGCGTTCCAGCCAGCAGGTCCGCGAGATGATCGCACCGATTTCTCACGCCGATCGGGGGCAACTGGTCGGCGCCATGCGCCGTATCGAGCAGATCCTCGCCCCGGACCCCGCCTCCGCCGAACCCTATCTCCTCCGCTCGCATCAGCCCGGCGATATGGGCTGGGTCGTCTTTCGCCACGGCGTTCTCTATTCCGAGGAGTACCGTTACGACGAACGCTTCGAGGCGCTGGTGGCGTCGATCGTCGCTGAGTTCATCGAGAAGTTCGATCCCAAACACGAGCGCTGCTGGATCGCCGAGCGCAACGGAGAGCGCGCCGGCTCCGTCTACCTGGTGCGCAAGTCGGCCACGGTTTCAAAGCTTCGCCTGTTGCTGGTCGAGCCCTCCGCTCGCGGCCTCGGCATCGGCCGCCGTCTGGTAGAAGAGTGCATTCGTTTTGCCCGCCAAGCAGGCTACAAGAAGATGATGTTGTGGACGCAAAGTGAACTTAAAGCCGCCCGCGCCATCTATCAAAAAGCTGGCTTCCAACTGATAGCGGAAGAGAAGCACGACAGTTGGGGAAGAAAGGGGTTAGTGGCGGAAACCTGGGAACTGAACTTGTAATCAGGTTAGAGGTTAGAGGTCAGATTGTAGAGGTAAAAAGCCCATGGAGTCAGCGATCCCGTGTGCCCCAATTGGTTTAACCTCTGCAATCTAACCTCTGCCCTCTGACCTAGTATTTTCTAAGCACTCCAATCACCCGCCCCTGAATCTCGCACGCCGCTGCCGCCACAATAATCGGCTTCATGGCCGCATTCGAAGGCTGTAGCCGGATGTTGTCCCCCTCGCGGAAGAAGCGTTTCAAAGTAGCGTCCGAGCCGTCGATCAAAGCCACGACAATGTCGCCGTTATGCGCGGTCTTCGATTTCTCGACCAGCACATAATCGCCGTCGAGAATGGCCTCGTCCTGCATCGACTCGCCGCGCACTTCGAGCACGAACACTTCTTTCGAGCGCACGAAATCGGCCAGCGAAATCGTCTCCGGATTCTCCACCGCCTCAATCGGACGCCCCGCCGCGATCCGCCCCACCAGCGGGAGCACGACAGCGGTGTTCACCGCCATCGACTGCTTCAACTTTCCCCGCGGAGGCAGCAGATCGATCGACCGGCTGCGATTGTAGTCGCGCGTCAGCAGCCCTTTTTTTTCAAGGTTGGTGACGTGCTTGTGCACGGTAGCCAGAGAACTCAGTCCCATCGCATCCTTGATCTCTTCAAACGAAGGGGAGTAACCCTTTTCCTGCTGGAAGCGCGACAGGAAATCGTAAAGCTCATGCTGACGCCGAGTGATCGCCATGCGCGCAGCATAGGCGAAGAAGAGGCGAATGTCAAGAAGGGAGAACCAAGGTCAGATATATGCGCACCGTCCAGAGTCCCGTTTTCAACGAAGCGCCTTACCCGTCCTGCCAAGAGCGGCTCTTGCATTTCTCCATCCGCCGGGCAACTATACGCGAGAGGATAGGACCCATGATCATCGAAATGCGCACCTACAAACTCAAGCCCGGCAAACGCGCTGAATTCCTCGAAATCTTCCGTACACGTTCCACTCCGGCCCATCACGAGATCGGCATGAAAATCCTCGGGCCGTTTCTTTCCATCGAATATCCCGACACGTTTTTCTTCATGCGCGGATTCCCGGATCTTGCCTCGCGCGAGCCGATGAAGGCCAAGTTTTACGAAGGAGAACTGTGGAAGCGCGAACTCGAAAACCTCCTTATGCCGATGATCGAGAAATACGAGGTAGTACTGGTGGACGATCCCGAAGAGAAGATTCGGTGGTGATTGTTGTTTGAATATTTGTTGTTCGAATTGAGACTCCGAAATCGTATCCGGCGATGGTCAGGAATGCGCCCGGTCTATTCTGTCAGGCATGCCCCGGTTTGTACCCTCCTTGAACGGGTACGTACCCCCCCCGTCGATCTATTAGAATCAAGATTTTAGCGCCAATTTCCTGCCAAAATATTGAGCCGTCGAGAGTTAATGGCAAAATCTTGAGAGCGTAGGAGTTAGCCTGCCAGAATGCTGCGATCCAGCCTTCATCCCAATTTGAATTTCAAAGAACCGGCAATGCCGCCTGGGCGGCGGAAGCTTCAAGCCTGAGCGTATCTTTTCACGGACTCGATATCAAATTCTCGGAAGTGTGGCGTGCTAAGTCAAGATTTTTCCAGGGAACATATTGACGACAAATCCGACCCTAGTTTCTGCCTTGACCTTTCGTCGCTCCCAGCATAGCCTGCTGCGAAGTTCATCTGTCCTCGCACCCTAAGCTCGTACCCCAAGGAGGCTGTGCATGGGTTTTCTGGCTGCTCTCTGGCCCCCAATTGTGCTGTCGGCCGTCATCGTGTTCGTGGCCAGCTCCATTCTTCACATGGTGCTCAAGTATCACCAAAGCGATTGCCACCAGCTTGCCAATGAAGATCAAGCGCTCGCGGCGCTGCGGGTGGCCGGGGTGAAACCGGGGTATTACCATTTTCCTTACACCACGCACCAGGAGATGAAGTCGCCGGCCATTGCGGAGAAATTCAAGCAGGGACCAGTCGGGTTCATGACTGTCCTGCCCAGCGGTCCTCCCGCATTGGGGAAATATCTTGGGTCATGGTTTGCCTATTGCCTGGTCGTTGCCTTCTTCACCGCCTATGTCACTTTCCACTCGATTCCGCAGGGAGCGAACTATCTGTTCGTGTTTCGTGTCGCCGGCGCCGTGGCTTTTATGAGCTTCGGTCTCGGGCCGCTGGCCAACAGCATTTGGAAGGGCCAGCCGTGGGGCATGACGATCAAGGAAGTTTTCGACGGACTGATTTACGGCCTGCTGACAGCAGGCACTTTCGGCTGGCTCTGGCCGCGCTAGAAGCCTGTCGCGGTGAGTTCGTTACCGGTCTGCGGAATTCCTCAGGGGCTGAAGCCCGCATCATTACAGCTCTGTGCGGCACGACTGAAGTCGTGCCCTTCCCAAAGCAAGTAAACCGCCGCGCCCTTTCAAAGCCTCACACTTTATGCCGCGAATCTCCGGGACACCACGCTAGCAGCCCGCAGTAGATTTCATGCCTGTGTGGTCGCGGGGCTCCGCCCCGCAAAGACGGGGCAAAGCCCTGTCTCTACCGAGGGAATTTACTGCACGGTCAACGTCTTCAGAAAAGCGTAATAAAAATCCACGCCGCGATAGAACGATTCGACGCCGATGCGCTCATCTTTTCCGTGGGCGCGAATGTCGTCGCGATCGTACTGCTCGCCCGAAACGCAATATGTGGGCATGCCGGCCGCGTTGGTGTAGACGCCATCCGACGCGCCTGTGCTCATGTTGGGAAGCACGGGGATTCCGGGCCACATTTCGGCGACGATTTTGTCCAGCGCATCGAAGACGTCTTTGCGCGGCGCCGGCGGAATATAGCTGTGGCGGTCCGATCCGTGATCCATGAGCCCGTTCGTGTTCTCGCGAAACTGCACTTTGATCCTGGGATCGCTCACCACTTTCTCGAGCGTCAGCCGAGTTTCTTCCAGCGAATGTCCGGGCTCGATGCGGCAATTAATGTTCGCCTGCGCCATCTGCGGGAGCGCGTTGTTGGCATGGCCTCCGCTTAAGCGCGTGGCCACGCAGGTGGTGTGCATGGTTGAGTTATCGATCGGATCTTTCGACAGCCGCGCGACCGCCTCCAGATCGGGAGGGGTTTTCAACATGGCCGTCAGATCGGCGGCCCGCTGTCCGGTTGCCAACTCGGCCTGGCGCTCGTAATAGACGCGCGTGATGTTATTCAGTTCGAATGGAAACTGGTAGTTCGCGATGCGGGTGAGCGCGGCCGCCAGTTCATAGATCGCATTGTCCGGGCGTGGCAACGAGCTGTGGCCGCCCCGATTGGTCGCCGTCAAAACGAAATCGCCATAGAGCTTTTCGGTGGCGTTGACTTCCATCATGATCGGTTTGCCGTGATCCGCCAGCACGCCTCCGCCATCGTGGTTGAGCACGAACTCCGCATCGATCAGGTCGCGATGATTTTTGATCAGCCAGTCGACTCCGTTCGATGTGCCGCCTTCTTCATCGGCCGTCATGGCAAGAATGATGTCGCGATCCGGAACGTATCCCTCTTTCTTCATGCGGATGAGCGTCGCCGACATGATCGCGTCACCGTCCTTCATGTCGCTCGAGCCGCGGCCGTAGAAGTAGCCGTCCTTCTCGATGAACTGGAAGGGATCGGTAGTCCAGTCCTCGCGCCGGGCTTCGACTACGTCGAGGTGGCCGATCAAGAGCACGGGCTTGTGCTTGCCCGATCCGTGCAGGCGCACGACGACGTTCTTCTTGCGGTCATTGGAACTCGGGCCGAGCACGTGGATGTCTTTCTCGGGAAAGCCCGCATCGCGGAAGCGTTGCGCCATAACTTCCGCAGCCGCTGTGACGCTGCCGACCGAATCGGTGGTATTGATCTCGATGAGCTGTTTGAAGATGTCATGCGCAAGCTGACGCGTCGCGGCATCGGAGGGGCTGGTTTGTGCCATGATTGAGGGAACAAATAATAAGTTCGCAAACAACACAAGGGAAAACAGGCCCAACCACAATTTCCTGGATTCCACGTTTACTCCTTCAAGAATGTTTCGGTTCACACCGACGCTGACGCTAACAGATTCGTTC
>JBAQJU010000172.1:0-23610 GCA_049300475.1 Terriglobales bacterium | reverse complement strand
ATGCCGGGTGGACGCAATTTGTTCCCGTGCACTCGCATGCCACATACGAATTCAGCGCCTGGATCAAGAGCGACAACGTCACCAGTGCGAGCGGCCCAAGGCTCGCGATTGTCGACGCTTACAGTGGTACCAATCTCCTGCTGACGGACGATGTATTGGACACTCACCCGTGGCACGAAGTTAGCGGCCGGCTGCAAGTTCCCGCCGGAACCGAACTCGTCGCCGTAAAGATCATTCGTGCTCCAGCAAATACAAGAATCCGCGGCCGAGTCTGGATCGACGACCTGCGGCTGGAAGCAAGGTAAAAGAGATCAAACGATGCATTCCGCTCACGCCATCGAGGGCAGCACCCCAGTCGTAACCAGAGTCAGTCACCGTGATCGCCTGGAACGCGGGCTGCGTGGCGCTTTGCTCGTGGCGTTTACCGGCGTGCTGATTTTCGGGCCCCTGGCGCTAGGTGCGGTCCAGGACTGGTCGATAGCCGTGCTGGAAGCTGCCTCCTCCTCCCTTTTTTTGATCTGGATGGTATGGCGTCTTTCGGCGAGCGCCCCTCCAATCACCGCGAGCAACTCCACAAAAATCCCGCAAATAGGAATCCGCTGGAACCCTTTATTCGCGCCCATGCTAGGCTTCCTTGGAATCGTGCTCGCGCAGATCGGACTGCGTCGCTCGGCCTATCTTCACGCTTCTCTCGCAGAACTGTGGCTTTGCATCGCCTACGGAATTCTCGCATTCGTCGTCGTGCAGCTCCGCCCAGACCACATCAGGCTTTTCGCAAACACAATGGTCGTCTTCGGGTCCCTCTATGCTGTCTTTGCGGTGCTTCAAGGTTTTACCTCAAACGGCAAAATCTATTGGCTGATTACAGCGCACTCCAACAGTGTGTATGGCAGCTATGTGAATCACAATCACTATGCTGGTCTGATGGAACTGCTCCTCCCACTTGCGCTCGTCCTTGCCCTCGAACCATGGATTCGACGCGAAAAACGTCTCCTCCTCGCATGTGCGACTGTCATCATGGCCGCGTCGGTGTTCTTATCTCAGTCGCGCGGCGGAATGATCGCCGTTATCGTCGAAATGGTATTCCTCGGGATCGTCTGGATAATACGATTCTCGCCCCGCAAATCCGCAACGGTATTTGTGGCCTTTTGCATCGCGACCGCTCTGTTTCTGATGTGGGTTGCGCCCCCGGAGCTCGGCAAGCGCATGACCGACATCCATGATCCCGCGCGCCTCTTGATACACCGCGACTCGATTCGAATGTTTCTCGCTCATCCGTTTCTGGGCAGCGGCTTCGGAACTTTTGCAACTGCGTTTCCTCACTACCGCGTTTTTTATGACGGCTTCTTCATGGATAACGCCCACGACGACTACCTCGAACTTCTGCTCGAAACCGGGCTGATCGGTTTCGCCGTGGCAATCTGGTTTTTGGTTGTGCTCTATCGTGAAGGATTTCGCAACCTACGCCTCATTAAGAACTCCTCCTCCGCTCGTATAAGTATCGCCGCTCTTGCAGGTTGCACCGGACTGCTGGCGCACAGCTTCCTGGACTTCAATCTTCACATTCCCGCAAATGCCGCCCTGTTTTATGTACTGTGTGTGCTCGCCGCAGCCCACTCTGGTTGGAGCGGGAACAACTTCAACAGTCCTGGCGCGAGAATTCCCTTCCCCCGGAACCGATCGAACTAATCAGCCGCCGGATTTGGGGCAATGACTGTACGCTGCGACTGCCCAGTTCCCACCCCATAATAATTTGTCCCTCAAAACCTGCTTTTGCTTTAAACTCATTGACCAGCAGGGCAACTGAGGCTACCATTAGCGAGTTCTTCTCGGGTCACTGGAGCGGAGTATGCGCGTACGTACTTTTCTTTTTTGGACGATGATTCTTCTCCTGCCGGTTTCAGTCATGGCTGCCGGTCTGAGCACGGCGATGGCTCACCCCTACGGTGCGTCCTGGCTCAATGGCACGGCCGTAGAGCATGCTTCGGCAATTTTCCCCGGCGATCTGGTGCAGACCAATCCCGGCTCCATTTTGAAGATTGACACTTCGGGATCCAGCGTTACAGTGCTTTCGGATTCCCTCGTCAAGTTCGACGGGGACTCGGCGGCAATCGAGCACGGAACCGCCCAACTGAAAACCTCCACCAACATGTCTGCGCACGCCGGCACCGTCACCGTGACGCCAGCTTCGAGCAAACTCACCGAGTTTCAAGTGATGCGTACAGAGCAAACGGTGCAAGTCGTAGCGATCAAGGGCGACCTTCACATCAGCAATGGTTCGCAAAGCACCACTCTTGCCCAAGGCCAGCAAGCCACGCAAACCGCCTCCAACCTGGATCCGAAGATCAAAGGTGTTGGGACCGCAATTGCCGGAGGCAAGACTCTCGCCTTCAGCATCGGAGCCGCGACCGCGTCAGGGACCGCGTCCGCAATCAGGGTCATAGAAGTCCATCCGGCAAAAGGTAGCGTCAAACTGCCGTAGAGATCAAGGCCCATCTCTATTCAATCTTGGCGCATATGGAAGAGATGACTATCGGCCAGTGAGATCGTCTTCTGGACGCGATTGTTCGCCTGAGGCTCCGAGTGATTCCCAGCAATATCTAGGCAGAGAAATCAACGATCACCGCTTAGAAGGTTGCCGGAGTGTTCACCCACAATAGGAGTGTTTCCTTTTCACTGAGGCTCTGCCACCGGTGCGCCCGCGTACTCTCGAAATACAAACTGTCTCCCGGCTCCAGCGTGTAATTCTCCATTTCATCGAGCCAGATCTCCAGCGTGCCTTGAAGCACGTAAATGAATTCTTCGCCCTCGTGGCTATAAGATCCACCACTACCGGCACCAGGCGCGATGCGGAAAAGATGCGGTTCCATTACCTTCCGGCCAAAGGCGAGCAATTCCATCTGGACCCCGGGATTCGGCTCCAGGATTTTTCGTTCACGCGGACGCACCAGCCGTCGCGTGTTGTCATTCTCAGCAAAGAACGACAGAACGCTGGTTTTGTACAAGCGTGCAAGTTTTTGCAGAGTGGCAATCGACGCATTGGAGTATCCGCGCTCCAGCGAACTGAGAAAGCTGACCGATACACCAGTGCGCTCGGCGACCTCCGCCAACGTGAGTTCAAGCGCGCGGCGGAGCTTCACCAATTGTTGTCCGATCGCCTCCCGCTTGCGCTTGTCACCTGAAGATGGCTCATGGGCGGTCTTGCCACTCTCCACCAGCATCGCGGCGATGCCAGCCGGGTTCACTCGTTTGACGGTGCGGAGATATTTGATTCTCTTGAGCTTCGCCAACGCTACCTGCGAGTACATGCGATACCGGCCCTGACTTCGCGTCGGGGTCAACAAGCCCATCCGTTCCCAGTTTCGCAATGATGACGCACTGACACCCAACATGTGAGCCGCTTCACTGATCCGGAAATAAACAGGAGGTTTCTGCAATTCACGCCTCGTCGGGAATCTGCGTGCGCTATTCTCATAGACCCACGGGGCATCGTCAAGATGAATATATACAGGAATGCTACAACCCTGTCGGAAGCCTCTTTGAAGGGGCGGCTTTGGGCACCGTTGGAAGAACTCACAAAATGCTACCTCGCAAGTTTTCTTCTTGACAAACCTTACAGGAGTGTTGATAGAGTACGCGAAACACAAAATCCGATTTCTGCACCTTGCGCTGGCGATCAAGTCTTCAATGAGTATCCGGTGAAACGCCGGAGAGGGAGAAACTTATGAGGGGCGTTGGACAATTGGCAAAATGGCCAGCACTGGTATGTCTCTTTGTGGTTTCATTCGTGTCGATGCAGGCGCAACTGAACGAAGGCAGCATAGCCGGAGTCGTGACCGATGTCAGCGGCGCAGTCGTCGCGGGCGCCAGCGTCAAGATCACCAACCTCCAGACCGGATCGATCGACGAAGCCAAGACGGACAACATCGGCTACTACCGCGTGCTGCACCTCCAGATTGGGGCCTACCAGGTTCGGGTCGAAGCCCCTGGTTTCAAGGCGACCTTGCTCGAAAGCGTCCCCGTGAATGTCGGCACCACGACACGTGCCGATGCCAAATTGCAGCTCGGTGGGGCACGCGAGACCGTCGAGGTTACCGAGGGCGAGACCCTGGTGCAAACGGAAGAAGCGCGACTATCCAGCACAATCACCCACGAAGAGGTCAACAACTTGCCTTTGAACGGACGGCAAGTCTACCAATTGGTCTCGCTCCAACCAGGTGTAACCCAAACCAATGCGCCTGTGATCTCCAACGTTCCCTCACCGACGTCGTCGGTGACATTCAATTTCGGATACATCGCCAACGGTTCCACGCCGCGCGGAAATAATTTTGTTCTGGACGGCAATTCAAATAATAACGAATGGCTTGGTGGCACTCCACTCATCTACCCATCGCTGGACGCAATTCAGGAGGTACAGGTCCAGACGCTGAACTTCTCCGCGGAATACGGCCGCAACAACGGTACGGTCGTTAATGTTGTGACCAAGTCCGGCACCAATCATCTCCACGGCACGATCTTCTATACGGGAAGAAATACGGCTTTGGATACCCGTGACTTCTTTGACCCGTCTGACGAAAAGACACCGCTTCATCAGAATCAGTTTGGCGGTTCGCTGGGCGGTCCGATCATTAAGGACAAGACATTCTTTTTTCTGGACTATGAAGGGTCGCGCCTCAGCGCGGGACAGCCGGCAACGTTTATCAGTGAAACGCCCTCGTTCCGGGCATTGGTGACGGCGAACAATCCGAATAGCCTGGCGGCGATGTTCTACCACGATTTTCCGGGGCCGGCCTGCACCGGGACTCCTTTTGGCGCCGATGGCGAGTATTGTCCCGCCGTTGCCTCCCAGGTTGAGCCCAATCGGGCCGACCAATACCTCGTACGCGTGGATCAGCATTTGGGCGCGCACGACCAGTTTTATGGACGTTGGGTGAATACGCTGGCCTCCGGGGATGTGGCCAGCCAGGAGTTAGAGGGCGCAGGCACCCGGGGATTCAAAGCGCCATTTGACGGTTTCTTTGCCGACCTAAGTCTGGGTGAAACCCATGAGTTCTCCACCCGTATGTTAAACGACCTGCGGGTCGCTTACTCGCGGAATAACAGCCACATCGCTTTCCAGCTACCTCCCAACACCTTGACTGGCGCAGCGCTGCAGAGTGCCGGCGACCCATCCGATGCATTTGGAGATCTGGTTTTTGACGATGGTGTAGTCCCCATGGGCGGTGAAGTTTTTGTTCCCCGCAAATTCATCTTCGACACTTACGCGCTCACCGATACCCTTACTTATATTGTCGGGCGGCATGCTCTGAAGTTCGGCTTTCAGGTGCGGCATATCGAGGAAAACAGCGACTATCAACTCACCTCGAAACCCTACTTCGAATTCTCCTGCATCGATAGCAACGTCTGCTTTAATAGTTTCGGAGGCGCGACTCCATCCACAATATTGAATCCCGCAGGAGACAATCCTTATCTGCAGGCAGGCCTCGTTAATCGCTACAACTGTACTGGTACGCTATCCGCCACCTGCGGGCAATTTACCGATACCCCGCGACACTTCCGCTGGAACCAATTTGCCGGGTTCGTCCAGGACGACTGGAAAGTTAGTCCTCGATTAACGTTAAATCTTGGCCTTCGTTACGATCTTTTCGAATCGCCCACCGAAACGAAGGGCATCCTTTCCAATGTCATCCTGGGCTCGGGAAGCAACTTGTTTCAACAGATCGCAACCGCCAGCGTGGGCCGCGTTTCCAAGCTTTGGAACACCGACAAGAAAAACTTCGCACCCCGACTTGGAGTGTCATGGGATCCGCGGGGAAAAGGCGACATGGTCATCCGCGCGGGCTTCAGCATTGCCTATAACGAGCCTTACTCCAATCTTTACACCAATGCGTCCAGGCTGGATCCTCCGGACGCCATCACGACCTTTGTTGAGCCTAGTCTTGGCATCGGGATCTACCCCATTCCTTACGGGCCCGGCCAGTTTCCATTTACGCCCAGTCCCGACTTCGCAGGTCCCAACCTGCCCAACGGAGGGATCGGCCCCGCTTCTAGCGGTATCGACATCACTCCCAGTGGCGTGTATCCAAACCTCCGCACGAACTATTCAATGCAGTGGTTCTTCGGTTTTCAACGCCAGTTCCTGCACGATTACGCCGTCACCATCAACTACGTCGGCACCCGCGGAGTGGGGGGATACACCAGGGAAGACTACAACCGGTACGATGGAGACGTCTGTTCAAATCTTGCCGATTATTACGGTCCTAATTGTGACCTGGTCAACAAAACCCTGAACCCGGGTTGGGGAGAACTCACTTACGTCGACAATGAAGGCCAATCGATCTATCACGGCATGAATGCTCAGCTTCGCAAAACCTACAGCCACGGCTTTACTGTCACCGCGAATTACACGTGGGGAAAAGTGCTCGACAACGTTACCGAGGGTGGCTTGGGGGATTACTTCAACACCAACGGGTATGGCGGACTGTACAGCGGCGTCCAGGACATCGAGAACCAGCGCGGAGACCGCGGCCCGTCTGAGTTCGACGCCACGCATCGCTTTGCGCTCTCTTCCCTTTGGACTTTGCCGTCTCCCAAGTCCAATGCCCTCGCTCGGAATGTTCTGGGCGGGTGGAAGTTGAATTCGATCGTCAGCTTGCAATCCGGACGTCCGTTTGATGTGTACTGCGGGCTGCCTTGGTATGAGGGCTGCGACTTCAACGAGGATGGCTTGGCTTATGATCGTCCGAACCGTCCTGCGGGTATCAAGACCACCGGATTCAGCAACCGGCAGTTTGTGAGCGGTCTTTTTGGCGACCCAACGCCTCTCCAAACTTATACGGGGTTCTATGGCAGGACCTCGCTGGCAAGCCAGAATTTCTGCCCCAACGGCCTCAATTCGATCCTCGACACGCTTTTTGTGGATCCCACGCTGACACCTTGTCTGCCGGTCGGCACGAACGGTAATCTCAGCCGAAACGCATTTCGCGGTCCCGCGTTCAAAGATGTCGACTTGTCGCTCTTCAAGGATATTAAAGCGGGCGACCGCGCCACCGTGCAGTTCCAGGCCGAGGCATTCAACCTCTTTAACCGCGTTAATCTGTACAACCCGATCGGCGACATGGGGAGCCCGCAGTTTGGCCGGTCCACTTCGGCATTCCCAGCCCGTCAGATTCAGTTGGGACTCAAGGTGCAGTTCTAGTTCTGTCGAGTGTAGGAAAATAGATCGGGTCATCGAGCCAGCGAAGGTTACAAACCTTTCGGTTTGAGATTCTTGGATCGCCCGACAATCCCGATCGCCTGATCTTAATTGGAGGCTTTCGTGCCCAAAGATGTTCCCGTCCACTCACGGAGCCGCAGAGCATGGATCCAGGGAAGCACGGCGACCTTAGCCGTACTATTTTCCGGATCGCCCCTGCTGGCACAAGAAGCGCCCCTTCGTTCCATAATTCAGTCGATGTCTCCGGTCACCGGCTCGCGTTTGGAGGACAAATGGCTGGAACCGGTAGCCGCGTTAGTGAATGCAATCCTGGATGATTCCAAGCCTTTGCGCGCCTTGCAATTGGGGTCAATCGAGATAGCTACCCGGTTCAGCGCCGACTGAAGTTAGACGAGTAGCCTCCAACCATGTCCGAAGAATTATTGTTTCGTCCTATCGCGCAACTTGCCCCGCTCATCGAGAGCAAGCAAATCTCTCCAGTGGAGCTCTTCGATGAAGCCTTGAACAGAATTCACAAGCTCCAGCCGAAACTGAATAGCTTTATCACGATCACCGAAGCGGAAGGCCGTAAAGCCGCCACCGATGCGGAAGCAGAAATACGCAGCGGACACTATCGAGGTCCGCTGCATGGCATCCCTATCTCAATCAAAGATCTTTTTGCCACGCGCGGAGTGCGCACGACGGCAGGTTCCAAAGTTCTTGGCAACTGGGTTCCCGATTTCGATGCGACTGCCGTTGCCCGTCTGGGGCAGGCAGGCATGGTGATGATTGGGAAAACCAACATGCACGAATTTGCGTACGGAGTGACCAACGACAATGCGCACTACGGTCCCGCACGCAATCCGTGGGATCAAACGAGAGTACCGGGTGGATCGAGCGGTGGCTCGGCTGCCGCCGTTGCCAGTTCACAATGCACGGCATCGCTGGGCTCCGATACCGGCGGCTCGATTCGCATCCCTTCCGCGGCGTGCGGCGTGGTTGGCTTGAAGCCCACCTACGGCCGTGTAAGCCGCTATGGCGCGGTCCCCCTGGCGTGGTCCCTGGATCATGTTGGTCCCATCACCAAGACGGTGGAAGATGCTGCGATCATGCTGGGAGCAATCGTCGGACCAGACCCGAACGATCCAACCGCGACTTCGAGACTCGTGGCCGATTATCGAAAAGAGATCATGAAAGGCGTTCGCGGATTGCACCTCGGCATTCCGCGGCAGTATTTCTTCGACGATATCGATCCGGAAATCCGCGAATCCGTCAACAAAGCGATTCGCCAACTGGAGACCCTCGGAGCGATCACGACCGAAGTCGACATCCCGAATTTGGATAGCTGCGCCGCGATGGAGGCGCACATTACGCTGGTCGAGGCAACTTCCTATCACGAGACTTATCTGCAACGCCAGCCAGATGACTACAGTCCGGAGGTCCGAGTCGATCTTGAATCCGGCCGCTATCTGCTGGGCACCGACTACGTTAAGAGCCAGCGGGCCCGGACGCTTTTGCAGCATAACTTCAATGAAGCATTCAAGCACGCCGACGTGATTGTTTCCCCTACCCTGCCCGCCTTCCCGCCCCGCGTCGGCGAAGTATGGGTTCAATCAGGGAAGTTGCGGGAGAATGTGATTGACGCATTTCTGCGTTTCAACATTCCGTATGACCTGACCGGCTTCCCCGCGATCTCTGTACCTTGTGGCTTCGGGCCGAGCGGATTGCCGGTCGGACTTCAGATTGCGGGGAAGGCATTCGATGAAAAGACCGTCTTGATCGTCGCGAATGCCTATGAGCAGTCCACTTCGTGGCATCTGCGCCGCTTCGCCGCGCCGTTATCATAGTTAACCGTGCTTGCCGAACTCAGCCGGTCAGGACGCATTCACCCCCATGGCAGGCTGCACGTTAACGGTGAGCCGATCGATTGCCTCGCGGCTGTTTAAGGACGATTCCGCAAGGATGTTCCAACCTGTGAAAACCATGATCAGTTGTTCCTCGGGAAGCACAAGCAGTCGTTGCCCGCCGAGTCCGAGGGCCGCCCATGCCAACCGCTCCCCCGCTGGCCCATGAGGAATCAGCCACCACTGATACCCATACTTCATTCCCAGGCGAGCGTCGGTGCTGGGAGTAATGGATTGTCGAATCCAATCGCTGGGGACAATTCGTTGCCCGTTCCACTTCCCGTCGCGCAAATAGAGATCGCCGATCTTCGCCAGATCGTGCGGCCGCAGAAACAGACCCCCCTGAGTGTCGACCAATCCCAGAGGCGTATGTTTCCAGTAGTGATGTTGGAACCCCAACGGTTTGAAGAGGTGTTCGGCAGCGTAGCTTTCGATGTCCTGCCCGGTCGCCCTCTGGAAAATGTAGCCCAATAGTTGGGAGACGCCGCTGCTGTAAGCAAAGAAAGTTCCCGGTTCATGCGCCATGGGGCGGTCGATTACGTATTGCACCCAGTCATCGAGCGCTTCCATCGCGCTCGAACCGTTGTGCGGGTCATTGTAGGGAACATCTTCCTCCCAATCCAGGCCGCTGCGCATGGTAAGCAGATCGCGCAGGGTGATGCGCCGCTTGCGATCATCCAGGTTTCTTATCCTGAAAATATCGAAAAACTGCAATATCGGAGCGTCCAACTCCGCATGAAATTCTCCGCGCCCTATGACGATGCCCATGACCACGGAGGTGACAGTCTTGGTGATCGACTGCATGGTGTGCGCATTGCTGCCTTCGTAGTACGGATGATATTGCGGGTCGAAGTAGTTATAGATCCCGGTCAAGCGCGCGTTTAGAGGACCCTTGGTACGCGCCTCGTCGTAGTAGATTTTTGCGTAGTTATGAGGATAGTTCCGCTCCCACACATTTTTCCCGCGGCGAATGATTAACATGCTATCGACATAGGGATATTTACCGCTGGCAAGGTCGGCATCAAAGGACGCGACCGCGGAGGGATCCATGCCCACCGATTCCGGCGTCGCCTTCGGCCAGGGCTTGTCTGGATCGACGGCTTGACCACCAAGGCCCGGGGTAGTGTCAGGAGCGGACATCAGCGCTTCACACTAGCCATTTCGCTCTCCGCATGGCTGAGAGCCGCCAGGAAGACATCGACCATGAACTGCAACTCCGCTTTCGTAATCACCAGGGGCGGGGAAATCTGCAGGGAATGGCCCATGAGAACCCTGGTAATCACGCCGTTCCGCCGAGCTTCCATCAAAACGTCGTCCGCGGCGCTCGGGTTATTGGCTAGGGCCTCGGAAGAAAGTTCGAATGCTGCGGTCAGGCCGACGGAACGCACCTCCTTTACCAGTGGATGCTTAAGGAGCCGTTTCATTTCCGACGCCAACACCGGCTCCAGATCCGACGTCTTGCTCACGAGTTTTTCTTTTTCGATGATTTCAAGGTTCGCTACACCCACGGCGCACGCCGTGGCATGCCCGGAATAGGTGTATCCGTGGCGAAACATATTGCCTTTTCCGCGCCAGAACGGCTCCTGCACGCGCGGTCCGCAAATTACCACACCCAGGGGAAGATATCCCGAGGTGACACCCTTCGCGCCAGTAATAATGTCTGGAACAATGCCGAATCTCGAGCTGGCAAACCATGCACCCACACGTCCGAAGCCGGTGATCACTTCGTCGGCGACCAGCAGGACGTCATTCTTCCTGCAGATCCTCTCGATTTGTTCCCAGTAGCCGGCCACTGGCGGATATATGCCGCCTGCCCCCCGAACCGGTTCGCCGAAGAATCCGGCAACCTGGCCGGGATACTGATCGATGACCCCTTGCAAGGCCTGTGGATCGTCCGGCGGAATGCAAACCACGCCCGGAACCAGGTCGCCGTAACCCGAGGAATTCGCGGGGATGCCGGCCAGGCTTGTGCCATACCCAGCTACGCCGTGATACGCCCCACTGCGGGTTACGAGCAACTGCCGCTCCGGCTTTCCAACCGCAGTCCAGTACCGGCGCACCAGCTTGGCTGCCGTTTCGATGCTCTCCGATCCGCCACTGGTGAAAAACACCACGCCATCCGGGATCGGACTAATGGAAGAAATCAGCTCGGCCAATGTAAGAGCGGGATCGTTGGCAAAATCTCCAAACATTGAGTAGGCAGCCAGCCTCTTCATCTGGCGGGCAGCTACTTCGGCTAACTCTTTTCGCCCATGGCCTACAAAACAATACCAGAGCCCGGCGGTCGCATCGAGATAACGAATGCCATGGGTATCCCACACCCAGACCCCGTCGCCGCGCTCAATCACGGTCTCGTTCTGGGAGACGACTGCCATGTTGGCAAAAGGATGCCACAGCTTCGTACTCTGTCCTGGTTTAGGTCTCATCTGTTTTTCCATGGCCAAGTCCTTTCGATCCTGACTCGCGAGAGCATATAGGTCGTCCCGTTGGTCGGAATTTCTCGCACAGTAATCAAACAACTCGCAGGTTAGCCTGCACCCCACCCCGCAACAACGGAAAAGATCCACATTGCAGATTATTGCGTGTTTCAGCCGTACGGGAAAGGATTGCACGCGGCGATTCCATTGAAATGGCCCCATCTTGCGCTTACAATCAGCTACCATTTATGACAGTGACGGGCTCGGATCATTCTTCGATTGCTGATGAAGGCGCTGAACGACTGGACTCCTGGAAGGAAATAGCCGTTTACCTGCGTCGTCAGGTCAGGACTGTAAATCTCTGGGAAAAAACTGAAGGACTACCCGTCCATCGACACATACACGCCAAAAGAGGCACGGTCTATGCATTCAAGTCGGAACTGGACGAATGGCGTAAGCAACGAGCTTTGTCGCGGACCGCTGCGCCCCCCGGCTCCCGGCGCTCCAGAACCATGATTGCCGTGCTGCCCTTCGAGAACCTGAGCCGGGATACGGCCGAGAACTATTTCAGTGATGGGCTGACCGAGGAAATGATCTCGCAGTTGGGGCGCGTCAGTCCCGATTGCCTGGGTGTAATCGCCCGTACTTCCTCCATGCATTACCGAAACTTCGACAAAGGAGTCGCCGCCATTGGCGCGGACCTGGACGTCGAATACATACTGGAGGGCAGCGTCCGGCGCTCGGGCGAGCGGGTGCGGATTACGGCGCAGCTCATCAGCGTGAAGGACCAGTCGAACGTGTGGTCGCAAAGCTATGATCGTGAAGTAGCTGACATCTTTCTTTTGCAGACGGAGGTTGCCAGCCGCATTGCCGCGTCCATCGTGGCGGAACTGAAGTCGGCGTCGAGCCCGAACTCTCCTTCAATCGGCGGCACTACGAGCAGCGAGGCTTATGAAGCCTATCTCAAGGCGCGAAACTACTGGAACCAACGCACTGAAGAAAGCCTCCTGAAAGCTGTTCATTACTTTGGCCAAGCCTTGGCCAAGGATCCAGAACTTGCCGTGGCCCATTGCGGCTTAGGGGATGCGTACAACCTGCTTGCGGTTTATGGCGTTCTGCCGCCCCATGAGGCAATGCCTTTGGCAAAAGCCGCAGCCCTTCGAGCGCTGGAAATTAATCCTGAATTGGGCGAGGCCCATGCCTGTCTTGCCGATGTCAGCTCCTTTTACGATTGGGATTGGGACAAGGCGAACCAGGAGTACCAGCGCGCTTTGGCTCTGAATCCCAGCTATGCCACCGCCCATCACTTTTATGGCTACTTTCTCGCAGCCATTGGCGAAGGCACGCGCGCGCTAACCGAAATTGAACTTGCGCGGGCCTACGATCCTCACTCCATGATCATTTCCGTATGGAATGGCATCCTGCTCCGGCTGGCGGGCAACTACGAGGAAGCAATTGAGGTTTGCCTCGAAACCACCGAAAGGGACCCACAATACGTCCTTGCTCGTTGGGCTTTGGGTTTGTCCTTTGAAGCCGAGGGAAACATGAAGTCGGCCTCATCCGAATTCGAGATGGCAGCAGCGCTCTCGGGTCGCAGCCCCGGCATGTTGGCGGCGTTGGCGCACAATTACGGTGTCCAGAGACAGACCGAACGCGCCACCGAGATTCTGAAGCAGTTGCACGCTCTTTCTGCTCAGCGATATGTGGCGGCCTACGACCTCGCCATTGTTTATCTCGGTATCGGCGATCAGGAGCAGGCCCTCTACTACCTGGATAAGGCTTTTCAGGAACGATCGCCATGGATTGTCACTTTACCCACTGAACCGAGAGTGCAACACCTCAAAACAAGTGTTTTTTTTCAGTCGCTTATCAGGAAGCTACGGCTACCGTCCGCCGATCGGCTGGCCTCGTAGGCGTGGGAAGTCGAAATTCCTGTAGATTGACTCAACTCTTGCTCCCGCTCCCCACCATGCAAGCCACCTCGAACCCCCTCGCCGGGGAGCCTTGAGCCCCGAACGTGAATCCTGGCTCCCGATCAATCCGACGTTATGTCTCTCGGAAACCTGCAATTAGCTGCAATGTAGATCTTTTCAGTTGCAGCATTGGAATTGCGGAGCTACGCTGCGCCCAGCTGGCGCGCAGACAACATCACGCATTCGTGTCGAATTGTGCTTTCGCGCTGCTTTAGAACCATTGCTGCGGCAATCAAGTCGCTCGAACTTAGGAAGGATCCGATCCGGGTGCGTAAAGCTCTGCGCTTCATCTCCAGAATCGTGGTGCACCTTATGCCTGTCGCCGCGGTTGCCACAACCTGCGTAGATGCGGACCTCTTCGTCAAGAACGGCCACATCGTCACCATGGATTCCGCCCACTCGGCGGCGAGCTCCATGGCAGTGCGAGACGGAAAAATCCTGGCGGTGGGCAGCGACGCCGAGCTTGCCGGCTGTGCCAGCGCGCGTACCGAGATCGTCGACCTCCACGGAAAAACTGTGTTGCCAGGCCTCATCGATATTCACACCCATGCTCTCCAGTGGGCAAAGAACATTGTGATGGGCATGATTGACGCCGGCTACCCTACGGTGAGGTCCATCCCCGAAATTGCAGAGGCGGTTCACGCCCGGGTCACCACGACGGCCTCCGGGGCCTGGATTCTGGGTGTCAATTGGGACAATGACAAGCTGGCGGAACACCGATATATCAACCGTCACGATCTTGACGCTGTCGCTCCGGAAAATCCGGTTCTGTTGGTACACGAGAGCGGCCATTTGCTGGTCGCCAACAGCGCGGCACTGAAACTCGCCGGCATCACCCGGAACACGCCCGATCCTCAAGGCGGCGTCTTCGAGCATGATTCTTCGGGAGAGCCCACTGGCATCATCAAAGACAATGCGATGGGCCTTTTTCATAAGTTCTTCCTGAACGCCTCCCCGGAAGTCAACGAGCGGGCGGCAAAACTGGTTTCCGAAAAGGCGGCTGAGGTCGGACTCACCACCATCCATGACATAGAACCTCTCGAGACGATACGCGGGTACCAGGATGCGCTCGCCAAAGGGGATTTGCACATCCGTGTTCAGCTGGCCCCAATTGTCTCCAGCGTGGCGGAGGCCGAAAAATTCGCCTCAATGGGAACCCATACCGGGTTTGGCAATGACTACCTCAAGTTCGGCGCAGTCAAGATGTTTGCCGATGGCGGCATGGGCGCACGTACCATAGCCATCTACCCACCTGGCGTCATCGGCGAGCCTGACAACCTTGGCGTCCTGCGCTGGAAGCCTGAAGACATGCAAGCCGCACAGACGATCGTGGCCAAGGCGGGCTGGCAGCTTGAGACCCATGCCATTGGCGACCGCGCCATCGACGAGACGCTGGATTCCTACGCCGCCGTCATGCAGAAGCTCGGGCTCAAGGATCCACGCTTTCGGATCGTGCACTGCGGCATTTCCACCCCCGCAATTCAGAAGCGCTTGAAAGACCTTCATGTTCTGGTCGATGGTAACCCGCCGTTTATTTACTGGATTGGAAGCTGGTTCACGAAGTATGGGCCTGAACGCGTCCGTTGGGCATATCCAGCCCAGTCATACATTGAAAACGGAATCATTGAGGGCGCTGGCTCCGACGTTTTCGTGACCCCCATCAGTCCCTGGTGGGGAATTTGGTCGGCGGTCGTGCGGCGCGAATTGCAGTCCGGCCAGATCCTTGCCCCCGAAGAGCGCATCACCGTCGAGCAGGCTCTCACCTTGTACACGCGTAACGGCGCATATGTGGGTTTCGAGGAACATGAAAAGGGCTCTCTGGAAGCCGGCAAATTTGCCGACTTCATCGTGGTCGACCGCGATGTTCTGAGCGTTCCATCGGAAGAACTAAGAGATGTGCAAGTTGTGCGGACCTATGTCGGCGGGAAGCTCGTTTTCGACAAATCCGCACCGTCCAGGGTTTATCGGAGATCGGTCAGATGAGCATCAGAAAGGGCATTGTTGTCGCGCTGTTCTTGTTTGTAGTCAGATCTGGTTGCCTTGCCAGATCGTCCTCCCCTGCGCCTGTGCCGGGAGATCCTCTCTCCGGCACAGGCGTTGTGAACCGCACCCTCCTTACCTACAAAGACCTCTTCTCCGATGCAACTCCATCCTCCCCGGTGGACGACAGCGCATTCGCCCTTCCCGCGAACGCGGCAATGCCAAAAGAATTTTTCGAGGGCCGGCTGGAGTTGCTGAATCCCGCATCATCGGGCGGATTCGCCAAAGTTCACGAAGACTTCAACTATACCGGCGCCGCCGATTCACCCTGGAGACACTTGCCCGCGTTCAGTTTCGAGTTTGTGCAAAATGGCAGCCACCTTATTCCGGTGATACAAGGTCTGATCGTTACCGGAAATCCATCATGGAATTACATCATCGGTCCCGGCCGCATCTGGCGCGAGGACGGCGACTCCGGTTACACACGTGCCTCATTTCCATTCGCGCTGGCCGAGCGAAGCCAGAATTGTGTTCACAACGGCGAGATGATGTTTCTCTTCAGCAACACCACGCCCATCCACATCTCGAAAGTGCGCTATCAGGTGACGCAGGAAACCTGTACCTATCTGAAAGTTGACATGTGGGGCCAACTCTCTGCCACCTACACACCCAGCAAGATCTCCACCAGCACCGAACTGAAGAACGAGCACGCCTCTGAAATCGCCCATCGAATTCCGCGCAAACCATTTGCCGCATTGGCCGGCGATTTCCCCAACTCGGGCATCGACTTGGCGGGCATCTTCAGAACAATGAAGTTCCCCAAAGACATCACCACCTACGGCTTGTATATCAATGGCACCAACTATGTAGGCCCGTGCCAGACCCGCTACGGAGAATATGCTTTTTGCGGAGAAATGCGCCTGCCCTCATATTCGACTGCGAAGTCCGCATTCGCATCGGTCGCGATGATGCGGTTGGGACAAATGTATGGAAATTCGGCCTACAGCCAGCTTATTCGTGATTTTCTGCCGCAATACGTCATGGGAGGCGATTGGAGCAAAGTCACTTTCAGCAACACGCTCGATATGGCGACCGGAAACTATATCGACGCAAAGTTTCATGCAGATGAGGACAGCATGGCGGAGGCTGCGTTCCTCATAGCCGAAACCTACGACAAAAAAATCGCCGCCGCGTTCACTCCCTTCCCGCACAAGGCGGATCCGGGAACTACCTGGGTTTATCAAAGCCACGGGACCTTCCTTGTAACCCAGGCCATGACCGCCTATCTGCAGAAGCAGGGCGGCGGAGACGATCTGTTCAACCTGGTGCGTAACACAGTCTACAAGCCAATTCATTGGAGCAAGGGCGCACTCACCACCATCCGCACCGATGACAGTGAAACTGGCCGCCCCGATGGATATTTCGGACTGTTCTACATTCAGGACGATGTCGCAAAGATCGGCAGATTCCTCGATGAAGGGCAGGGGAAAATCGACGGCAAGCAGGTTCTCGATCCGGAGCGCCTCCAGGAAACCTTGCTCCGCAAACCGGATTCTTTAGGGTTGACGGTTTCGGATCAGGGCCGTGGCTCAGTGAATGGCTCGTTTCATTATCACAATGCCTTTTGGGAGAAGCACATCACTCCGGCCGAGTTTCATCAATACGCCTGCGATTTTTGGATTCCGTACATGAGCGGCTACGGAGGTATCTCGATCCTTCTGCTGCCCCACGACGAGGTCTATTACATATTTACTGATGCAAACGAATTTAACTGGTACAACGCAGTTCATGAGATCAATAAACTCAAGCCGTTTTGTGGTTCTGCGGCTTATTAAGGAAAACAGCTTCGTTAGAGACCGTGGCCGTCTGAAACATAATTGAGGGGGCGCAAACATTCGAACCCATCCCATATCTCATACATCTTTTAAGGGATAGATTCTTTTAGGGAGATACATTCATGTCCAGCATAGCAACAGAAGTTCCGCTGCAAGATCTGCGCCTGTTTCGGCAGGCCTGCTACATCGATGGTAGGTGGGTAGAAGCAACCGCCGGCAATGAAATCAAGGTTGATGACCCGTCCACCGGAGAAATAATCGGCAGCGTCCCAAGAATGGGTGCAGCCCAGACGCGCCAGGCAATCGAAGCGGCAGCGCGGGCTTTTCCGGACTGGCGAAGCCGGACCGCCAAAGAACGGGCCGCCGTGATTCGGCACTGGTTCGACCTGATGATCGCGAACCAGGATGATCTGGCCCATCTGATGACACTCGAGCAGGGAAAACCACTGACCGAGTCGCGCGGCGAAATCATGTATGCGGCCGCATTCCTCGAATGGTTCAGCGAGGAGGCCAAGCGCGTCTATGGTGACACCATTCCTCCGCATCAGGCAGACAAGAGAATTGTTGTCATTAAGGAGCCAGTTGGCGTCGTTGCCTGCATCACCCCGTGGAATTTTCCAGCGGCGATGATCACCCGCAAAGCTGGTCCAGCTCTCGCCGCGGGTTGCACCGTAGTGTTGAAGCCCGCGTCGCAGACGCCGTTTTCAGCGCTCGCGCTGGCCGAACTTGCCGATCGCGCAGGCGTCCCAAAAGGCGTCTTCAATGTAATCACCGGTAAGGCCAGCGAAATCGGCGCGGAGCTCACTTCCAATCCGACGGTGAGAAAACTTTCCTTCACCGGATCGACAGAAATTGGCAAGCAGTTGATGGCCCAGTGTTCCAGTACCGTGAAGAAGTTATCGCTCGAACTCGGCGGCAATGCTCCATTTATCGTTTTTGACGACGCCGATCTCGACGCCGCCGTCGAAGGCGCCATCGCCTCGAAATACAGAAACACCGGTCAAACCTGTGTTTGCACGAATCGCTTCCTCGTGCAGGATGGCGTGTACGATGCCTTTGCCGCAAAACTCGCGACGGTCGTCCTGAAGCTCAAGCCTGCTCGCGGCTTCGAGCCCGGCGCCACGCAGGGACCTTTGATCGATCAGAACGCGGTGGACAAAGTCGAAGAACACATCCGTGACGCTACCTCGAAAGGCGCCACCGTGATTGTTGGTGGGCATCGCCACTCCCTGGGCGGACGCTTCTTCGAGCCGACGATCCTCACTGGCGTTACCTCTGCAATGGCGGTTGCCAGGGAAGAAACTTTCGGACCGGTAGCGCCGCTCTTCCGCTTCAAAACCGAAGCGGACGCCATAGCTCTCGCAAACGATACCCAGTTCGGTCTGGCTGCCTATTTCTATGGCCGCGATGTCGCTCGAGTGTGGAAAGTTGCGGAGGCGCTCGAATATGGGATCGTCGGCATCAACACCGGCCTCATCTCGACCGAGGTCGCACCCTTTGGCGGCGTCAAGGAATCGGGCCTTGGCCGCGAAGGTTCGAAATATGGTATCGACGAATATCTCGAGGTGAAATACCTCTGCTTCGGAGGTATTCGTTGACGAGGGGACATTGTATCCGGGGCGGATCGTGCGTGGTCCGCCCCCGGCGTCGATCATTCGAGCAGATTCCGCAGGGTTCCGAGCTAAAACGACGCGGAGGAAGAGCCAGCGCCGGAATACGCTCTGAAGGGCGATGCCGCGGATGACAACCACATTTCTCAGCCGCCTGCCCAAGGTTGCTCCCAGCAGCATGATCGCCCGCGTGCTGCTCGCGTTTTTCGCAGCTGCCGGTCTTTCCTATGTTCTCATCATTCCCGCGCTGGTCGATGGACTGAAGCAAGGACTCGGCTTCACTAACCGGCAGGCGGGTCTGGTCGCCTCATGCAATGTCTACGGCGCGGCCTGTGGTGCATTCGTCATCGCATTTCTCGTCCGCCGCGTCGCGTGGAGACCGACTGCGCACCTGCTTCTGTTCGGCCTCATCGCCATGGATTTATTGTCCATGCTCGTCAGGAACCCATACATCCTTATGGGCACTCGATTCCTGCATGGTTTTATCGGCGGCATGTTGGTGGGGCTGAGTTTTTCTATCATTGCTCGCACCGTAGCGCCCGATCGCACTTTTGGCATGTTGCTGCTGGTCCAGGCATTCACCGGCGGTATCGGAGTCATGGTTCTGCCCTTGCTCGTCCCAAAATTTGGGACGAGCGTTTTGTTCATCGCCATGATCTTGTTCAATATCGCAACCCTGATCATGCTGCAATTCCTGCCCGACTATCCCGTACCGGAGAGAAAAGAGCGCACTCACGGCGGTTTTGCGGATACGCTGATGCTGAAGCCGCTCCTGCTCGCGCTCTTCGCCACGTTCCTGTTTCAGGCCGCCAACGAAGGGCTCTTCGCCTTCATGATCGGGCTTGGACGAAGCCATAACCTCGACCTCGCATTCATCAGTGAAACCCTCGGCGTCGCCGGCTGGCTCGCCGTCCTTGGCCCGGTACTGGTGATCGCAGTTTCCACAAAATTCGGGATCTTCAAACCAATCGTTGGCGGCATCATTCTGACCGTAATCGGAACCTACGTGTTCAATTACAGCGAAGTGAAATGGATCTGGATTGCGGCCAACGTCGCGACCGGCATCACCTGGAACTTCGTGATCTCCCATCTGCTCGGCATGTGCGCTCGCTTTGACCAGACCGGCCAGGCCGCTGTATGGAGCGGCTTCGCCTCCAAGATGGGATTGGCGTCCGGTCCCATGCTGGCCTCGCTCATTGTCGGCAGCGGCAATTACTCCGGGGTCATCATACTGGCGCTGGTCCTGCTCACATGTTCCATGCTCGCCGCGGCTAGGCCATCCTGGTTGCTGGACCACGGCGCCGTCGGGTTTGCCTAGGCGCAGCAGAGAAGGGTCGATGCCCGATTCACCCCGCCCTACGTCACGAACTACGGTCTCTCACTAAATTGCCATCTCGGACCCTCCCAGTTGGTTCGTGTCGAAACACGGAGAGGGGTCGAACTGGGAGTTGTTTTTCATGTGGCACATAGTAAGGAAGGGTAGAGAACGGAGTTGAATAGGGGCGGCGGTGAGCCTCTCGATCACTCAAATGGGTTCACCCCGACTCTGCCGTTGTCAGAGGCCCCAGCGCCTGCGAGCCGTACCGGGAGCCATCAACTTGGGGCTCGACCGCGGCCGCAATTCCATGGCGATCTGGCAGGACTTGGTCTCCGAGTACGGCATCGCAAGCTAGCTACCAAAGCGTGGCAGCGCTGCGGGTCGAGCGAATCGCCAGTCCATGGACTCCACATTGGGGGGAAAGGATTCGACGAAAAGACCATCTTGATCGTCGCGAATGCCAACGAGCAGGCCACCTCGTGGCATCCTCGGAGAAATGTCGCGTTATCACAATAGTCAACCGCCGCGGCTTGGGCCGACTCCCGCGCGCCAAATAACGTGCCGATCGTCAAATGCACAAGAGGGCGCGAGCCGGCGTCCGTGCCCTTCTCTTAGGACGTCCAAGACGACGGGTATAATCCCCTCTTTACGGACCCGAAACGTACATGTAAGCATTGCTCAACCACTGCCCTCCAGCAAAGGAGTACAGGGTCACGTAAACGGTACTGCTATCCGCCGGCAAACTGTACACCGTTGTGGTCAGTGTGTTGCCCAGGTTCCCGGATTGATAGTATTGATTGCCGCCCAGAACATTGCCGATGTCCAGCCAGTAGGCAGTCGCGTTTGAGTCTGCGCTCCACGTGAAAGTCGCCTGGTTGCCGCTCAGAGTCGTACTCGGAATGGGACTTTGGATAACTGCTAACCCGCTGCTCGCATTGAACGCCGTGTAAGTGTGTGAGTTGCCCAACCACGCGCTGCCAATCAATGAGTAAAGGGTGGCACACACGGGGCTGCCATCTGTCGGCAGTCCGTTCACGGTCGCAGTCAGAATATTGCCCAGATTTCCAGACTGATAATACTGATTGCCTCCCGGAGTGCTTCCCAGATCCAGCCAGTACGCGGAAGCGCCCGCGCCCGCCTCCCAGTTGAACGTCGCACTGTCGCCGGTGAACGTCGCACCCGGAGCAGGCGTGGTTATGACTCCTGCAGCAGCGGCGGCGTTGAGTGCTGTGTAGGTGTAAGTATTTCTAACCCATGGGCCGCCGCTACTGAATTGCGTATAGAGGGTCGCGTAAACGTTGCTGCCATCTGTTGGCAGACCGTTGACCGTGGCCTGCAGCGTAGTGTTCGGCAGGCTTCCCGACTGATAGAACTGGTCGCCACCTGCGGCACTGCCGACATCCAGCCAGTACGCTGTGGCGCCAGTGCCCGCATTCCAGCTGAAGGTCACACTGCTGCCACCGAGCGGTCCCGGAGCGACAGGTGACGTCATGGTGGCAGCGCTTTCGCCGCTGGGAACGCCGTTATAAGCCGTATAGTTGTAATCGTTGTATTGCCATTGTCCATTCACGAGGTAGTACCAGCGAACCCAAATGGCGCTACCGTCGGTCGGCAGAGAGTTAACGGTGACCGAAAGAGCCGTACCCAAATTGCCCGACTGATAATATTCATTCCCGCCCTGCTCCTTCCCGATGTCCAGCCAGTACCCTGTCGCCGGCGCAGTCGCAGTCGGTGCCGTGGCCGACATGATTGCGGTGTTGTACATGTACCACTCGAAGGTCTGCTTATTGCTGGTCAGGGTGGCGCCATTCGCCGGGTAGCTGATTCCGGTGCCGCACATCGGCTTGATCAGATTGGCTTGCTCGACGGCGTAGGTCCAATAAGCTTCGTTGTCGTCGCTGACCAGGTAAAAAACCGCGTTGTCCGGCAGCAACACGACCGAAATTCCACCGTACCCGCTCATGAAGGGAATCCAGAATTGGCAGGTGAATGTCGAATTGAACGGATTGGTCGCCAAACCACCGTTCTCGGTTGCACCGCTATTCGGTGGGAATTCCGTCGTAGTCCAATACTTGGTCCAGTACTCATTGTTGTAGTGGTAGGTGTTCGCGACAATAGGCGAGCCCGTATACAAGCCGGAGTCAGGAACGGTCAGGCCCAGGTTCGAAGTGCGGACCATGGCATCGTCCTCGCGCGCCGGATCCAGGACCTGCGTACCGCTGATCTTGCCGTTGTTGTTGTTGAAGAAATATCCGACCTTAGCAAGGTCATCCTGGTTGAAGTACATGCCGTAGGCGCCGATGGGTTCGCCGGTAACCGAGAGACCACCATCGCCGGTGGTGTTACTGCAGTTCGTCGACGTGCTGTTGTTATTACACGCCGTTCGCATGACCTGCTGCATGCCCTGACTCACATTCAGCCCACTGAAAACGTCGTTGTAAGTTTTCGTCCAGATATCGCTAGTGCTGCCCAGTTGCCCTTGAGCATAGATTTGCATGGCAGCCGTGAGCAGGAAGGCGTCATCGCTGTGGTAGACCCACAGCGTTCCCGGGGTGGTGTAATTCGTTTTGAAGAGAGTGAACGAATTATAGATTTTCGATTCGGCGGTTGGATTCCCGTAGTTGTAATAAGGAATTGCATCGAGGACATCCGTCATGCTGGTGCTGTTTTCGTCAGTCTCAAAACCAGTGCTGTTGTAATTTCCACTAGCCATGTCGGACATGTTATCGAAGGTCGTACTCGTCCAGGTGCCTCCGAGAGTGTATTGCGGAATGTAATTACTAATAATATTGCTATAAACGCTGCTGCCAAATTGCTGGCCAAGCCGGCTGAGAGCGGTCTCGGCGAACATCGATTTGGCCACCGAATACGAGGGCCATCGCATCTCCGCGCAGAAGGCGTAGTCGTCCGTACGCGTTTGGCACGCGCTCACATAATTAACCCCGTTGATGTACAGTCCATAGCCGGAAATGTAAGTGGGATGCAGATATTGCCCGATAAAAGCCGAGGTGCTGACGCCGGAACTGGGATAGTCGGTCGCTAGAGCGGAGAAGGGTTTCGCCGGTATCCGGTTGCCGACTTCCGCCGCCGCGTTGTTCTCCAACGTTGTGTCGCCGCTGATCGTGCTCGGCGTGTAGGAAGCTGTGAGATTCCCGTAGAAGTTCGCTTGCCAGTACTCGCAGACTTCATAGTCGATTTGGTAGAAGACGTGCGAAATGCTCGAACCCTTGAACAGGAAAGTCATTTCTCCGTTGTGCACGCAGTTCTGGTCGTACTCCGCCAGCGTGAACGGGAACGAGGCACGGCTGTATCCGTTATCGCTAGTTTCATTCCAAACCCGTCCATAGCCGACAATGAGGTTCCAATGCCACGCGGGAC
>JBAQJU010000171.1:0-34467 GCA_049300475.1 Terriglobales bacterium | reverse complement strand
TTGTCAGCCTAACCGACGATCTCTGCCTCGCCCTGCGCGCCGAAAGCATCCTGGTCGAGCGTATGCCCGGCAAGAGCACGGTAGGCATCCAGGTCCCGAACCGCGAGCGCGAAATCATCTGGCTGCGCGAGAACATCGAGTCGCAGGAATTCCTCGGCTCGAAGTCGAAGCTGACGCTGGCGATGGGCAAGGACATCAACGGCCGCCTCGCGGTCGCCGACCTTGCCGGCATGCCGCACTTGCTGATTGCCGGTTCGACCGGAACAGGCAAGAGCGTGGCCATCAACGCCATGATCATGTCGATCCTCTACAAGTCGACGCCCGACCAGGTGAGACTTGTGCTGGTGGATCCCAAGCGCCTCGAACTTGGCAACTATGAGGGCGTGCCCCACCTTTACACGCCCATCATCACCGAACCGAAGCTCGCGGCCAACGCGTTGCGCAATGCCGTCCGCGAGATGGAACGCCGGCTGAAGCTGCTGGCAGCCAAGGGCGTCCGGAATATCGCAAGCTACAACAACCTGTTTGACGACACGCCCAGCCTCTTCGGCGAGCAAACCGACGAAGGCCCAATTCCCTACATCGTCATCATCATCGACGAGTTGGCCGACCTGATGATGCTCGACGGCCACAACGTGGAGGAATCAATCACGCGCCTGGCACAGATGGCGCGCGCCGTCGGCATTCACCTTGTGCTCGCTACACAGCGCCCGTCGGTCGACGTGATCACCGGTCTGATCAAGGCAAACTTTCCTGCGCGCGTGTCCTTCCGCGTAGCAACGAAAGTCGACTCGCGCACGATTCTGGATGCCAACGGCGCCGAATCGCTCCTGGGACGTGGCGACATGCTTTACCTGCCCTCGGGCTCGGCGCGCGTGCACCGTTTGCACGCTCCGTATGTGACAGAGAAAGAGATCGCGGCGGTGGTCGAATTCTGGAAAGCGCAAGGCATCGCGCAATATCAGGAGAAATTCCTCGAAACTCCAAAAGAGGACCGCGAGGCCGAACTTGGCCCCGACGGCGAGGCAGCGGAAATTTCCGGAGAAGACAACGATCCCCTGTTCAACGACGCGGTACGCCTGGTCATCGAGTTCGGTAAAGCCTCAACGTCGCTGCTCCAGCGCCGCCTGCGCATCGGCTACGGCCGCGCCGCCCATCTGATCGACCTGATGGAGCGTGACGGCATTGTTGGCGCTGCCGATGGTCCCAAGCCACGCGAAGTCTTAAAGCGGCCCGACTGGATTTCGGAGATCGAAGAATCGATGCGATAAGCCCTTCCGATTCCTCAAAGATTAGTCAGACCCGTCCAGAGCGTGCATAATAAAGCAACCTATTTTTCTGTTTCCGATTCCGAGTCAAAAAGCCATGCTTCCCGACCCACCTCCCGGCTGGACCGCTCTTCAGGAAAGAGCGAAGCAGGCCAAGGATCCTCGCCAACTGGCGGCCATCATTGATGAGATGAACAGGTTGCTGACGGAGTACGAGAAGGCCGCGGGTGACGGGCATAGTGAGGGCCAACTCCTTGTGCGCAGCCACCCATCGGACAAAAAAAGTGGCCGGTGAACAACTGGCCTCACTTGGGCGGGATGAGCGCGTCGAGCGCCGTACGCAGCTCAAGAATCCTGCGTCTGCGGCATTGGTAGGCGTCCACTTCTTCCTGGGTAAGGTCGTTGAAATTCCGGCCGGCGATGGCAGCCACTTGCTGATCGAGCAGGTCGAGAATCTCTCCCGCAATTCGCTCAAACTCAGTGGAACCCATAGCGAAGCTCTAACATAGATTGCAGCAGGAGCGCAGTGAGTGATGGCGCTCATCAGCGTGACCTCGCTCACAACGTGAGGAATCGACCGGTATGAAATTTCACACTGAATACATCACCGTTCATACCAAAACCAGGCGTGCCTATGTGCGGATCACTCCGCAGGTGGAGGCCGCGCTCGAAAAGTCGGGAATCAGGGATGGCATGATCCTGGTTTCCGCCATGCACATCACCGCAGGCGTCTACGTCAACGATGACGAAAGCGGACTGATCGAAGACATCGACCAGTGGCTCGAGAAACTGGCTCCCCCCAACCGCGACTACCATCATCACCAGACGGGCGAAGACAACGGCGACGCTCACTTGAAATCGATGCTCGTGCACCACGAAGTGATTGTGCCCGTCACCATGGGCAGGCTCGACTTCGGACGATGGCAGCAGATCTTCTATGCCGAGTTTGATGGGCAGCGCGATAAAAGAATCCTGATTAAAGTGATGGGGGAATAGCGCGATTGGTTTATTCTCTTAGGTCGCGGCAGGAAGAACCCGGATCGCGGCACGGGCGAGGTCAGAGGTCAGATGGCAGAGGTGAAAACCTTCTTCACAGATCCGAATTTACTTCTGCAATCTGACCTCTCACCTCTGACCTTGCAAGAGCTAGAATGGCGATGACTCACTACCAGGAGCCTGACAACATGAGCGAAGAACTCCACGAATTGCACGAGCATGCCGAACACGCCCGCGAGCATCCGGATCTGGCACCCATTACCATCACGATGGCCATACTCGCAGTGCTAGTGGCAACCGTTTCGCTGCTCGGCCATCGCACGCACACCGAAGAGGTGATTTTGCAGAACAAGGTTACCGACCAGTGGAGCTACTTCCAGGCCAAGAAGATCCGGCAGCACACCGATGAGTTGTTCGCCGATCTGGCAGGCGCGGTTGCCGCCCGGGACGCCGAGGCCGCGACCAAACTGCAAGAGAAAGCGCGCAGCGAGGCGGATCGCTACAAAGATGACCAGAAGGATCTGGGGGACAAGGCCCACGAACTCGAGCAAGAATTCGCTGTTACCCATCGGAAGGCCGACCGCTTCGACTTAGGTGAGGTATTTCTGGAGATCGCGCTGGTCATCACCTCCATTACCCTGCTTTCGGGCCGGCGCATCTATTGGCATCTGGGCTTGCTAATGGCGGCCGCGGGAGTTGTCATTGCATGCTCCGCCTGGCTGCTGCACTAGGACCGGGTTTTCATTCCGCGCAAAGGCTGTCGTTGCAGATACTTCTGGGGCAGGTACTTCTGGGGCAAGCACTTCCAATCGTGCGCTACAACCATCCTCGCGGTTCCTGGGTCACCCTGAAAAGTGACCCGCATCACCGCAGCATTTCGCCTCATTGTTGAAACTCACATCAGTGCGGCAGGAAACGCGGTGAATCGCTACAACGTGATTCATTCGGTCTCGGTGGTGGTGAAAATAGCAACACGTTGCCTTCGGCCACTGCTCTCCCCCCGCCAACTTACTTGAGAGGAAATGTAATCATGAAAACCACCAAAATCGCGGCGCTTGTACTGACGATCGCGGTCTGTCTGTTCATCCTTATTCCGAGTCTCTCCTGGGCCGAAGACGGCGCCGCTCTGTACAAAGCGAAGTGCGCGATGTGCCATGGTGCGGATGCAGCCGGCAAGCCCGCCATGAAGGCTCCGAGCCTGATCGGGAAGTCCGAGGCCGAGGTTACCAAGGGCGTGGCCGAAACAGCCAAGCACCCGGCTCCGGTCAAGGGCTTGGCCGCTGACGACGTGAAGGCGATCGCGACCTACCTTCAAGGATTGAAGAAGTAGTCAGGGATCGGCTGTTCTGCTGTGGCTTCCGCGCCGAATCGCTTCCCCAGCGGCAGCGGAAGTCCGCGGAGGTGCACGGATGCCGGAGTCCGGTCGAAATGGACTCATAGCTGCCAATGCTGGCTGCTCCCCGAACCTGGCTGAGCGCCACGCCCCCTCCGCATTGGGATACGGAACAGCCCGCCCGGGTTCTGCGAATTGCGTGGGACCCGGGCTATTGTCTGAAACAAGAACGTTTGACATAAGAGCTTTTGGCACACCAACCCGGCCGCTTGCCGTGCCGGCTTTTGCTGGCCACTTCGCCGCAGTCTTCGCATCCGCCAACCCTCACGCCCGGCGTGCGGACGTCCTGTCCCGGAGTGGCCCGGAGATCACTTCATGAGTAAGGCCATTCTGTATGACGCCACAATGTGCATCGGCTGCAAACAGTGCGAAGGCGCCTGCGCGCAGCAGAACAAGCTGCCCTATGACGACACCGTAGCCGCGGAGTCGGTGCAGTCGGCACATAAATACACGGTCGTTTTGACTAAGGACGACAAATTCATGCGCCGCCTGTGCATGCATTGCCAGAAGCCCGCTTGCGCCTCGGTCTGCCCTGTTGGCGCACTCCACAAGACCCAAGAAGGCCCGGTCGTCTACGACGTGTGGAAGTGTATTGGCTGCCGCTATTGCATGGTGGCGTGCCCGTTCAGCCAGCCCAAGTATGAATGGCAGGCGCTGAATCCGCGGGTCCGCAAATGTATTATGTGCCCCGACCGCGTGGTTGCCGGTAAGCAGACCGCCTGCGCTGAAATCTGTCCGACCGGGGCCACCAAGTTCGGAGAGCGCGACGCCCTTATCGTGGAAGCGCAGAACCGCATCCGTCAAAATCCCTCCAACTACCAGCCCCATATCTATGGCCTTGAAGAAGTGGGCGGAACCTCGGTCCTTATTATTTCGTCCGCCCATGTTGAAGACTACGGCTATCCGGCTTCCGCGAAGATCGGCGACACTCCGATGCCGGAATATACCGGGCGAGTGATGGATCGCATCCCGGACTTTATCCCGGTGTGGACATTGGTATTGGGCGGTATTTATTGGGTTTCGCATCGTCGCGACGAAGTAGCCGCCGCCGAAGCACAGGAAAAGAATGGGAGTGTGCGATGAAATTCAAGCTGACCTTTTGGGGAGTCGTTTTCCTTGTAATCATGGCCCTGGGCCTGTACTCCTCATATATTCGCTACTTCCACGGATTGGGAGCTGCCACCAACATGACCGACCAGTTTCCCTGGGGACTCTGGATCGGCTTCGACTGCCTGTGCGGAGTCATGCTGGCGGCGGGCGGTTTCATTATGGTTGGCGCGGTTTACTTGTTTAACGTCGAGCGCCTGCACGCCGTTGTGCGCCCCGCGGTCTTGACCGCGTTCCTCGGCTACCTGCTCTTCATCGTAGGACTGATGTACGACTTGGGCCGTCCCTGGTACATCTGGCACCAACTCATCTACCGGAACGTGCACTCCGTCATGTTCGAGGTGGGCATGTGCGTGATGATCTACACCACAGTGCTCTTCTTCGAATTTCTGCCCAACGTATTCGAACGTCTCAATTGGAAAACTCCAATCAAATGGATCCAGAAGATCTATCCGGTGCTGATCATTGCCGGCATCTTGTTGTCTACCTTGCACCAGAGTTCCCTCGGATCGCTGTATTTGATCATGCCCAGCAAGCTGCATCCCTTCTGGTACTCGCCAGCGTTGCCGTTCTTCTTCTTCGGCTCCGCGGTTGCTGTGGGCTTGGCCATGACCATCTTCGAGTCCACTCAAAGCGCAAAGGCCTTCGGGCGTCAACTTGAGCTTCCGGTCCTGGTCACCCTGGGCGGCGCATTGCTGGTCGCGCTCTGGGTCAATGCCCTGCTCCGTTTCGAGGACTTCTTCCATCGCGGCCTGCTCCGGCAGATCGTCACACCCAGCTACGAGGCCTACTTTCTCTGGCTCGAACTGACGCTGACATTTGTCATTCCCATCACCATGCTCAGCTTCAAGAAAGTCAGGCTGTCGCCGCAACTTCTGTATCTCGCCTCCATCTTTACCGTGCTGGGGTTCATCACCAACCGTCTCAACATTGCGGTCATCGGCTTTGAAACCTACGTCGGACATCACTATCTGCCGAAGTGGACCGAGTTCTCCATCACGTTAATGATCATCGCCATCGGCTTCGCGCTGTTCGGCGTCGCCGCAAAGTACCTGCCGATTTTCGGCGAAGAAGAAAAGCATGCGGTCGTGCACCCGCGTGTCCGCTCCGCGGCAGCGACACCGGTGTTGAGCCATGCGGGAGACTGAAAAACAATCGACGATCAGCATGTTAGACCGCGTTCGCTACGGCCTTGGAACCAAACTCATCGTCCTGCTCCTGGGCGCCATGCTGGTGATTTTTGGGCTGCTTGGTTATTTGACCATCCGGCTGCAGCGCCAGCATCTGGAGGCCGCGACCCTGCTGAGTGCCGAGCGCATCAGCGATGTCATACGACGCAATACCTCCGACTACATGCTGCGCAACGATCGCGAAGGTCTGCATCATGCCATTTCCGCTATGGCCAGCGAGCCGGGTGTGGTTCGCCTCCGGGTCTTCGATCGCCAGGGCCAAATCAGTTACTCCTCCGATCCTTCGGAGATCAACCGCACTGTCGATAAGGACGCCGAAGCCTGCTATGGCTGCCATGCCCATCAGCAGACCTTAACCCGACTGAACCGTCCCGACCGTTTCCGCGTCTACCGGGCTCAGGGACAGCGCGTGCTCGCGATCATCAGCCCGATCGAAAATCAGCCCGAGTGCTCAAACGCCGAGTGCCACGCTCATCCCGCTAGCCAACAGATTCTCGGCGTGCTCGATACTCACCTCTCACTGGCCCGGACCGACCAGCAACTGGCCCAGGGCTCGTGGAGAATGCTAGCCTGCGATGCGCTGGCCATGGCGGCCATTGCTTTCCTCAGTTGGATTTTCATTCGTCGCGTGGTGGATCGGCCTCTAAAGGAACTCCAGGACGGAACCAAGAAACTGAGCGAGGGCGCGCTCGGGCACCAGATCGAGCTGCACTCCAAGGATCAGATTGGAGATCTCGCCGAGTCCTTCAACATCATGAGCCTGCAATTGCAGGCCGCCAATGAGCAGCTTGTTTCCTGGGGGCGCACGCTGGAAGAGCGCGTGGAACAGAAAACCAGCGAGCTGCGCCGCGCCCACGACGAAGTGCTGCATGTTGAAACCATGGCTTCGGTGGGCAAGATGGCCGCCGTCGTCGCCCATGAGATCAACAATCCACTCTCGGGCATTCTCACCTATTCCAAGCTGCTCAAGAAGTGGGTCGACAAGGATCAGGTTGGCGGCGAGAAAAAGCAGGAAGCGCAGCAGTGCCTCGACCTCATCTCGTCGGAGAGCCGGCGCTGCGGCGAGCTGGTGAGGAACCTGCTTACCTTTTCCCGGCAGTCGCCCATGAATGTTCAATCCACCGATATCAACCGGGTGGTGGAGCAGTGCACGATGCTGCTGCGTCCCAATCTCAAGATTGCCGCCATTGACCTGCATTGCACCCTGGCCGGCGGACTGCCACGCCTGCATTGCGACCCTTCCCAGATCGAGCAGGTGCTGCTGGCGGTCATCGTCAACGCCACCGATGCCATGCCGAAGGGCGGCAATCTGTGGATCGACTCCCGTCTGTCTGACGACGGAGGCCGCGTCGCCCTCACCGTTCGCGACGACGGCTCGGGAATCCCGCCCGAAGTCATGCCGAAGATCTTTGAGCCCTTCGTCACCACCAAGGAAAACGGCCACGGAACCGGTCTCGGGCTGGCCGTCAGCCGGGGCATCGTTGAACGCCACAGCGGCAGGATTTCCGTTGAATCTGAAGTTGGAAAAGGAACGACCGTAACCATCACACTGCCCGTCCCCGATCGTCCCGGACCCCATACTGAGACGGTTCTGGCGGGCGTTGATATGAACAAGAGGTGATATCTTGACGCAACCATCAAAGCTTTTAATCGTGGATGACGAATTGAGCGTGCGCGACTCGCTGGCCAAATGGTTCCATGAAGAGGGCTATGAAGTCGGCACCGCCGAAGATGCCAACGGCGCATTGACCAAGATGGCAGAAAAGCCGTGGGATGCCGTGCTCTGTGACATCAAGATGCGTGGCACCGACGGCATCGAACTCCAGCGCCGCATGCACCAGATCGATCCCAATCTCATCGTCATCATGATGACCGGCTATGCCTCGGTCGAGACCGCCGTGACTGCCCTGAAGAATGGCGCCTATGATTACGTCACCAAGCCGCTCGATCCCGACGAAATCGCTCACATCGTAAAAAAAGCGCTCGCTCATAAACACACCGAAGAGGAAAATGTGCGTCTGCGCGAGACCGTCGCTGAAGTCGCTCGCCCCGAGGAAATCATCGGCGAGAGCGAGGCCATGCAGAAGGTTTTTCACGCAATTGAGGCCGTCGCGCCCACCGATGCCACCGTCCTGGTAACCGGTGAAAGTGGCACGGGAAAAGAACTCGTGACGCGCGCCATCCACCACGCCAGCCCACGCCGCTTCCATCCGTTGGTCGTGATTCATTGCGGAGCGCTCACCGAAACGCTCCTCGAAAGTGAACTCTTTGGACACGAGAAAGGCGCTTTCACGGGCGCCCAATATCGCAAGAAGGGCAAGTTTGAAATCGCCGAAGGGGGAACCGTTTTCCTCGACGAAATCGGCGACATCAGCCTCAAAACCCAAACCGATCTTCTGCGCGTCCTGCAGGAGCACGAAATCGTGCGCGTGGGCAGCACCCAGCCCATCAAGGTTGACTTCCGCTGCGTCGCCGCCACCAACAAGAATCTCGAACAACTGATCGAGGAAGGCAAGTTTCGTCCCGATCTTTTTTATCGCCTCAACGTCTTCCACATCGAACTGCCGCCGCTTCGGGACCGCCACGACGACGTCCCGCTGCTCGTCAATCATTTCGTGCGCAAGTTTTCGCTGCAGATGAACAAGAAGATCAACCGCGTTAACCCCGCAGCCATGGACCTGCTCCAGCAGCAACCCTGGCCCGGAAACATTCGCGAACTTGAAAACGCCATCGAACGCGCCATGGTGGTCGCGCAGGAACCGGAGATCCGCGAGCAGGACTTCGTCTTCAAAACCCAGGGAGCGGCGCCCAACGGCACATCGAAATCGCTCGAGGAGATGGAAAAAGCGCACATCCTGCGTGTACTCGAAGCCTGTGGGTGGAACCAGACTCGCACCGCGGAGACGCTCGACATTGATCGCGTCACGCTGCATCACAAGCTCAAAAAGTACGGTTGGAGCCGCCCCGTCGAAACGCGATAGGAGAACGGCGATGGGAACCGGAATGAAGATGCTCGATCTTCTGCCGATCGGAGATCTCGATGTGCGGCTGCTGAAGAGCCTGGCTCCCGCGCTCGCCGATTCCTTTCGCGTTCCCGTTCGCATTCTGGACGAGCGGCTCGATCCCCGGTTCGCCTTTCATGCCGAGCGCGGACAGCATCATTCCTCCGAACTCCTCCAGGCCATGCAGCCCTATGCCGCCGATGGCGCGTGGCGCGTGCTGGGCGTGACCGGCGCGGACCTCTATATTCCCATTTTGACTTTTGTCTTTGGCGAAGCGCAGATGGGCGGCCCGTGCGCGATCGTCTCCTATCACCGGCTACGCCAGCAGTTTTATGGCTTGCCGCCTGACCCTGACATTTTGATGGAGCGCCTCGTCAAGGAAGCCGTCCACGAGGTTGGACACACCTTCGACCTAACTCACTGCGACGACTACTCCTGCGCGATGGCCCCCTCGCACGCCGTGGAATGGATTGATCTGAAGGAGATGACCCTATGCTGCGCATGCCAGGCGCGCGCCCTGGATGCGGTCGGTTAGTCCTGCCTGGCAAGTCGTCGGAAGTTCGACGGCCTTGAAAGTGGCCGATTTCCTGGCTCCACTTCCACCACGTCATCCGCGTAGCTGCCCGGAAGCACAGCTACAATGTGATCCCAATCACGAGCCTTTGTGCGGGTTACTGACTATCCGTCACGCTCGTCGGCGCGTCGTCAATCGTTCTGAGCGCCCGCATGATCTGCTGCAGGTTAACATTCGCTAACTGGCTGTAATTGCACACTAATAGTTTTCTATCGCGGGAATCAACGGTAGGCCATTCCCGTGCAATACGTTTTGTCTCTCCGCAGCCTCAGTTATGGCAGGAGAAAGACAGGACCCAGCCAATGCTTCAGAAATGCGCGAATCCCGCGTGTACCGCGCCCTTCCGATCTCTTCACGAAGGCAAGCTATTCGTGGCGGAATCTTTCACCAGCGATCTCGACGGCTTCGATGGCAATCGCCGCAAAACCCGCAAGCGCGAGCACTTCTGGCTGTGCGGGGCCTGCTCCGCGAAGTTTACCTTGCACTTCGATTCCGCCCACGGCATGCTGACTCTCCCCCTCAGCGAACGAGGCGCACATCGCTTCCCACTGTCCCGGCCAGCCGTAGTCCATGGCGACTAAGAGAAACTTGATGAATTCGCTGATCGCAAAACGCCTCCCTTGCTCGCTTTGTGGCCTCGTCTCCTCCCACCACGATGGCTGGTTCCTCGTAATCGAGAACCGCTGGCTCGACCGCCTCAAGATTCTCAGCTGGCATTCTTCGCTGGCCACGCAAAAGGAAATCAAGAGCGCCTGCTCACGGCAGCATCTCAGAATGCTGATTGGCCAGTGGCTGGTAGATGCCAGCCTTCGACTCCCTCCACTTGCAAACACTCCGCCCACGCCGATTGCCAGTGCTCCTGGTCGACCGGAGTTCGATCTCGAGCACAATTCTGCCGGGTATCTGCTGGGCGAATTATCCGTTCATCGTGAGACCCTCTCCGGTGGTTGGACAGGCTCGCACGCCGCCCTCGAAGCTATTCTTGACGCCCTGATTCCCGTCGTGGATCCGGGCAGCAACTGGACAACGGAATACCGGTTCTTTGATCCTCCCCCAAGTCCGCACATAAACTCGCCCTTCACTAAAGCGCTGGCAGATCTTCGACGGTGTCTGTTACAAGTCTAGGAAAAAGTTAGCGACAACGTTCAGGCCTGCCGGCGCTCCCTCCACACTCGCCAGTCTTTCCCCACCTTGTCGGCCATGTCTTGCGCCGCCTTGGCGAGCCAGGTTGCTTTGCGCTGGCGCAGGTCTTTCAAAATCGACCGCCGCTTCTCTTCCGTTCCCGCATGGATGTTCGCGGTCTCTCGCCCCATGGCTTCGAGAAGCCGGATTTCCCCCTTTGCCGTTCCCAGCGCATCCAGTTCGATGCGCGAACAATGAGGCGAGAGCCGTCTCACAATCCAGTGCCCGCGCAGTTGCACATAAGGATCTGGACAGCGGACCGCGCGCCGCAAGATTACTCCGTACAGGATTTCTCGCGGCACGCTTGGATCGGCCCAGTGCGATGCAGAAGGCGCCAGCGCCTTGGCTTCCCGCGCCACCCGTCCCCCTTTCCAATCCGCGATGGCGACCAGACGCACACGGCCCAGGCTTCCTAGACCCGCCACCCGCCGCGCCAACCGGTATTGAATCCCGCGCTCGGGCAGCAGATGCTCCAGCGCCTCGCGCGCGCTTTCCGGCGCCCCGCCGCGTACCAAGGCAAGCTTGTCCATCTTTTGCCAGAACACGACCGGGTCCCGCAACTTGCTCTCGGCAATGGCCCGCAACCATCCGTGCTCCTCTTCCAACACGAAAGGACGCCCGCCCTGCTCCATCCCTTGCTCGTAACCCGTCAAAATCGACTCCGCGGAGGCTTTCGGGCTCATCGTCAGCCGGTTCTCCCGAGCCGCGAGTAAAACACTTGTCGCCAGCCTCACCAGGTCCATGGTGTACGGGTAGATACAGGCTTCATCGAAATCATTCACTCCCCACACCAGCCTCCCGTCGGTGTCGCGCCAGGTTCCGAAGTTTTCCACGTGCAGATCGCCGACCGCGAGAAGATGCGGAACTCGCCGCAGGTCCGCGCATACTTCCTCCCACACCTGCAGCCAGCGATAGAAGGTCGCCCGAAAGAACGAAAATTCCGATTCCGCCATCCGTTCATGCTTGAGGCGCAAATCGTCTTCTACAATCTGCAGGTGGAGCGCGAGCCACTCCTCATACTTTTTCGTAGCTTTCACGATATTCATGATTGGTAAGGAACAATAGAAAGACAGGAAGCCGCTGTCAAGGCGGCGTTTAAGCAGAAATAAACACCCGCGCTCCAGGTGCGGAACGCGGGTGGGAGGGAAAAAACAGCAGCAACGAGCTAGTTGTAATAGGCCGTGTTCTTTTCCACGAACTCTTTTTTGTCTTCCGGAACATCTTCCTCGGCAAAAATCGCGTCCGACGTGCACGCCGGCACGCAGGCCCCGCAATCAATGCAGCCGGCTGGATCGACATACAGTTGAGCCACTTCTTCCACCTTCGGCTCGTCTGTCTTCGGATGAATGCAATCGGTCGGGCAGACATCAACGCAGAGATGATCCTTGATGCAGTTATCGGTGATTACGTACGCCATATTCTTATGATTCCTTTCCTCTGACTTCATCCACAACTTAAAGCCTGCCAGCATCCGGCGCGGTGACCTTGATCACAGGCCCGTGTGGCCTATAGCTCACAAGGTATTGTGATCGCGGTCACAGCCGGACCCCGCGCCAGGTTGTACAAGAAGAATCATCAATAAAGAAGCGAACAGATAGCAATTGCCCGGCCCAACCCCACGACCCCACATGCCGCCCCCTGGCGGCGGGCCGGGCACTTGCTAACCCGCCAGCCTCCCCCAACATAAGAGCATCCCCTCCGGCAAGCCAGGCTTCTGTGTTGGTAGAACGTCATTCGTCGTGGTAGCAGGGTTTGGGGGAATAGGTAGCGAGTAATGAGTAATGCCTGAGGAACCGCCGCCCATGGCGATCTTTCCACCTGCCAAATCACGGTCTTCTACTGGAAGCAAGCCGGCACGCCCGCCGACTTGTAGACCTTTCCATCCTTCATCACAAATTCGACTCGCTCCAGCAGGCTGATGTCCCTCAATGGATCGCCGCTGACGGCAATCAAGTCCGCAAACTTGCCCACCTTGATCGATCCCAATTCGCCCGAACGCCCCAGCAAATCCGCCGCATGCGAGGTCGCCGCCTGAATGGCCTGCATGGGCGTCATGCCATACCTCACCATGAAGGCAAACTGCTTCCCGCTCGTCCCATACGGACACACGCCGGCGTCCGTGCCAAACGCCATCTTTACGCCCGCCCGCACGGCTTTGCCAAAATTCTCACGCTGGATCCGCCCCAAGTTCGCATCGTGCGCCAGGAAATCCGGCGGCGTCTGGCCCGTCTTCGCTCCTGCCTGAATGCATTCTTCGTCGTAGATATCCATATCGAGATACGTTCCATGCTGCTTGGCGAGTGCAATCAGGTCATCGTCCAGCATCTCGGCGTGCTCGACCGAGGCCGCGCCCGCTAGAATCGCGTTTCTGATTCCCTGCGCCGCATGCGCGTGCACGGCGACGCGCAGCCCGAAGTGGCTGGCTTCGTCCACGCCCGCCTGCAACTCCTCCTCGGTAAACTCAATCGACGCCGGGCTGCTGCCATGCGCCAGCACAGCACCCGTCGAGAGCATTTTGATGTGATCAACTCCGTCGTGGGCCAGCAACCGGACCTTCTGCCGCACCTCCCACGGGCTATTCGCCTCGCCATAATGAAGATCCCACGGCAGCTGAATGTCAGGCGCCTGCCCCGTCATCGCGCCCGCCCCGCCGGTGATCGTCACGTAGGCTCCCGCCACAAACATGCGCGGACCAATCACGTCTCCCCGCGCAATCGCGTCGCGCAGCGCAACATCATTCAGCGCTCTATACGTGCCCACATCCCGCACGGTAGTAAAGCCCGAGAGCAGCATGTTGCGCGCGTTCGGAACCGACTCCAGCACGACCTGCGACGCCGTCTTCTTCAGAACGTTGAACGGCTCGCCATTCTCTATGGAATTTCCGTCGGCGAGATGGGTGTGGCAGTCGATCAGGCCGGGCAGCACGGTCTTGTCCGACAGATCGATCCATTTCGCATCTGCGGGGATGTGTAGTTCCCTGCCAACCGCCGCGATCTTGTTGCCAACGATCATGATTTTTTGATCTGAAAGCACTGTGCCCGAATCTGGGTCGACCAATCGCCCAGCCTTGATGACTGTCACCTGCGCAAATGCGGACGCAGCGAATGCCACCGCAACCACCACCAGAAGAATATTTTTCAATTTGCACCCAAGTATGGCCACCCATCAGCGTTCGCAAGCCGCTGAAGCCTACCCCAGCCCGCTCTTCAAGTCCGCCGCCAGCAACTGATGAAACAACTGCTCGCCCGCCTCGCGTCGCGCGGACAGCCTTCCTGCTCCATACGCTCGCGATTTCAGCCCCCGCTGCACGGCCTCGCAAATTCCCAGGTCTTCATCCTGCACGCGGTTCCCCACAGCCACGCTCCCCTCGTTGTACTCGCGCGCCGACTCGCTCACGTCGATGAAATAAAAGTCGAACACCACCCGGCAATGGTCGACATCGACCGGGATGACCAAATTCGTATCCAGATATCCCTCATAGCAATTGAACATGAAGTTCGGATGCAGCCAGAAGTACCATGCCCGGTCGCCCCGCCGCGTGGCGCCGATCGCCGCATCTTCTTTTGAACTCACCATCGGACTCGACTGCAGGCAATACCGGTCTTCATTCTCGATCGTATATTGCTTGTAATCGAGCACCGAACTCAACCCCTTATGCAGATGCGGCACATGGTATCCGCCATCCAGATAGTTATCGACAAACACCTTCCAGTTACAGTGGATGTCGTAGGTCTTGCTCGTGAAGTAATGCAGGCTGCTCAAGCCGAGCGGGCCAACCCGTTTTAGCAGTCCTCCCAGAAACTCGGCCAGGGGCGCGGCTTGCGGATCCAGGTTCACGAAAACAAATTGCTCCCACATCCCCACCTTCACCGGAACCAGCCCGTTATCCTTGCGCTCGAAGTTCTTTACGCCTTCGAACTCCGGCATGCCCTTGAGCGTGCCGTCCAGCCCGTAATTCCATCCATGATAAGGACAATGCAGAATCGACACCTGTCCGCACGGCTCGGTTACCACTGCCGCCGCATGGTGCCGGCACACGTTGTAAAACGCGCGTAACACGCCGTCGTTCCCCCGCACTGCTACCAGCGGCTCGCCCGCGACGGTTGCGGTTACAAACTGTCCCGGCTTGGCCACCTGATCCACGCGGCCCATCACCTGCCAGGTTTTCGAAAACACCGTCTCCCGTTCCAGTTCCGCAATCCGCGCATCCACATACCACGAAGCCGGAATGGTCGACGCTTCGGCCAGCGGCGCCGAGGCGTCATAGCTTGAGACGATCTCCTCTATGGTCATGTTCATGCTCATCGGTTTCTCATGCTTTCTTTCCGGGGGTCTGCACCTTCTCCGATCCAATCGCCCGGCGCAACACGGCCACGAACTGCTCAATGCGCGCCTCTTTCTTCTGCGGAACCGAGCCCGCCTTGCGAAACAATCCCGGATCCAGTTCCTCAGTCAGCAATGCATCCTGAAACCGGTCCATCGTCCACTCCAGGATCGACCCGATCATGTCCACATCCAGATCGGATCTCAGATCACCTCTCTTGACGCCGAAATCCACGAACTCACGCCACCCATACGGGTCGTCCGTAACCAGAAACCGGTTGATCTCCCTCCGCAATGCCAGATCTGTTCCGTAATTTCCTACCAGATAAATTCGGTATGACGCCCAGTTGTCGCGCACCATGTGCTCGGTGCGTCCCAGCCAATAGCGCAGCACTTCAAACATTCCCAACTCCTGTACCTCTGCTGGAGCCTGCAAATATCTTGGAAACGACTGCACAGCCTTCTTGTAGGCCTCGAAAAATAGTCCGTCCTTGCTCTTGAAATGTTGAAACACCGATCCCTTGGCGATGCCCAGTTGCGCCGCTATATCTTCCACGCGCGCCGCGCTGTAACCGCGTTCCGCAAAATGCCGGATCGCTACATCGACAATCTGTGCGCGTTTGGCTTCCGACCGCGGACGCGGCTTGGCATCTCTCCGCAATTGTGCTGGCTTGGCAAGACTGCTGGCAATTCCTTCCAAAATGGGGCCCCCTCAGACCTTTTTTTGACTCTTGGTCAATGCAAGATATAGCACCGTTGAATCGTTTTTCAATAGCTCTTTGGTTGATGTTTCATTTACTTTCCTGACTCGGGACCGGTTCCGTTTTGACCACCGGTCAGGCGACTTTCCGAGGGCCATGAAAAAGACTCGGAATGCAACTCATCAAGCTCTCCACAATCGGGGAGAAAAGCAAGTCGGGTCTGTACCGGCGAGCACGAACCGAACTAGAATGGCTTGAACGAGAATCGTCCGCATTTGCGAGGGAGACTCACTCATGAACGAGACCGTCGAGCAATACACCCGGCGCATACTCGCCCACACCCAGGATCAGGATCCGCTTAAGGTGCTAGCCGCCACACCCGGGAAAATCGATCGCCTCGTCAAGGGCATCAGCCCCGCGAAATTGCGCAAGCGTCCTGCCCCGGAGAAATGGTCGGTTGCGGAGATTCTCGCCCACCTTGCGGACGTCGAAATTGTCATCGGCTGGCGGATGCGCTCAATCCTGGGCGCTCCCGGAATCGCCGTCCAGGCCTATGACCAGAACGCCTGGAATGAATCCTTACACTATGACAAACGCGATCCGCGCAAAGACCTTATCCAACAGCGCATCCTGCGTGAAGCCAATCTTGCCCTGCTCAAAACGCTTACCCCGCAACAATGGAAACAGTTCGGCATGCATTCCGAGCGTGGGCAGGAAAGCATCGAGCGGATCGTGCGCATGATGGCCGGCCACGACCTCAACCACATTCAGCAGATCGAAAAGATTCTTGCGCCTGCGAAGAAGTAAATTGAGCTGCACGAATCAGACTGGCTTTTGGCGCAGTTTTTTCAAATAAATTGCCTATTATTGCCTCTTACAAATTCCCTACGAGATTCCAATCAAAATCCCCGTCGCGAAGACCAGCACCCCGCCTACTACGACCTGAAACGCCGCCGATAGCAGTGGCGTATCCATGTACTTGTTCCTGACCCACGCAATTACTCCTAATTCGACGGCTACGACAACCACAGCGGCGGTGAAAGCAACATGAAAGCTGGGAATCAAGAATGGGAGCGTATGGCCGATTCCACCCGCTGCCGTCATTAGTCCGGTTACAGCGCCGCGCAGCACCGGGCGTCCGCGGCCAGTCAGCGAACCGTCGTCCGATAACGCTTCGGCAAAGGCCATTGAAATACCTGCGCCGATCGAAGCCGCGAGGCCCACGAGGAACGCGTCATGGCTCTTCCCAGTAGCAAATGCCGCCGCAAATACCGGAGCCAGCGTCGACACCGATCCATCCATCAGTCCGGCCAGCCCGGGCTGCACGATCTGCAGCACAAACAAGCGCCGCTGCGCCTCTTCTTCTGTCTTTTTTACATCCTGTGTGATCTCTTCGCCCAGTGCCTCGGCCGCGTTTTGGTGTTTGCGCTCCACTTCTTCCAGATCGCCCAGCAGTTTGCGGATGCCCGCATCCGTCACCTGCGTAATCGCCTTCTTATAGAACTGGCGCGTCTCCAGTTCCATAAGCTCGGCCTGCTTGCGCACCTCTGAAATCTTCAGCGGCCGTGTCAGCCAGAATGGACGCCGCTGGATAAATCCCTTTACATCCTGCCGCCGCATCAGCGGGATGTGGTCTCCAAAGCGAGCGCGATAGGTATCAATCAGCGCGGCGCGGTGGTTCGATTCTTCCTTTTGCATGTCGTCAAACAATTTTGCCGTCGCCGGATACGTCTCCCGCAATCCATCGGCGAAATCGGCGTACACGCGCCCGTCTTCTTCCTCAAACGCAACTGCTAGCGCCAGGATCTCCCGTTCCGAAAGATCTTTGAACTTTCGTGCCATTTCACCAACTCCTCCATAACATTCTGCTGCTTGGTCGTGCTCCCGCCAGAATCAAGCGTTTGATCATAGACTACGGCCAATGCCGATCCAGGATTCTACCGCGCAGTCTACTGAATGTTCAGTGATAACGAATCGAAAATTGGGGTCAGGTGTTGCCGGCATCCCGCTTATCAACCGATGCGCGCGGAGGAGTTGGTCGAAATCAGTCGGCAATTCTTGCAGCCCGCGCTAGGCAGACTCTGCCGAGCAGGGACGATCCGCTCGACCACTTCTCCCGCAATTGCCACAAAAACGCGAATATCCATCGCTTCCTCCAATGGAAGCATACGTGCTCCCTCACAATGTTCTTTCGGAATGTCGTCATCCGCGCATGCCGTCGGAACGCGCATCCACTTCACATCGAGGGACACCAATGTCCGTCTCAGGAATTTTCGGCAACATGGCCAACAATGCCAGCGCTGTTTCTTATCAGCTCCAGAACTCACAACTGCAGCAACTCGGGCAGGATCTCACGTCCGGCAACCTCTCTGCCGCGCAGTCCGACTTTGCCACTCTACAGCAGGCCTTCACCCAGCCTTCGGCCGTTCCGACCTCCTCCACTTCGAACCCGGTGACGCAAGCCTTTCAGCAGCTCTCTTCCGACCTCCAGTCCGGCAACTTGACGGCAGCTCAAAAGGATTACTCCACCATCCAGCAAGACCTCCAGAGTCCATCGCGGCATCTCCACATGCATCACCGCATGCAACCCGACAGCTCTAACCAGAACCCCTTGCTGCAAGACTTGAACCAACTCGGCCAGGATCTGTCCGCGAGCAATTTGACCGCCGCGCAACAGGCCTATGCCTCGTTGCAACAGGGTCTGGGCAGCGCAACCGCGACCAGCGGAACCAACATTGTCGGCCAAGCCCTCGCGGGTCTACCAGTGGACGTCTCAGCCGTTTCGTTCATGGCCTGAAGCGATGCGCATAGGCGCGGGCCTACGGCTCGGGGGAGCATCGAACCTCCACCTGCAAGAGCCCGCGGGTGCCCTGAAAATCAAGAAGGCGCGGGATTTATCCCGCGCCTGAACCGCTGATTCTTGTCTTCTGTTATCGCGCCGCCCTGGCCGCTTCAATCGATTCGTGCAGTTCGCGCTCGGCTGCCCGCAGATGTTCTTCCGCCTTCGCGCCGTGTCCTGCCATGTCGTAATGATTCGCTGCACGCGCGTGGTCTAACTCCTTTATGGCTTCTTGCACGTGGCCATGAGCCCTTTCCAGATCCGCCCAGTCATGCACTCTTTCCGCCAGCGCGGCTCCGGCGGCAAATGACATACATGCAGAGAGAATTGTAATCACCATCGTCTTCTTCATAGGTTTCCTTCCCAATGTGTGGAGTATTTTCGCGCACCCGCACGAGTACGTCATTTTCCCCGACCGGCTTTCTGGTGTCAAAAGATAAAAGAGAGAGACAAATACGCTTTCGTTCATTCCGCTGGGTGGCCATTCTCGCTTCCCTGGTCGGCAAAATCCCGTTCAAGCTCGAATTCACCAGGTTTCCTGCTGGCGTCCCCACCATCAGATGAGTCCGACCGTCGCTGTACTCTGTTGGCGGGCAAGCGCTCCCTGTACGTCGGTCAGGAACGACGGCTGATTCGAGTAATCGCGCCGCCACTCGTAACGCGTCAGCGTCCCGTCCGCCACGCGGTAGTCGAATGTGAGGGTATTTTCTTTCAGCGCTTGCGTAATTCCGCTGAACGGTCCTCCCCGGTCCGACATATATTCACAACGCGCAGCCAGAGCGAACTTCGGCGTCAACTGGTACGCAATGTCAGCAGCGCCGCCATCCACATGCGCCGGCGCGGATGACTCTCCGGGCGCCTGATTTCTCCAGAGGCGCTGAATCACATAGTCACCCTCGACTTGCAAAGCCAACTTCGGAGTGGCCTGCCAGATCCACAGCTTTGCCGCACCACGTTCTCTCTCGAAACCAAAATGCTTGCGTTGGATACCCCCTACAGATGAATTGCTGTGAATGTTTTTCCTGCCGGAATTGCCAGTGACCTTGGTAATTTTCCCTCGAACTCGCCATCGCGTTTTAATAACATGACGGTTCGCATTCCAACCCGCCATGGATCATTTGGGCCTTTGTCTGCTCGTCCAGTTGTCACTCGCGTTCGGAGTGGCCGGACTGTTATGGCCGGACAAGTTCATGCCCCTATTCGATGTATTGATGTTTCCCTGGGCGGCCAGTTATCGCGCCGTCCGCGCTAATAGCCTGGGTGCCATTGGCTTGTCGCTCGTCCTGTTAGTCAAGCTATTTACTAACGTCCTCTAACCAGGGACGAAGGTGCCCCCATCCTTGCGCGTTTCTTGCGCAAGGGTGGGATTCCTCGACCACCAATCCCTTGAAACTTCCTTGGTGAACGTGGTTAGGCAAGAAAAATGCTATGCTCGCCGACTCGAGGAAGGACGGTGATCGCTGTGGTTCCCTGGACCTTTGCAAGGCGCCTCAGAAAATTCGCCATACATAATGTCCGAACAAGCCAACCAACAGCACTCCACCCACACCGCAAATCCAGAATAAGAAATTCGCCGTCAACTTTGGAGAATTGATTTCCTTCTTGTCCATCGTCAGAGTTTAGCCGATCGGCATTTAACCGAAGCAAGGAACTTGTGGGTTGCGCGTTTACGGGGCGCTGCCTTGAATCTCAAGGGATGCGCTCCCTCGGTTCTGGGACTAGAATTCCACCAGTGAGGTGTTATGCCAATCCAGGAAGACTCCAATCCAGGCGGCCCAAAACAAGCGGCGGAACACGTGGCGGCCGCCAGTCAGTTGCTGAAAGCTTTGCAGACCAAGATCGGCGAACATCCCGAAATCAGAGAGGCCGTCAACAAACTCGAAATGGCCCTGGCAATCCTGGGAGTGCAAACGGGCGCCATGCTTTGAGTTCTGCATGAACACGTTTGTCGAAGCCGGCATGCTATTCTTCCCCGCATGCGACTGGCCCTCAGCGTAGTTTTAATATCATTCCTGCCTGCTCTGAGGATTTCCCCGCCTTCGCGTCACTCAACTTTGATCCGGAACTTTCTAGCGCGCGTCCCCGTAACATAAGGTGAAGCAAGGATCACAATGGAACTGCGAATTGAAAACCTCTCGAAACGCTATCCCAACGGCACCCAGGCACTTCAAGATGTTTCGCTGAACATCCAACTCGGCATGTTCGGTCTGCTGGGGCCCAATGGAGCGGGCAAGTCCACTCTGATGCGAACCCTCGCCACTCTGCAGGAGGCCGACAGCGGCCGCGCCATGCTGGGGGACCTCGACGTTCTTCGCCAGAAGGACGCGGTGCGCCGCGTGCTCGGCTACCTTCCCCAGGAATTTGGCCTGTATCCCAAAGTCTCGGCCGAGGATCTGCTCGCTTATTTCGCCGTGCTCAAAGGGATCACGAACTCCAAGGAGCGGCGCGCAGTCGTGCAGGCTTTATTGCAGCAGACCAATCTTTACGAGCATCGTCGGAAAGCGCTCGGTAGTTTCTCCGGCGGTATGAAGCAGCGCTTCGGCATCGCACAGGCCTTGCTCGCCAATCCCCGGTTGATCATCGTGGATGAGCCCACCGCCGGCCTCGATCCCGAGGAGCGCGTGCGCTTTCACAACCTGCTCAGCGCGATCGGCCAAAACATCATCGTCATCCTCTCCACGCACATCGTCTCCGACGTCAGCGATCTTTGCAGCGCCATGGCCATCATCCACGAAGGGCAGGTTCGGGTCGCCGGCAACCCCTCGGAACTGGTCGCACAACTGGAAGGCAAGGTGTGGCGTAAATCGATCACCCACGACGAATTGCCCACCTTCAAGGATCGCTACCAAATGATTTCAATGCGGCTCTTCGCCGGTCAAACCCTGGTACACGTCCTCAGCCCTCAGTCGCCAGACGCCGGATTCGAGCCCGTCACCCCCGATCTGGAAGACTTTTACTTCGCGACCATCAAGGGCTTCATCCATGCGCCTGCGGCCGTGGGGAACTGAGCCATGGCTGGTCGCTTCCTGGTCGCTCGCATCGCTGCATTCGAGTTTTCCCAGCGCTTGCGCCGCATCTCCACCTATGTATATTTTCTCGTCTTTTTCGGCCTGGCGTTCCTGTTCGTGCTCCTGTCGGGAGGCGCGTTCTCCGGCGCCAGCGTGAACTTCGGCACCGGTGGCAGGGTGCTGGTCACCTCGCCCTTCACGCTCAGCATCATCATCATGTACATCAGCTTCTTTGGAGTGGTCGTGAGCGCGGCGGTGGCCGGGCAGGCCACCTATCAGGACGTGGAGACCAACACCACCGCCTTCCTTTACACGGCACCCATCACCAAGTTCGACTACCTGGGCGGCCGCTTCCTCGGCACCCTGGCAGTGCAGTTGGTGATTTTCGCCAGCGTCGGCATCGGTGCATGGGTTGGAACTCGCATGCCGTGGCTCGATCCCACCCGTGTCGGGCCGCAGAGGGCTCTCGCTTATCTTCAACCCTACCTCACGCTCGTCATTCCCAATTTAATTCTCACCTCCGCGATCTTCTTCGCGCTCGCAGCACTGGGACGAAAGATGCTGCCGGTGTATGCGGGCAGTGTGCTGCTGCTGATCGGGTACTTCGCCGCCAACCAGCTTGCGACCGACCTGACGACGACTACCCTCGCCGCCATGGTCGACCCCTTCGGCGGCAATGCCATGGGCCTGCTCACGCAATACTGGACGCCCTTCCAGCGCAACACCCAGCTCATCCCGTTCACCGGCGTGCTGATCTGGAATCGCGTGTTATGGCTCGCGATCGGCGCGGCCATTTTAGTCGTCACCTATATACGCTTCTCCTTCAGCTACGCGCCCGGCAAGGCGAGACGTCAGCCGCTGTCGCCTGATCCCGCGGCCACTCCGTTCGCCGCCGCGCAATCCCTGCCCCAAACGCACCCCACATTCCAGTTCGCCGATTCTCTGCGCGAGCTTGTTCTTCTGACGCGCCTTCAATCTGCCGAGACGGTCAAGAGCGTCTTTTTTGCCGTGCTCGTACTGGCGGGCGCTATCTTCGCCATTCTTACGGACACCGGAATTAACAACCCGTTCTCCACTCCGGTGTACCCGGTCACCTGGAGCATGCTCGAACAAGGCAGTGCGGGCTTTTCTCTCTTCATTCTGGCGATCGTCACCTTTTATTCCGGCGAATTAGTCTGGCGCGAGCGCGACGCCGGACTCGCACAGATCATGGATGCGCTCCCCGTTCGCCGCTGGGTTCTATTCGGCAGCAAGCTGTTTGCGCTCATGCTCGTCCAGGTGCTGCTCGTCCTCATGGTGATGGTCAGCGGCCTCATCGTGCAAATCGGCCACGGCTATCACCGCTTTGAGTTCGGCCTGTACTTTACCGACCTGTTCGGCCACCAGTTAATCACCTTCTGGATTTTGTGTGTCGTCGCTTTCTTCGTGCACACAATCGTCAATCACAAATACCTTGGCCATTTCGTCATGGTGCTCTACTTTGTGGCCGGAATCGCCATGCCGCAAATGAATTTGCAGGATTACCTTTACCGCCTTGGCTTCCAACCACAGGTGACGTACTCGGACATGAACGGCTATGGCCCGTTCGCCGCGCCGCTCGTCTGGTTTCATCTTTACTGGGGAATCGGCGCCGTGCTGCTCGCCATCGCAGTCAATCTGCTATGGGTGCGCGGCATGGAAACCGGTCTGCGCAATCGCTTGCGACTCGCCCACGCTCGCCTGTCGACCGCAACCGTGGCCGGCATTGCAGTCTGCGGCCTCCTCTTTGTCACGGTCGGCGGGTACATCTACTACAACACGCATGTCCTCAACCCGTATCGCACAACTTTCAAAGTCGACGAGACACGCGCCCAATACGAGATCAAGTACAAGCAGTACCAGTCTCTACCGCAGCCACGCATCACTGACGTCCAGGTCGATGTTGATCTCTATCCCAGCCGAAGGCTCGCCCTCGTCCGCGGAAAAGAATGGCTGGAGAACAAGACCGAAGCCCCTATCGATCGTATCGCCGTAAGCATCTGGCCCGAGGATGTCGACGTGATCCCGCGTCCCCACATCGACATTCGCAGGCTCAGTCTTGAAGGTGGCCAAACGCCGATCGTCGAAGACCCGGCACTCGGCTTTTATCTCTATCGCCTGCCGCAGCCTCTGCCGCCGCATGCCCGTATCGCGCTCGACTTCGATTTGGCCTACCCTAATCCCGGATTCGTCAACTCCAATCCCAACGGCGACATCGTTCATAACGGCAGTTTCGTCAATTCGAGTTATCTGCCCTTCATAGGATTTTTCCAGGATGTTCAACTGGTGGATGACAGCGCCCGTCATCATCATGGATTGCAGAAATCGCCTGGGCTTCCCAAGCTCGAGGATGTGGCCGCCCGCCAGAACAACTCGATTGCCACCTGCGCCGACTGGGTGAATTTCGAGGGCACAGTCAGCACGAGCCCGGATCAGATCGCGATTCTTCCCGGCTACCTGCAGAAAGAATGGGTGCAGAACGGCCGGCGTTATTTCCATTACAAGACCGACGCGCCGATCGTTGGCGGCATCTTCTCTGTCAATTCCGCGCGCTATACCGTAAAGCGTGACCGCTGGCACGACGTCAACCTGGAAATTTATTACCACCCAGGCCACGAATTCGATCTCGACCGCATGATGCTGGGCATGAAGTCCACGCTCGATTATGCGACGGCCGCATTCAGCCCATTCCAGTTCCGCCAGTTGCGCATCATCGAGTTCCCGCGCTACGGCAATTTTGCCGAATCGTTTCCCAACACCATCCCGTTTTCCGAAGGCATCGGCTTCATTACCTACGTCGATCCCAATAAGAAAGACGCGATCAATCTGCCATTTTTCGTCACCGCGCACGAGGTTGGCCACCAGTGGTGGGGACATCAGGTAGTGAGCGCCAACACCGAAGGCGAAACTGCCATCGTGGAAACTCTCGCCCAGTACACGGCGCTCATGGTTATGAAGCACACCTACGGCGCCGGCTCCATGAAGCCGTTTCTGCGCTACCAACTGGATGGTTATCTGCGCGGACGCGGGCAAGAGCATGACGAAGAAAAGCCGCTGTTGCGGGTCGAGCCCAACCAGGGCTATATCCACTACAACAAGGGCGGCATGATCATGTACGCCCTGCAAGACTACATCGGCGAGGATCGTGTGAATCAGGCTCTGGCCGCTCTGGTCAAAGACTACGCGTTCAAGGGTCCGCCCTATCCCACCTCGCTCGACCTGGTCCGCTATCTGCGCAACGTCACGCCACCGGACTTCCAGTATCTCTACCAAGACTGGTTCGAAACCATTACCATCTTCGATAACCGCGCGATCTCAGCCAGCTATTCCGCGCTTCCCGATGGCAAGTACCAGGTCCATATGACTGTGGAAGCCAAGAAATATCGCTCCGATGGCAAGGGACAGGAGCACCTCATCCCGCTCCACGACCTGATCGATATCGGCGTGCTCGATGCCGACGGCAATTACCTTTATCTGCAGAAACACAAAATCGACCAGCAGCGGCAGGAGTTCACTGTGACCGTCGACACACTACCAGCACAGGCCGGCATCGACCCGCTTATCAAGCTGATCGATCGCAATCCGGATGACAATCTGGTAACGGTGGAGAAGCAGTAAACCGACCGAAGAACTAACCGGCGGATGCTCCAAAGTGTCGTGCGGTTTCGAGCGCTGCTCGCCTGCCATTGTTCAGGTGTTCGAGGGCGCGCTCGATGACAGCGTCCAGTTCGCGGGCGTATTTCACTTCCCTGCCCTTGGCCAGCACAACCCGCGTTTCATCGGCATCGAACCAGGTGGGATTGCGACAATCTTCGTCGGGACGGCGCGTCTGCCGCACATCCATCAGGAAGGCTTTGACTACATACTCCTGCACTCCGCCTGGTTGCCAAAAAACGCCTTTGGAATGGATGTATACGTGGAAATGCCGCCGCTCGATCACTCCGATCACGCCCGCCTCTTCGCGAGCTTCGCGTTCGGCCGCCTGGCTGTGCGACAAACGCGCGTCCGGGCCGCCCTTGGGAAACGTCCACTTGCGGCCGCCGTTCGTGTTCACCAGCATGAACTCGACGCGAGAGTTCTGCCTTCGGTAGCACACGGCTGCCACCTGCAGAGGTAACGCAAATCGCGATGAGCGGGCGGATGGCATATCAACCAATCTGCCGTCAGTTTACCGGAGAGATATTTCAGAAATGTTAAATAAGCACCAAAAAATGGTGCACTAAAGTGCGTAGCCCCTTGGAACTCGTTCGGGAGTTCTTCGCCCGCGGTTCAGTAGGCGAACCTCAGGCCGCTTAGCCCAGACACTTTGCAAGGGTCAATGCCGCGGCTGGCCAGCAGAACCTGAAATGTCTCTCCCATCCCCGCTGGTGTGGCGAGGTGCTTCAACTGGAGCGCAACCTTGGCCCGCTCCTGTGGCAGGCGGCACTGTTCGAAGGCATCGGCAAACTGCGTCTCTTCGCCAATCCCCATCAGCAGCTGCGCTTGCGTGATCACCCTCTCCGGGCGCATGCCCGCTTGCTCCACAGCCGCCGTGAGGCTGGTGAGGTTCACGTGGCTGGTCAAATCCTGCTCACCCGGAGCCTGGTAGGGATCGCCACTGGCAGAGTGCTGACGATAGGCCATCAGGGTTCCGCGATGGCGTCCCGAAAGTTGTTCGCTGCGCGTGTAACCATAGTCAATGATGAGCAGAAAACCTCTGCCAATCGCATCGGCAATCTCGCCGATCCACCGTTGCGCGGCGAGCGAAACTTCAATGCGCTCGCCCGTCTCGGGATGCACGCCGAAGCGATCGAGAAAATCGAGTTCATCCGGCAACGGAAGACGCCACGCTTCAGCCAAACGGCCGTTTTCGAAAGCGAGGTGGAGTTTTCCCTCCGTACTGAGGATTTCGACCGGCAGCGCGTCAAAGAATTCGTTGGCGAAGACAATCAGCGGCGTCTCGCGCGCGCATGTGCGGCGGATCAAACATCCGCCTTCGCCCGAAGGCGAGTTCTCCGCCATCGCCGCGCGTCCGCCGGCGAGATGATCGGCCATCGTCTGCTCAAGCCGGGCGCGGAGTGCGGGCGAAGACTCCTGCAGCGTGTAAGTGAGCGCGCCAAAGAAGTCGGGAAACTTCTTCCTCGACCAATCCAGAACGTCGCGCGCAAAAAGGCCGCGTCCAGGGCCGAGTTCGAGGATTTCCAGCCGCGCGGGCCGGTCGAGCGCCCACCACATCTCTTCCAACTGGCGGGCCAGAAGGCGTCCGAACACAGCATGCACGTCGCTCGAGGTGTAAAAGTCTCCCGCTTTGCCGAATTGTTCGGCGTTGCGCGAGTAGTAACCCTCGGAAGGATCATAGAGGCAAATCTCCATGTATCGCGAAAACGGGATCGGCCCGTGCTCGCGGATTTCGCGCTCGATGTGGTCGCGGAGAGACAGGTGATACCCCCCTTACCTCGGTCTTTCAGAATCAAAGATTTAGAGGTGCCAATTTCGCCAGGTCTTTGAAAAATAAGCACTTACTTCTAAAGTATTTATAAAACAATGAGATACGGGAAATTGTCTTTTTCCTGGCTTCAATTGCTCGGCTTCGGCTCTTTTCTCCTGCCCAGTTGGATGCCTTCCCGCTCTGGTATTGACTTCAATTCTTCTCGCCCGGAGGAACGCTTGGGACGGCCCGATCCTGAGGTGTGCTGGTGAACATTTCAATGAAATAGTCGTGGAGTCCGTCGTAGATTTGGCGCTGCAGATGCCAGGCAAACTGCGGGTGATCGAGATCGCGCGCATGGATTGGAAGCACATAGGTATGGACCGGCACGGTTGAGTTTTTCAGATCGATCAGAATCTCGATGAGGCCGCTCGATTCGCGCGCTGAAAATGTGAGCAGCGGATGATCGTAGAGGCGGAGGTGGTCGAGAACTTTGGCAAGCTGACGGGACGCGGGCACGGCAATATTGTAGTGGAGTAGACTGCTGGACAGGAATTCTCCAAGGAGGTCACACGTGGCGAAACCACGTCTGCTAGGGCTGGATTTACTTGGGTTCGCTCTTCTCGTTCTGGGATGTTGGGCGACTACTGCCTCTCCGTGTTTCGCTGCATCGCCCGCATGGAATGGTACTTGGAAACTGAATGTGTCCAAGAGCAATATTCCAGGACCGAACTTTACTCTCGCACTCACGCCGAATGGTGAATACCACATGGAAAACGGTACCTTTGGTTATACGTTTGGCTGTGATGGATAAGGAATACCCAACTTCAGTGCAGCACACTATTTCCTGCAAACTGGACGACTCTTCGACCATGGACACAACGTCAAGAGAGAACGGCAAGATAGTGCGTGCTGATCATTGGCAGCTCTCTTTAGATGGATTACAGTTGACGCACAGATCGAGCGAAACCCAGTCTGACGGTTCCACTAAATCGAAGTTGAGCGTGTTCGTCCGCATCTCAGGAAACACTGGGTTCGCTGGAGGCTGGACAGACCCAAAGCGCCTTGAATCTTATCCTCGACTAGTGTTGGAGGTGAAGGGTTTTACATTGCATTTTGCTTTCCTCGGAAGCGGGCAGTATGTCGATACCACGCTCGACGGTTCGGACTCGGCTATGCATGGGCCGGGTGTGCCGAAAGGGTCAACTATGGCGACGAGGCCGAACGGTACATATAACATGCTAACGACTCAGAAGGCGAACGGAAGAGTCATCAACCAAGGGTTCCTAAGACTCAGCGCGGACGGGCGCACTCTAGTCGAAGAGTACTGGTCCCCGAGTAGACCCGACGAGAAGGCTGTTTTGGTGTAGGACAAACAGTAGACAGATGCGGTTGGAATAGCTGTAGAGCGAGATTACTGGCGATAATCACTAATTGACCACATCGGCCAGTTCTCGATGAGGGTAGCGCAGTCACTGTTTACGCCAACTGTCCCTTATCACTTAGAATCAGGCTGTCGCTCATTAAGACTGGGGCACTGCAATCTCAACAATTAGAATCCCTGCGCCCAACCTTTTAACCCTTCAAGATCCGCATGATCGTAACTATTGTGTTCCAATTCCGAGTGGTAGCGGGCACGCCATACAGCTTGTCGATCTGGCCAAGGTAGCCGATGGTCTTCATATGACGGCGGTACATTCCGAACACGAACTGGCCTTCGGACGCAATCACCCGCACCAGCCACTCGCCATCTGAGGGAAACGCGACTGGAAGCGACGCCCGGACACCCTTGGCTTTCGACAGGATACTCACGAACCGGACAATATCCGGGGGTGATGGCTGAGTTCCAAACGGATTCTCCGCCTCCAGTCGCAACAGATCGCGGCCCTCACACAGCATAATCTGTGCTTCAAACGGCAGCTTGCGAAGCAAGGCAGCACGGAATTTTGCTCGGGATCCATTTGTTCGAGATCCAGGTTTCCGAACGACAAAGGTGCCCGCCGCGCCCACGTTCAGCACATCATAGGCGCTCAGTTCTTGCGCGAGGATGCTTGGGCGAAACGTTCTGTGTCCGCCAACGTTGACGCCCCGGAGGAAGACAACAAGGGCCATATCACGGATTATGAAGAAAAAACCTAAGGTGTGCTATAGCAACTTATGATTGGAACTGCCAGATATTTGAGCGCCTCCCATGACCTGACTCGGCAAGAACGCCAGAGTCGCAGGACTCCCTGCTCGGATAGTGTCTGATGGCGTAACATCGATTTACGTTAGCAACCCTGTTCAGTTGACTGGTGGCTGTATAGCCGTTCGTTTCAGTCCGCTCGGACCGAGATGAGGTCACGCCGAGGGAGTTCCCCACTCAAGCCAAAAGAGGGCTTGAATGGGGCACCGCGCAACGCTTAAGAGCTGCTTCATTCGTAGCGCAGCGCTTCGATCGGATCCAGGCGCGACGCTTTGATCGCGGGCAGCATTCCACTGACTACGCCGACGAATCCCAGGATGGCGGTCGAGGCCAGCAACGTTGTGGAATCGATGGCGAGGCGGATGTCGCCCTCGGTACCGTTTTCGACGAAAGCGCTCCAGAGCGTGAGCGATCCCACCGACCAGGAAACAAGATAGGCAAGAGCCACGCCGGCCAATCCGCCGAGCAGGGTGATGACGAGAGCTTCGGAGAGAAACTGGACGAGGATGTGCCAACTGCGCGCGCCCAGGGCCTTCTCGACTCCGATCTCGCGGGTGCGCTGCGTGACCGAGACGAGCATGATGTTCATCAGCCCGACGCCGCCGATTCCAAGCGTGAGCAAGCCGATGAAGCCGAGAAGAATCTTGATGCCGGTGGTGATGACGCGCAGGTCAAGCAGGTCGGCAAAGACGTCGAAGACGAAGACGGCACGCTTATCCTTGGGATCGAACTCGTGGTGAAAGGCCATGGAGCGGCGCACGGCGTCGGCAACCTTCTGGTGATCGCCCTCGTATTCGATGGCAATCGCGTTCAGGTAATAGGTGTTCACCAGGTCGTTCATGGCGGTGAACGGGATGTAGACTTTGCCGTTCATATCATCGTCGCCATTCTGAATCACGTGCTTGAGCACGCCGATGACCTCGTAGGAAATACCATCGAGCCGCACTTTTTCGCCGAGCGCATTCTGCCCTGAGAACAGTTTCTTTCTTACGTCGGCGCCCAGGACGGCCACGTGGCTGCGATTGTTCTCGTCCAGATCAGTGAAGAAACTGCCGTCCTCGATGGCCATGCGGCGCATGTGGCCGTAGTAGGGATAGACGCCGCTGACGCCGTAACTCGCGCTGCGCGATCCCCACGAGACCGTGCTTTGTTTGAAGGCTTCCGGCGAGATGCGCTTGAGCAGCGGAACCTCATTTTGGAGGTAGTCGAGATCGTTGACGGTGAGCTTGATTTCACTGCCGGCCTTGGTGCCTCCCGCCTGCAACGAAGTGCGTCCGGGAAAAATGAAAACAAGATTTGTGCCCCACGAGCGGAAGGCGACCCAGAGTCCGCGCTCAAAGCCCGAACCATAGGCCAGAAGCAAGACGACCGTGGCGATGCCCCAGGCCATGCCCAGCATCGTAAGGATGCTGCGCCGACGGTTATGCTTGAGCGCATTGTAGGCTTGGCCGCCGAGTTCGAGGATCATGAGTTACTCCTGGCGCAAGGCTTCCACCGGTTCCAGCAGCGCGGCCTGCCGTGCCGGATACAGTCCCGCAGCAATGCCCGCGAATGCCAGCGAGAGAATCGCAACCACCGCCGACGATAGAACGATGCGGGGGGTATCGAATCCTTCCGGCGCAGGCAATGCGGCAAGAATGGCGACCAGCGCACTGGTGATGGCCAGCCCGATGCCGCCGCTCAAGGCAGTCAGGAACGCGCCTTCCACAAAAAATTGCGTCAGGATCGCGCGATTGGTGGCGCCCAGAGCCTTGCGCAATCCGATTTCCCGCGTGCGCTCCGTCACCGAGACCAGCATGATATTGATAACGCCAATCGCGCCGAGCGCGAGCGTGACCACACCGACCACGCCGAGGAACCAGTCCATGCCGCTGAAGATTTTGCCGACCCGTTGATTGTCTTCGATGGTGTCCCAGTCTTCGAACGAATCTTCCAGTTTGGGATCAAAGCCGTGCTGGCGGGCGAGGATTTCGTGAATCTCCTGCTTGGCGGCCAAATGGTCAGAGGGCGTGATGGGCCGGTAGTTCAGGAACGAGATAGCGTCTTCGCTGTTCTGCTCTTTCAGCCGGAACAGATTGCGCATGGTCTCGATCGGAAGGAAAATACGCGCATTAGTCCCGTTGTTGCCGTCCTGGCCCACTTTAGTCAGAACACCGATCACTTCGAAGCGGATGTCGTTCAGCAAAATGGTTGAGCCTACTGCAGGCCTCCCGGGAAAGATGTTTTTCAGCAACTCCCAGCCCACGACCGCGACGCGGCGAGTTTCACGGTTGTCCTCGTCATTGAACCAGCGGCCTGTGCCAACGGGAATGTTGCGAATCTGGTTGTACTCGGGCATCACGCCAAAAACCTGGCCATTGGTCGAGCCATAGTCGCTGACCGCGCGAATGTCCTCGCGGTTCAGCACCGGCGATAGATACTTCAGCGAACGCGCCTGTGTGCGGATGGCCAGATAATCCTGATAGTTGAAATGGTAAGTGCGTCCGGATTGGGTGCTGCCTTCGACGGCCGGGATGCGGCCGGGGAAGGTGAACATGATGTCCTGGCCAAGGTTCTTAAGTTGCCGGGCCTGGCCGCTGCGGAAGCCTTCGCCCAAGCCCACCAGCAGCAACAGCGATCCCACTCCCCAGGCGATGCCGAACATGGTGAGGAACGAACGCAGCTTGTGCGCCCACAGCGTGGCGAGCGACTGCCGCACAATTTCGATCAACATCCGCATGGGTTCGTCCGGAGCGGAGGTCCTCCGCGCAAGGGAAGGTCTCGCCCGCCCTCTTCAGTTGATACGGGAAAGGATGAGAAAGGGTTCCGTGAAAAACGCACCCGTCCCTCGTTAGATAGACGGGCGGGATGGGGCGGGGTTAGCGGGTGGTGGTGGAAAACACGGCGATGCTTAGGGGACTGTGCCTAGCACTTCGCCCGCCGGCAGCCCGTCGATGTCGGTTCCAACCCAGCCGGTCGTGCCGTTGCTGCCTCCAAACAAAATAATCTTGGAGACCCAGTCCCAAGCTCCAACAAAGTCGCTGCCTGTCCCCGTGGCGGGTGTATTCGCCACTACCCAGTAGCGGGTTCCTGCGCTGACTGCGAGTGGACTAAAGTTTGCAATGGTCAAGATGCAGCAGGTTCCAGATTCCGGGAGATTGGTGACCGTTACCGGCCCCGCCAGCACCGTTCCGGGTGCGCCATTTGAATCCCCGTAGATGCTGAGGTTCACCTGATTCGTACCCTGAACATATTGCACCGCGACGCGCACTTGCGCGACGTGGGAGTCGGACTTTGGAATGAATGGCAGCCCGATCGCGAATGCATATTGGTCGCCGCCGTAGGAATTGAATCCCGACAACTCCCAGCCGTCAGTATCGAGGTAAAGGTCGGTCTTGCTTCCCAGGTTGCTGTAGAGCTCCCGAAGCTCCGCCGCCTTCTCTTGCGCCGGTACGTGGATCGCAGACTTTTCCGTAGTGTGCACGGCCCGAAGATCTTCCCGGGTCTGGGCAAAAATGGTCAGGTTGCAAAGCGCCAGCAGGCACAGAAACGGTAAAATTCTCTTCACGGTCATCCTCCAATTATCACTTGAAGTATAGCTGCTAACCTTTAAAAGCCACGGCTGGTTCACGATCAAGTCCCGGCCATCCCTTCCCGGCTTAACCTTGACCCTTGCGACCATCACCGGTGCGGAATACGGTGCCCGGAGGATCGCCAAAGTTTACGTCCACCATCCACATTTCACAAGAAGATTGCGCACCTCGCGAGAAGTTCCTGCAATGTCGACCCAATCGGGACATGGTGCAATATTCTTCACGTAACACTGCTTACTAGTAGGCGAGAACCACGTCTAACCCGTCGACCAGGTGTGGGCTCGCAGTCCGTAGCCCAATTCAGCAAGTTCAGATGAAGACCGATCTTCAGATACTCTTAAGGAGGCATTCCCCATGCTGCGAGGAATCTCAAAGACACTTGCTCTGCTCGTAGTCGTCGCTGCCATAGCCGAAATCGGCTTTGCCCAATCGCTCGTGCTCGATCTGCCGCGCCAGAGCCAGCACGCGAAGGTCTCACAGAGAATTGGCGTTACCGATATCACGATCAACTATCACCGGCCCCTCGTGAACGATCGCAAAGTCTGGGGCGCACTGGTTCCCTACGGCCAGGTATGGCGCGCAGGCGCCAATGAAAACACCACCATGACCTTCAGCGATCCGGTCACCATCGAAGGCAAGCAACTCGACAAAGGGACTTACGGATTGCACATGATCCCGAACGCCGACGAGTGGACCATCATCTTCTCCAAGAACTCGACCTCGTGGGGCTCGTTCACCTACAACCAATCTGAAGATGCGCTGCGCGTGAACGTAAAGCCGCAACCCGCGGAGATGCACAACGCTCTGACCTATGACTTCGATCAGGTGACGCCCGATTCGACGGTGGTTGAACTCGAATGGGAGAAAGTCGCCGTGCCATTCAAAGTCTCGGTCGATGTCCACGACCTGGTCGAAGCCAGCCTGAAAAAGCAGTTGCGCAGCCTGGCCCAGTACACCTGGATAAGCTGGGATGAAGCGGCGAACTATTTCCTGACCGAAAAGGTCGATCTGGACGACGCGCTGACCTTTGCCAACAAATCGATCGAAAATGAAGATCGTTTTGACAACGAGCTCACGAAATCGAAGGTCCTGGTCGCGCTGAACCGCAAGGACGATGCCATGGCCGCCCAGAAGAAGGCCCTCGAGCTGGCCACCCCGCTGCAGGTTCACATGTACGCGCGCGGCCTCCAGGGCGAAAAGCGCAGTGACGAAGCCTACGTCATCTTCCGCGACAATGCACAGAAGCATCCCGATATGTGGTTCACGCACACCGGCATGGCGCGGCTGTACTCGTCACAAGGCAAGTTCGACGATGCCGCCAAGGAGATGAAACTGGCGCTCGCCGCAGCTCCCGATAATCAGAAGGTCTACGTGGACGGCCTGGTCAAGAAACTGGAGGCCAAGCAGGATATCAATTAGGTATCGGCGGGAGTTCGGCTGGCGTTGGTTGCGAGGGGGTTTCGAAGGGGTCCGCTGCGAGATAGTCAGCGGGCTCTTGCCATTGCTAGAGCTGCTGCCCTTTAGCTGCTTGACCGGCCAGAAGAAACGTTTTAGGATACGGGCCTTCGCCGCAGAGTTTAAACGAAGCAAAATCCTTAGTACCACGATCCCTCAGGCACGTTGGGTTTGGATTCTATCCAGAGCCGCAGTTGATTCAGGTCTTGGAGGCTGATGTTCCGGTCCCGCATGCGCTCTACGAGAT
>JBAQJU010000170.1:0-1559 GCA_049300475.1 Terriglobales bacterium | reverse complement strand
CACCTCAGCATGCCTGTGGTAACAACGTTGCATACAGTTCTCCGCGAGCCGAATGTCAACCAGCTCGTCGTCTTGCAGGAAATTGCCGCGCGCTCCGACCGCTTGATCGTGATGAGCGAGCACTCCTCTCGCTTTCTGCAGGACGTGTTTGGCGTTTCCGAGGAAAAGATTGAACTGATTCCTCATGGCATTCCCAACCTTCCGTTCGAGAATCCTGCGTTCTTCAGGAAGCTGGCTTCGACCGAAGGAGCGACCGTATTGCTTACGTGCGGGCTCCTGTCTCCCAACAAAGGACTTGAGAATGTAATCAGCGCGCTACCACAGATCCTGTCTCGACACAGCGACGTTGTCTACATCATTGCCGGAGCAACCCATCCACATGTTCGGCTGGTCGAAGGCGATCGGTATCTGCTCCAGCTACAGGCTCTGGCCAGAAAGCTAGGCGTGGGAGAGCATGTGATCTTTCAGAATCGCTTCCTCAGTCCCCAGGAGATGGCGTCCTTGGTCTGTTCAGCCGATATTTACATAACCCCTTACCGTTACGAGGCGCAGGCAGTATCGGGAACGCTTGCCTATGCCCTGGGTGGCGGAAAGGCGATAATCTCGACGCCGTACTGGCACGCTGTCGAACTTCTGAGCAATGGGCGGGGTATCCTGGTTCCCTTTGAGGATCCGGCTGCGATCGCCCAAGCGGCGGTCGAGTTGCTGGATAACGATGCTGCGCGCCATTCGATGGGGAAACGTGCTTACCTCCATTCAAGGCCCATGGTGTGGAACCAGGTCGCCCGTTCTTACATGCGTACCCTTATTCGGGCTTGCTCGAATCACATGCAACTTCCACGACTGGAGATTCCCCTTCAGTCTGTCAGACGGCTTGCCGCCGAGCGGTGTCGCGCCTCAGTGCCGGCGCTCTCCAGCGCGCCTTCCCTCGGAGGTGAATCGTGATGGCGCTGCTGATTTACCCCCAATTTCCTGATACCTGCTGGAGCTTCAAACACGCACTGTGGTTTCAGGGCAAGCGCGCGGCGCAGCCTCCCCTGGGGCTCATGACGATCGCCGCGATGCTTCCAGGTATGACCGAGCGATTTGGATTCAGCCCGGTTTTCGACTGAGAACCAGTCACATCCAGGCGATACCACTTGTCTGAAGTGGGACCAAGGCAGGATTTGGTCAGACGCAACGTGATTCTTCGACTTTTGAGCAAAAGTGACCATCTTTGTGTGCAGCTACTCTGCGACACTTGCCTCCGGAATGACTTGGGAGGATTCCGGCATGAAACTGCGCCTCATTGTCCTCCCGCTCTTCGTCGGCAGTCTTCTTGCAGGCCTCCCGCTGCTGGCCAGGGCACAGTCGTCACTCAATGCGGCCGATTCTTCGGTCACAGTCGCAAGCACGAACCCGACTCAACCAGATCTGACTTACAGCCGTCCGACTCAGAAAACCAAGATTCATAACTATGCCTTCGAAGCTTTCGGCCCGCTTCCCATCGGCGTGGCGGCGGTCGAGGCCGGCATCGACCAGGAGGATAACTCACCTCCGGAATGGGATCAGGGTGCTGC